>CAZCHU010000019.1:0-37340 GCA_964498215.1 uncultured Mycobacterium sp. | reverse complement strand
CGAGTCCGAACCGACGTCGCAGCCGGGACCGTCGAGCGCTGACCCCACGATCGAGCAGGCCCAAGCCGCAACGTCAGTCTCGGATGCGCTGGATTCGGATGCGCTGGATTCGGCCCCAGCCCTCGACCCGGCGGTCGAGGATCCTGATGAGCCCTCAGGCCTTTCGGATCGTCGTGGGGATTCATTGGAGTCAGCACCGGCGGAGACGCGCCAAACCTCGGATTCCGTTGGCAGGAGCTCTTCCGGCCCAGCTTCGGTAGTCGCGGAGCCCCCAGAGCCGGTATTGACTGCCATGCCGGTGTCGGACGTGCCGTCGGCGGTACAGACGATGACCGCCGACCCGGTCCAGGAGGCGGATCCGGTCGCGCCGGTGGCAGACCCACTCCACTGGGCGGCCGCGGCGTATGTGCGCCGTGAGGTCGGCCTTGGTGCTGACACCAGCGTCTGGCTGTTTGGCCACGGGACTGCCGAGCACCCCGATGCAGGGTTGTTGTGGGGCAACGGATTCAGCTGGGACGCGACCACCTGCACCGGTGGCATGGTGTGTCACGGTGGCTCGGCCGGCTGGTTCGGGGATGGCGGTGATGGCTTCAACGGCGGCGAGGGCGGAAACGGCGGGCGGTTCTTCGGGAACGGCGGCAACGGCGGGGCCGGCCGCGCGGCGGTGATTCGCGGTGGCAACGGCGCACGCGGCGGAAATGGTGGCAACGCAGGGTTTTTCGCGGGCAGCGGTGGCGACGGCGGACCTGGCGGCAATGGCGCGGACGGTATCGACGGGACGGATGCCTACACTCCGGGCGCATCGGGCACTGACGGCACCCGCGGCGGCAATGGCGGGGCGGGCGGCGTCGGCGGCTCAGGCAGTTGGTTCGGCCGCGGGGGCAACGGGGGCGCCGGTGGAAACGGCGGCGCCGGCGGCGACGGTGGTGATGGCGCCGATGGTGACGCCGCGAGTCCAGCTGGGGGGAAGGGGGGTGCCGGCGGCGCTTCAGGTAGTGCGGGCCCCGGCGGCACGGCGGGCCCCGGCGGCACCAACGGTGCTGACGGTGCCGCGGTCTCTGGCCCAGCACCACACGGGGCTGACGGCAAGAACTACACACCGGCTGGCACTGCGCCGGTCGCCCGCGACGACACGATCGTCACCACCGAAGGCACCGCCGTGTTGGGAAACGTGCTTGCCAACGACACCGATGCCGACAACGACACGCTCAGTGCCGCATTGGGTAGCGGCGCAGCGCACGGCAGCGTGAACCTGAATCCGAACGGCTTGTTCACCTACACCCCGAATGCCAACTTCGACGGTACCGACAGCTTCACTTACACCGCCTCCGACGGCACAGCTAGCAGCGGCCCGGCCACGGTCACCATCACCGTCATGCCGGTCCACAACCCCCAAGAACCCGGTGCGACGCCTGCGCCCCTCGGCGACCTGGCTGACGGCCAGACATTGATGCTCGTCGGGCAGACCTTCCAGCAGGAGTACATCGGCTTCATCGAGGAGACCGGGCTCACCCCGGCCGGCTCCTCGCACTACTCCACTTTCTATTGGGGGACGATCGAGCAGGGTGATGACGGCCCGAACGCCGAATTCTTGGACTACATCCGCGACAACGATCTAGGCGACTACGCCATGGTCGCGCTGAGCCTCAAGGACAACACCCCGGCTGGCGGATACGGTCAGATGGTCAATCCGAATGCTGCCGACTACAACTCGAACGCGGTGTGGGAGGCGCTGAACGATATCCGGAACGGCATGTGGGACGAGCAGATTGACAGTTTCGCTGACATCATCGCGAGCCGTCCCGACACACAGTTTCTACTCCGCGTCGGATACGAAGTCGGCCTACCGCTCTTCGCCTATACCGGCGAGCAGTACATCAACGACTGGCTCACCGAGCAGGCAAATTCGGGAATCAATGTATTCGACAACCCCGACGCCATCCCCGAACTTGATCGTTACGCCTTCATCGACGCCTACAACCACATCGTCGACCGTATCGAGACCCAAGCCGATAACGTAGAGTTCGGCTTCCACCCGGTGCGGGGGCTGAACGACACCCAGTGGCTGTACCCAGGCCCGGAGAACGTCGACTGGATCGGGTTCTCGGTCTTCAACAACGACGTTGGCATGGAAGTCAACGGGACGACCAACGCGCCGGGGCAGCGAATCGATCCGAACCTCGCGCTGGCCATGGATTTTGCCCGAACGCAGAGCCACCAAATCGTCATTGCCGAATCGACGGCGCAAAATCCGGCGGCCAGCGATCCCAACCTATTCATCGAGTACCTGGACCGCTTGGATGAGGTGGTCGAACAATACGACGTGGCCGCGCTGGCCTACATCAACTCCGATTGGCCCGCGCACGGATGGGGCCCTGAATGGGGCGACTCGCGGATCGAGGCCAACCCCGCGGTAGAAACCTTTTTTCTGGACACTTTCGGTGCCGGTACCCGCTATGTCTATGGCGATACGTCAAGTCCGGCGCCGGAACCTCCGCCGTCTCCTCCCCCACCATCGGGTACGCCGGCCGGTTCTTTTCCGGTGTCTCTGGTCAACAACACCGGCGGGGCTTTCGGCGACGACGAGATATTCCTGACCATTCTCGGCCAGACGCCGCCGGGCACCTGGTCCTGGGTCGACGGGGCGGGCGTGGCTCACCCACTCGACCACACCAGCGCCGAGGCCCCGGGCCACCTGGAGAAGGACGGCGTGAACTACGCCAACATGTCGTTCAGCCTCGCCGAGGCGGGCGAACTGCGGGTTCCGCCGGAGATACAGGGCACCCGGATGTACGTCTCGATGGGCCGGCCATTGTTCATCGGCATCGGCGCCGACAACGCCAGCTGGGCCGGGCCGGACCCGGTGTATCAGCTCGATCCCAACTATGACACGGTGTATGACTATTTTGAGCTGACCTATGACTATGGCCGGATCGCTTTCGGCGCCAACACAACCCAGGTCGACCAGTTCGCGCTGCCCATCAAGTTCACCCTGGAACAGTCGGCCAGCGGCTTCTCGGCCACCCGGGGCTTAGACGCGACGCGCAGCGACGTGTTCACCACGTTTGCCCAAACGCTTCCGACGGCATTCCAGCCACTGGTCATCAGAGATGCCGGAGGCAACCCGCTACGGATACTGTCGCCGCGAACGACTCAGCCTGGCGCGGTGGCCCAGTGGCTCGACGAACCTATCGCGGACTTCTGGGAGAAGTACACCGACGAAACGTTCACCCACAGCGGCCCCGGCTACACGGTCAGCGGCGGCGTCAACGCCGGCACCCGCTTGTTCGAATACACCGTGACCCCATCGGGCGGTGCGCCCAGCGCCTACACCATGGCCAAACCCACGACGGCGGAAACCTTTGCCGCCGACGGCCCATTCGCCGGTGCGGGACTGCAGGTGTTGTTCCTCGCCGAGCTTGACGCGGCATTCAACCGAGGTGTGGCAGATACTCCCGAGCAGTGGAACAACGTCGCCGCCTATTATCCGGACGGCCAGCGGTGGAACCCTTGGGCCAAGCTGTTCCACGATATCGGCATCGAACACCTCGCCTACGGGTTCCCCTACGACGACGTCAATGACCAAAGTTCGGTGCTGATCCTCAATAACACCGAGCCGGCCGACCAGCTGCGCATTTCGATCGGATATTGACCGATCTGGTTGCGGCCGATCAGCCGCCGTGCGAGCGGGCCGGAGCGCGCACGAACGGCAGGCTAGCCATCGCCGCAATTTGCACCGCGAGTACCGCCACGATCAACAGGGTCACCGAATGCGAGTACAGCAGCCCGGTCAGTGCCCCACCCGTCGCGGCGGCGGCCCCGATCACCGCGGCGTAGACGCCGTAGGCGGTCGCCCGGCGAGCTGGTTCGACCAGATCGGCGACGACGGCGCGCAGCGTCGACTCCTGGATGCCGACGGCCGCTCCCCACACCAGAGCCCCCGCGAGCACTGGTGCGATGTGGTCGGCGAAGGCCAGTACCGGCACCAGCCCGGCCAACACCGGTAACACGCCGAGGACCCGCGCACCGACGCGGTCATAGGCCCAACCTGTGATGAGTGCCGCGACGGCGTCGGCAACCATGGCGGCAGCGTAGATCACCGGAACCACCGCCAGCGGTACGATCCCCTGCTGAACCTGATGGAAGGACAGCACTCCGAACGTGGTGAATCCCACCATGGTTGCCGCCGAGAAGCCGGAGTATTTCCAGAACGACCCGGGCAACGATCGCAGGAAGCTCTGCGAGACAGCAGGTTTACCCGGTGGCGCGTTCACGACTTCGTAGCGCGCCGGCTCGGGCACCCGTGCGCGCAACCACAGCAACAGCATCAGAACACCCATGCCCGGGATGGCCAACAACCCCAACGTCGGCCCGAAGTCACCGCCGAACGCGATCAACATGGCTGCCACCGCTAGCGGTCCGGCAACGGCCCCGACCTGGTCCATCGCCTCGTGCACGGCGAATCCCCGACCGCGACCGGTGATCGCGGTCGCGTGCGAAAGCAACGTGTCCTTAGCCGGACTGCGCACCGCCTTGCCGACCCGTTCGGCGATCACCAGCGCGGCCGCCGCCCACAGCACACCGACCACGCCGAGGAACGGCACGGTGATCACCGTCAGGAAGTAGCCGGCGATCGCCCAGGCCCAGAACCTGCCCGTGCGGTCAGTCAGCGGACCCGAGACGATCCGCAGGAGCAAAGCCGCGGCCTCCCCGACACCGGTGACGACTCCGACCACGACCGCAGTGGCCCCCAGCGAGGCCAGCAACGGCCCGGTGATGGAACGGGCACCCTCGTAGACAATGTCGGCCAGCAGGCTGATCACGCCGAAGGTGGTGACGAATCGCCACGCACTCAGCCCCGCCGGCGGGGGCGAGTTCATCCGCCCAGACAGCCCGGGCCCAACAACTCCTTCAGATCACCCATCAGCGCCGAGGACGGCGTTACCCGAAGGGACTGATCCAACTCGAGGGTGGTGATTCGCTCCCCGCTGATCAGGCGCAGATGCACCTGAGCAGTCCCGGGATGACGTGTCAGCACCTGCTTGAGCGCGTTAACCTTGTCGACCGTGCATTGCCGCGTTGGCAGGCTCAGCGCGACGGGCCGGTTCACCTGAGCACCGGAAAAATCTGGCACAACAAGCTGGTTGGCGATCAACGAGATCCGGTCGTCCCGAATGGCCACCTTGGCGCCCAGCAACACGACGACATCATCGGCGATCTCGGCACCGAACATCGAGTAGGTCTGCGGGAAGAACAGCACCTCGATACCGCCGGTGAGGTCCTCCAACTGCGCTGAGGCCCAAGGTAACCCGTTCTTGTTGACACGACGATTCACCGAGGCCAGGATTCCGCCGACTCGGACTTGCGTGTCGTTGGCTACGTCGCCGTCCAGGATCGCCGGGATGGCGGTGTCCACCTGGGTGGACAGCAGGTGGGCGACACCGTTGAGCGGGTGTCCGGACACGTACAGTCCCAGCATCTCCCGTTCGAGGGCGAGCTTGTGCTTGTCCTCCCATTCCTCGTCAGGCACCTTGATGGTGAACACCGAGTCTCCGGAATCGGCGCCGTCAGCACCTCCGAACAGGTCGAACTGACCCATCGCCTCGGCCTTCTTCGTGCCCAACACCGAGTCCACCGCATCGGTGTGTACCAGGAACAGCCCCTTGCGGGGATGCCCCAATGAGTCATATGCGCCGGCCTTGATCAGCGACTCCGTGACCTTCTTATTGCACGGCCCGATATCGATCTTGTTGAGATAGTCCGAGAAGTCGGTGAACTTGCCCTTCCCAGTTCGCGTGTTGATGAGCGAGGCAACGACGTTCGCGCCTACGTTGCGCACCCCTCCGAGGCCGAACCGGATGTCATTGCCGACAGAGGCGAAGTTCTGTACCGATTCGTTGACGTCCGGCGGCAGCACCGTGATGCCGAGCCGGCGACAGTCCGCCAGATACACCGCCGCTTTGTCTTTGTCGTCGCCGACCGAAGTCAGTAGGCCTGCCATGTACTCGGCCGGGTAGTTCGCCTTCAGGTAGGCCGTCCAGTAGGACACCAGGCCGTAACCGGCGGCGTGCGACTTGTTGAACGCGTACCCGGCGAACGGAAGAATGGTGTCCCACAACGCCTTCACTGCAGCTTCGGAGAAGCCGTTAGAGGTCATCCCCTCCTTGAAACCCTGGTACTCGGCCTCCAGAACCTCAAGTTTCTTCTTGCCCATGGCCTTGCGCAGCGCGTCGGCCTTACCCATGGTGTAAGAGGCGACCTTCTGCGCGATGAACATGATCTGCTCTTGGTAGACGATCAGGCCGTGGGTCTCGGCGAGAATTTCGCGCAACGGCTCCTCGAGCTCCGGATGTATCGGCTTGACCGCCTGACGCCCGTTCTTGCGGTCGGCATAGTCGTTGTGCGCGTTCATACCCATCGGGCCCGGCCGATAGAGCGCCAGTACCGCCACGATGTCGTTGAACTCGGTGGGCTGCATGCGGCGCAGCAAATCCCGCATCGGGCCACCGTCCAGCTGGAATACACCGAGCGTGTCACCGCGGCCGAGGAGTTCGTAGGCTGCCGGGTCGTCGAGGGACAGTCCCTCCAGATCGAGGTCGATACCCCGGTTGGCCTTGATGTTCTCGATGCAGTCCCCGATGATCGTCAAGTTCCGCAGCCCGAGGAAATCCATCTTCAACAGGCCGATGTCTTCGCACGACGGGTAGTCCCACCCGGTGATGACCGCACCATCCTGCGGGCGCCGCCACAACGGGATGGCGTCAATGAGTGGCTCGGAGCTCATGATCACCGCACAGGCATGTACGCCCGCATTGCGGACCAGCCCCTCCAGCCCGCGAGCGGTCTCATAGATCGTCCGCACGTCGGGATCGGTATCGATCAGCCCGCGCACCTCGGCGGCTTCCTTGAACCGCTCATGGCTGGGGTCGGTGATGCCCGACAGCGGGATGTCCTTGGCCATGATCGGCGGCGGCAACGCTTTGGTGATGCGATCGGCGATGGCGAACCCTGGCTGACCGTAGTGCACCCGCGCCGAATCCTTTAGCGCCGCTTTGGTCTTGATGGTGCCGAAGGTGATGACCTGGGCAACCCGGTCGCTACCCCACCTGTTGGCCGCGTACCGAAGCATCTCCCCGCGGCGACGGTCGTCGAAGTCGATGTCGATGTCGGGCGCCGACGGCCGCTCCGGGTTGAGGAATCGCTCGAACAGCAGACCGTGCGGAATCGGATCGATGTTGGTGATCCCCAGCGCGTAGGCCACCAACGAGCCGGCTGCCGAACCACGGCCCGGCCCCACCCGAATGTCGACCGAGCGGGCGTAGTTGATCAGGTCGGCGACGATGAGGAAGTAGGAGGGGAAACCCTTGTCGCAGATGACCTTGATCTCGTAATCAGCCCGGTCGGTGTAGTTTTGGCCCACACCGGACGGGAACCGTCGTTGCAATCCGTCGGTGACCTCGTGGCGCAACCAGGTCTCCTGGGTGTGCCCGTCGGGCACCGGGAAGACCGGCATCCGGTCGTGCGGCTGCCACACATCGGCGTAGGACTGCACCCGCTCGGCGATCAGCAAGGTCGAGTCGCAGGCGCCGGGCACGGCGTCATCCCACAGCGCACGCATGTCGGCCGCGGACTTGAGGAAGTATCCGTCGCCGTCGAATTTGAACCGGGCGGGATCCGACAGGGTCTTGCCGGTCTGCACGCACAACAGTGCCTCGTGGTTGTGCGCGTGGTCGCGGGTGACGTAGTGGCAATCGTTGGTGGCCAGCGGCGGGATCGACAACTTCTTGCCGAGTTCGAGGAGCCCGTCGCGAACCCGCCGTTCGATGTCGAGTCCATGGTCCATCAACTCCAGGAAGAAATTGTCCGGACCGAAGATCTCCCGCCACTTCCCCGCCGCTTCCAGAGCCTCACGCTCATGACCGAGGCGCAGCCGAGTCTGCACCTCGCCCGAAGGACAGCCGGTGGTGGCAATGATGCCCTCGGCGTGTTCGGCGATCAGCTCGGCGTCCATCCGCGACCACTTGCCGAGCTGGCCCTCGAAAGACGCCAATGACGACAGCTTGAACAGGTTGCGTAACCCGGTCGCGTTCTCCGCGACCATCGTCATGTGGGTGTAGGCGCCGCTGCCCGAAACATCATCACCCTTCTGGCCAGGATCGCCCCACAGGACTCGCTTGGTCTCGAAACGCGAGGCCGGAGCGATATAGGCCTCCACACCAATGATCGGCTTGATGCCTATCTCGGTCGCTTTGTTATAGAACTCACTGGCGCCGAACATGTTTCCGTGATCGGTCATGCCTACCGCGGGCATGCCTAACCGCTGCGCCTCGGCCAGCATCGGACTGATCTTCGCAGCACCATCAAGCATCGAGTACTCGGTGTGGTTATGCAGGTGGACAAACGACCCCGAGGACTGCCAATCTGAACCGCTCATAGCGTGGCCAGTCTATGACCGGCTACCGACGGCCCGCGGCGTGTCGCGCTGCGTGTCGGTGGGCAGGCGCTGGACCCACCTGGTGTCATCCGCGGTAGCCGCGTAGGTCGTCCAGGGCACGTTGTAGGTCGGCGGGGTACGGACTGGTGATCTCAACACGCCGCCCATCAGCTGGATGCGCGAACGCCAAGAACCTGGCGTGCAACCATTGACGTTCCAAGCCAAGCCTTTTTGCCAAAGTCGGATCTGCTCCGTAGGTCAGGTCCCCGCAGCACGGGTGATGCAAGGCGGCGAAATGAACCCGGATCTGGTGGGTGCGACCGGTCTCGAGCTCAATGTCGAGAAGACTTGCGGCCTGGTGCGCCTCCAAGGTGTCGTAGTGGGTCACGCTGTGCCTGCCGCCCTCGACGACGGCGAACTTCCAGTCGTTACCCCGGTGTCGACCGATCGGCGCATCGATCGTTCCGCTGGACGGGTCCGGGTGGCCCTGGACCAGCGCGTGGTAGCGCTTCTGCACAGTGCGCTGCTTAAATGCCCTCTTGAGCAGGGTATACGCCCGCTCCGACAGCGCCACCACCATCACACCGGAGGTGCCGACGTCCAATCGGTGCACAATGCCCTGACGCTCGTGGATTCCCGAGGTGCTGATCCGGAACCCTGCCGCCGCCAGCCCCCCGAGCACCGTCGGACCATGCCAGCCGACGGTGGCGTGCGCCGCCACCCCGGGCGGCTTGTCGACCGCGACGATGTCATCGTCGGAATACAGGATCGACATGCCCTCGATCTCCACCGGCGTGTTCTCCACCGGAGCCGGCGCCTCCGGCAGCCTCACCTCCAGCCAGCCGCCTGCGATCAGCTTGTCGGACTTACCCGCACGGACCCCGTCCAGTTCGACGCCGCCCTCCTCTGCCAGCGCTGCTGCCGCGGTGCGCGACAGCCCGAGGAGCCGGGCCAGCCCGGCGTCGACTCGCATGCCCGCCAGCCCTTCCGGAACCGGCATGGAACGTGTGGTCATCAGTCCTCGGACTCGGCGTCGTCCGGCTGGCGCCTGCCGACGGTATCGAAGTCGAAGCCGAACAACGACAACGCCACCAGCAGGATCGCACCGCCCACCACGGAGGGGTCTGCCACGTTGAACACCGGCCACCACCCGATGGACAGGAAGTCCACGACGTGGCCGCGCAACGGCCCGGGTGATCGGAAGAACCGGTCGACGAGGTTGCCCATGGCACCGCCGAGAATCATGCCCAGACCGACCGCCCACCACGGAGACACCAAGCGACGACCCATCCAGATGATGCCGAAAACGACGCCCGTCGCGACCAGGGTGAGCACCCACGTGTACCCGGTCGCCATCGAGAACGCCGCGCCCGAGTTGCGCACCAGCGTCCACGTCACGGTATCGCCGATTATCGGTACGGGCTGACCAGGCGTCAGCAATCTCACCGCGATCACCTTGGTGACGATGTCCAGGGCGAGCACCACCCCCGCTACGGTAAGCAGAAGGCGCAGGCGACGCCTGGGCCCACCCTGCGGTGGCTCCGTCGCGCCGTCGCCGGCCACCGGCTCGGCGGGGCTCGATGATTCATCAGTCACGCCCACCATCATCGCAAAGCAACAGTGAGGAACAATTTCACCCATGGGCCGACTCGTTGTCATAGCCACCGGTGGGACAATCTCGACGAACGCGGGTAGTGACGCCGTGCTGCGCCCCGCCCTGTCCGCAGCCGACCTGACCGAGGGACTGGACGTCGATGCGATCGACACGATGGCATTGGACAGCTCCCAGCTGACCCCGGCGGATTGGGACCTGATCACCGCAGCGATCCGGTCGGCGTCGGCCGACCAGGCCGCCGGAGGGATCGTCGTCACCCACGGCACCGACACGATGGAGGAGACGGCGCTGTGGCTGGAACTCACCTACGACGGTGAAGTGCCCGTGGTCTTGACCGGCGCCCTGCGCAGCGCTGACGCGCCCGGTGCCGATGGGCCGGCGAATCTGCGCGACGCGCTCGCCTACGCGGCCAGCCCGGAGGCTCGCGGCCTTGGTGTCGCGGTGAGTTTCGCCGGCCGACTGTTTGAACCGCTGGGGCTCTACAAGGTGGCCGGCGGCGATCTGCAGGCGTTCGCGGGCCGCACGCTGGGTTCGGGCAAGGATCGTCCATTCCTCGGTCACCTGGCGGCCGCCACCGCACCGCGGGTGGACATCGTCGCCGCTTACCCCGGTGTCGATACCGCCGCGCTCGACGCATATGTCGCCGCAGGTGCTCGGGGCATCGTGCTGGAAGCACTGGGCGCAGGCAACGTCGGACCTGCGCTGGTCGAGGGTGTCCGCCGACACTGCCGCGACGGCGTTGCGATCGCTGTGTCAACGCGGGTGCCGGGCGGATGCGTCAGCCCTAACTACGGACCCGGACACGCCCTGGTGGATGCGGGTGCGTTTGTGGTGGGGCGGCTCCGGCCGTCGCAGGCGCGCGTGCTGCTGATGGCCGCGTTGGCCAGCGGCGTCCCGGCGCCGAGCGTGTTCGAGCGCTGGAGCTGACCAGAGGCCTCAGCGTTTAGGGCGCGCTGTTGCGACGGGCCAGCTCGTCGACGAAATCCGGCCAGTCCAGGCTGTCCACCGGATCGGCGCGAGTCACGGCATCGTCGTCGATGGGAAGAGTCCGCGACTGCCCTGGACCGGTACTGCGAGTTTCGAAGCGCACCGTCATGACACCGTGCCCGGCGCCCTGGATCCACCCGTGCCCGTGGACAGCGTGTACGACGTCATCGCCGACCTGCCATACCGCTGCCGCAGGGGCAGCGGCAGCGGAGGGCCGCGGCGAACCGATGCTCGAGACCTCTTCGGCCACCATCAACTCCAGATCGGGAAACAGCGACTCCTGCTGAACTTCCGACAATCCGGAGAAGCTTATTCCGACCAGGCGAATGGGACCGATCTCGACCGGGTCGAGGAGAAGTCTGCGCGCGGTCGCGTTCAACATCGCAGCGTCGTTGGTCGCATACGGCAACGTCGCGGACCTGGTGAGAATGCTCATGTCAGATTTCTTCAACTTGACGGTGACGGTGCGCGCCCCTCGACCATCTCTGAGCAGACGTCGATGGGCATGTTCGCCTATCGGACCCGCCGCCTCGCGGAGCTGGTCGAGAGTCGTCAAGTCCGCTGGAAACGTCGACTCCGCGCTGATCTGCTTGGCCGGGGCGTTCTCCGCGACGGGCCGATCATCGATTCCTTGTGCCAGCCGGTGCAGCGCGGGACCGACCGTGCCCCCGAGAATGTTCGCGACCTCGGTGTCTGACAGCGCCGCGAAGCCGCCGACGGTGTCCACACCAAGGCGGTGCAACTTCTCCTCGGCCACCGGCCCGATACCCCAGAGCCTGCGCACCGGTAGGCGATCGAGCAGAACCCGCTCCTGCTCGCGGGGCACCACGGTGATTCCGTTCGGTTTGGCCAGACCCGAAGCGATCTTGGCGAGCTGCTTGCCCGAACCCGCGCCGACGGAGGCGACCAGTCCAGTGACCGAAGCAACTTCGGCGCGCAGCGTCTCGCAGAACGCCTCCACCTCGGCCGGCGAAGCACCGGCGAGCTCAGCGGGTTCCCCGAATGCCTCGTCGAAGGACAACTGTTCGAGTACCGGCACCATGGTGCGCACCGTCTCGAAGACGCGGCGGCTGGCCAACCCGTACACCACACCACGCGGTGGCAATACGACCGCCGACGCACCGACCAGCCGACGCGCTTGATGCATCGGCATCGCCGACCGGGCACCGAAGACCCGCGCCTCGTAGCTGGCGCCCGCCACCACACCGCGGCCGCCCAGACCGCCAACCAGTACCGCCCGACCGTGCAGCGTGGGCCGGGTCAACTGCTCGACGGAGGCGAAGAACGCATCCATGTCCAGGTGCAGGACCCATCGCGCGCCCACACGGCGAATCGTAGGCGTCTAGCGTTGCGGTGGTGTACGACGTGCCGATCCGCGACCAGTCCATCCGCCTAGGCCAGTTCCTCAAACTGGCGAACCTGATCGACAGCGGCGCAGACGCGAAGTCGGTCATCGCCGACGGTCTGGTCAGCGTCAACGGCGAAGTCGATACCCGCCGTGGCCGACAGCTACGACCAGGCGACACCGTTCTTCTCGGGGACCGCGAGGCACGCGTAGTCGAAGGCTGATCGGGGCTCAGGCCTTCTCCAGCGCGACCCGCACGCCGTCGCCGATTTCGGTGCCATCAACGGGATCGCCGAATTCGAAACTGGTCGCGAGGATTTCCCCGGCGATCAGATCACGGTGGGTGCGCGCCCACGGCTCATGCTCGGCGGGCACTGAGATCACCACCGCGATGCGGTCGGAGACGTCCAACCCGGTCGACTTACGTAACTCCTGCAGCTCCCGGATGCGGTCTTTAGCCCAGCCCTCGGCTTCCAATTCGGGGGTGAGGGTGCCGTCCAGCACCACCAGACCCGCGCCGTCGGGTAAGGCCGCAGTCCATTCCGGGTCGGCAGCGACCAACCTCGAGGTGAATTCCTCGGGAAGCAGGATCGTCGGCCCCGCGGTCAGAGTGCCGTCGGCGTTCAGCACCCCCTGCCCCGCCTTGACAGCCTTGATCGCGTGCTGCACGTCCTTGCCGAGACGCGGACCGGCGGCGCGCGCGTTCACAGCGAGCTCGAATCGGCCGTGCACGTCGATGTCGTCGGTGAACTCGACGGACTTGACGTTCAGCTCATCGGCGATCAGATCCCGGTACGGGGTCAGCGAGGAGGGGTCGACGGACTTGTCCAAGGCGACAGTCAACTTCGGTAGCGGCAGGCGGACCCGCAGCTTCTTGGCCTTCCGCAGTGAGGATCCCGTCGAGGCGACCTCACGGACCAGGTCCATGTCAGCAACCAATTGTGGATCGGCAGGCAGCAGTTCGGCGTCGGGCCAGTCGGTCAGGTGCACTGACCGCTCCCCGGTGATCCCGCGCCAGATCACCTCGGTGACCAGTGGGAGCAGCGGAGCGGCCAACCGACTGGTCACCTCGAGGACGGTGTGCAACGTGTCGATCGCATCGGCGTCCTCTTCCCAGAACCGGGAACGCGAGCGACGTACATACCAGTTCGTCAACGCCTCGGTGAATTGGCGCAACTGGTCACACGCGACCGAGATGTCACAGGTGTCCATCGACGCGGTCAGCTGGTCCCGCAGGGCAGCGAGTTTGGCCAGAATGTAACGGTCCAGCACATGGGTGGAGTCGGTGCGCCAAACGCCCTTCGTCGGCGCATACAGCGCCAGGAAGGTGTAGGCATTCCACAGCGGCAGCAGCACCTGCCGAACCCCCTCGCGGATGCCCTGCTCGGTCACCACCAGGTTGCCACCACGCAGGATCGGGGAGGCCATCAGGAACCAGCGCATGGCGTCGGATCCGTCCCGGTCGAACACTTCGGTGACGTCGGGATAGTTCCGCAGCGACTTGCTCATCTTCTGGCCGTCGTTGCCCAGCACGATCCCGTGCGAGACACATGTCCGAAATGCCGGTTTGTCGAACAACGCCGTCGCCAGGATGTGCAGCGTGTAGAACCAGCCGCGGGTCTGCCCGATGTACTCGACGATGAAGTCGCCCGGGAAATGCGCCTCCGCACCACCGGCGAACCACTGCTGGTTTTCGAACGGATAGTGCACCTGCGCGAACGGCATCGAACCCGAGTCGAACCACACATCGAGCACGTCGGGGATTCGACGCATCGTCGACTGGCCCGTTGGATCGTCCGGATTGGGGCGGGTTAATTCGTCGATGAAGGGCCGATGCAAATTGCTCGGACGGACCCCGAAGTCTCGTTCGAGCTCATCGAGGCTGCCATAGACGTCGATTCGCGGGTACGCGGGATCATCGGACCTCCACACCGGAATGGGAGTGCCCCAGTAGCGGTTTCGCGAGATGGACCAATCACGCGCGCCCTGCAGCCACTTGCCGAACTGACCGTCCTTGACGTGTTCCGGATACCACGTTATCTGCGCATTGAGTTCGACCATTCGGTCGCGGAATTCGGTGACCTTGATGAACCACGACGACACCGCCCGGTAGATGAGCGGATTACGACACCGCCAGCAGTGCGGATACGAGTGTTCGTAGGTGTCGTGGCGCAGCAGCACCGCACCGTTGACCCCCGCGGCACCACACTGATTCTTGAGATCACGGATGATCTGCGGATTGGCGTCGAATACGTGCTGGCCCGCATAGTCGGGGACCGTGGCGTCGAACCGACCCTTGGCATCGACCGGTGTGACTGCCTCGATGCCGGCGGCTTGCGCGATGGCCATGTCGTCCTCGCCGTATGCCGGCGCCAGGTGGACCAGCCCGGTGCCATCCTCGGTGCTGACGAACTCGCCGGCCAGCACGCGAAAAGCGTTGGGTGAGTCGACCTGACTATCGCGGAAGTAGGGAAACGGCGGCGCGTAGGGCACGCCCAGGAGTTCTCGGCCTGAGTAGGTGGCCACGATCTGCGGCTCTTCGCCAAGCTCACGCGCGTAAGCGCTCACGCGTGCCGCCGCCAGCACGTAGCGCCGGCCATCGGGGGCCTCGACGAGGACGTAGTCGACGTCGGGGTTGACCGCGACGGCCTGGTTGGACGGCAGGGTCCACGGCGTCGTCGTCCAGATCAGCAGGTAGGCCCCAACGAGTTCCTCGACATCTCCTCCCGCGACCCGGTAGCCGACCGTAACCGCTGGATCCTGCCGGGCCTGGTATACGTCCTCATCCATGCGCAGCTCGTGGCTCGACAGCGGTGTCTCGTCATTCCAGCAGTACGGCAGCACCCGGTTGCCCTCATAGGCCAGATCCTTGTCCCACAGCTGCTTGAAGGCCCAGATCACCGACTCCATAAAGCTGAGATCTAGTGTCTTGTAGTCGTTTTCGAAGTCGACCCAGCGCGCCTGACGCGTCACGTAGGAGCGCCACTCGTCGGTGTACCTGAGGACCGATGCTCGGCAGGCGTCGTTGAACTTCTCGATGCCCATCTGCTCGATCTGACCCTTGTCGGTGATACCGAGCTGACGCTGCACCTCGAGCTCGGCCGGTAGGCCATGGGTGTCCCAGCCGAATCGGCGCTCGACCTTGTAGCCACGCATCGTCCGATAGCGCGGCACGATGTCCTTGACGTACCCGGTCAGCAGGTGCCCGTAGTGCGGGAGCCCGTTCGCGAACGGCGGTCCGTCGTAGAACACATACTCCGGCGCACCGTGGCGTCGATCGATGCTTGCCCGGAAAGTGTCGTCGCGGACCCAGTAGTCCAATACATCGGCTTCGAGCGCCGGGAACTCGGGCGCCCCGGTCCCCGGCCTCGGATAGGCGGTCACGTGCGTACGTCTCCTGTGCCAGTCTCGTCAGGCACGGGGACGACGTCGCGCCGGTGCGCGAGCGCCGCGGTACCACCCCGCTTGCGCACCCGCGGTGCGCCGCTCAATGCAAGGCTATGACGGGCCTACCCGTTCGGCTCTACTGGACGTTGCCGACCGGAATGACCGGCACAACGCTGTTCTTCCGAAAGCTCCCCGGTGATGGCCGGATCGACGCTGGTGGCCCAGAGTCTAGCGGGCCTACGTCAGCGCTATAGCGGCGCCGCAGCGTCCGAGGTGATCGCGATCAACGCAAAGGGGAACTGCTCGGCCAGTTCCTCGACGCTGTAGCGGTCGAACCTCGTGACGTCGTACAACCAGTCAACGTGCAGTTGTCCCCCGGTTTGGCGCACCCACAGTTCGAGTGCATGGCTACCGGCCCCGTTCCGGTCGGCGCCGACGTTCAGCAGAACGTCGGCGGCGGCGTCGGCAGAACCGGACGCTGCGGCAAGCGCGGTGTGGGCGCCCTGCAACATCTCGGTGGGGCCCATCGGGCGGGCATCGGAACAGATCAGCGCAACACTGCGGAACACCGAATGACCCTCGACGGCCACGTCGACGGCTACTTCACCCTCACCTCGGGTCCGGCCAAGCGCCCGACCGAGGGCCGCGAGCAGAATCTCCTCGGCCCGCACCCCGACCCAATCTGCGGCACCGCCGAGTTCGTCTGCCAATTCGCTGGCCGGGCGTGTACGCACAGTCGCGAACCGCGGCGCAACTCCGTCTTCAGCGACGTGATCGACCAATTGAAGCTTCGCCGGTACGGGAGTAACGAAGGCGCTGACCTCGTCGGCCTTGTACGAAGCGACCATGTCGTCAACGGTACAACCAATGTCCCAGAATCGGGAGACCACTCCCAGAACTGTGACGCCTCTGTCAATAAAGAACGGGTTGCATGTTTGCCGGGACTGCCCTGATTCGGAGAATCAGTTTATTGTTTATCTCGTGCCACGCACCGATGAGAACGGCCGACAGCTCAAGGCCCTGCTCGATTACCTCCTCGATGGAGAGATCGATTCCAAGGACCTCTTCGATGCACTCGGCGTTTCCAGCAGCACCTACTACCGCCGTATCAAGGAAACCGACTACCCGAACGCCGAGGAGTTGCGACGAGTGGCTGATCGTTTTGATCTGAGCTACCCCGATCTGCAGGTTCAATTCGGTCTGATGAGCCGACAGGAGGTGTGGAGCTACGTGAGAGCCACTGAGTCCGACCGGTTCGGGGTGGCGACCGAGCGGCGCACGGCGAATCCCACCGTCACGCGCCGGAGAAAGCTCGCTGACCTGGCTCCACGTCGAGACGCTCCGCCCCTGTAGGCCAGCTCGAAGGCGATTCGGCGATGTCATTGGCAATACTGATCACGATCACGCTCCTGTGCATTGTGTGGAGCCTGTGGATTCGGCGAGTTACCTGGTCCTGCCGCTGGGAGGTAGCCGCAACACTCAATATTGCGCTTCAGGGCCTTGCCGTGCTGTTGATGTCACCGTGGGCTTCCGAAACGCTCGGACAGTGGCTCTACTCGCTGACAGGGAAATGGAACCTCGAGGATTACCTCGGCCACGACGCCTACGTTGTCGCCGCATCGGCCGTGGTCTACAACGCTCTCGGCCGACTCGAAGAAGACCATGCGATGCACCGACGATTCAAGCAGTTCGTCGAGCGACCTGCGACGCTGTGCATACCGCTGCTACTCGCAGCCTTCTGGCTGGGCAACGGGGCGGCGATCTACCGGCCCGATTTCTTCGACGTGCCCACTGACTTCTGGCTGAACACCTATTGGCTCCTGCTGTGCGGGATGCTTATCTACCTGCTCGGGTATGGCTCGCGGGCGTTGCTGGTCCTGCGCGCCGATCCACGTTCGCGCCAGATCGCGACCGTCTACCTGTTCGCGTCGGGTATGGGCATCGCGGCCTGCGTGGTGCGCATCATCACGGCGTTCGTCCCGCCGTTGCAGACCGTCCAGAGCAGCACCCTGGTCTGGGTCTTCGCCTGCGCGTGCGGCGCAGGATTCGCGCTGTCCTCGGCGTATTCGTGGCGAATCAAGACGAAGTGGTTCACCGGCGCCAACCGTTGAACTCGCCTGACCGGCGCATTCAGATCGCGGTCCGGGCGCGGTCGGCGAACGGCGCCCCGAACTCCCGTACCGGCTGAAAGCCCTTCTTACGCGCCAGGTTCGCACCCCGGCGGATCAATGCGGCAGTAGCGATGAAACCTGCCTGGTCCGGAACGACCAAGGGGGTGAGCAGTCGGTTGTGCACGAAGCCGAACGCCACCCCAGACTGCGGATCCGCCCACCCCAACGAGCCGCCCATACCGACATGCCCGAACCCGGGCATGATCCCACCGAGTGGCAGCCCGTGATATCCGAGGTGGAAGGCCAAAGGCATGACCATGTTGTGGTCGGGCCGCAGGCTAGGCCTGCCCACCAGTGCAGCGGTGGTGTCGCTGGAGAGAAACTGCGTGCCGTCGATGCGGCCGCCGTTGGCGAGCGCACCGTACATGCGGGCGAGAGCGCGGGCAGTGGCCACGCCGTTGGCCGCGGGAATCTCGCTGTCGAGCATCGGCATATCACCCTGCAAGAGCGCCTTGATCCCGGGGGAATACATCGTCCCGAATGCGCCCGAGAATGGCAGGGCGGCCACCCGCGGCGCGACCAGATTGAATATCGGGTTCTGCAGCGGGCTCTGTGGGCCGAGGATCTGCGCGGCCTGCGTCGGCGCCTCCTCAGGTGGACGCCCCAAGTGCAGCCCATCGGTGTTCAACGGCTCGGCCACCTCAGTGCGCACCAATTCGCGCATCCCCTTGCCGGTAACCGCGCGCGCCAGCCCGGACAGCAACCAGCCGAAGGTCAGCGCATGGTAGGCCGGCTTCCCAACCAGCCAGCTGACCGGTTCGGCGGCCAGGCGGGCCTCCATCCGGACATGGTCCAGCAGTTCATGTTTGGCGGCGCCGTTGAGATGAGCCAGGCCTGCCCGGTGTCTCAGAACGTCCCGCACGGTGATGCGCGACTTGCCTTTGGCGCCAAACTCCGGCCAGTACTCGGCCACCGGGGCGTCGTAATCGATCAGTCCGCGGTCGGCCAGCCGGTGGATGACGGTCGCGGCCACCCCTTTGGTCGCGGAGAACACCATCGCGCCGGTGTCGGCGTTCCAGTGTCGAGTTCCACGCCGGTCAGACCAGCCGGTCCAGACGTCCACGACGGGCTGGCCATCGAGGTAGACAGCCAGCGCCCCGCCGCCAAGGCGACGCCACGGGAACATCTGTGCGAACAGCCGCACCGCGCAGGAAAAACTCTCATCGGCAGCGCCCTGGACACCACGCGGCAGGGCAGGGCCGTCAGCACCAGATGGGAGGGCCGCGCTGCGCTCCCAGTTATTGACGCCTGTCATGATTAATTGAACTTACTCCGGAGTACGGCAAAGATAAGCGGAGTTATCGATTTGTTAACCGGAGGTCGTCGGCGCCTGGTCGGCAGCCTCGAGGATCAGCTGTGCAGCAAGCGCCGGGGTCAGTTCACCGTCGCGGACCCGACGCTCGACATCCCCTCGGATACGCCGCACTCCGGGGCTGGTCAGCACCCGGTCCACTACGGTGTCCCGGACCATCGACCAGGTCCATTCGACCTGCTGAGTACGTCGGCGGGCGTCGAATTCACCGGCCTGGCTGAGCACGTCGCGATGCCGCAGGACCGTCTCCCAGAGCTCTGCCAGGCCGGTGCCGTCCAGTGCGCTCATCGTGACAACTGGGGGACGCCACAGGGTCTCCTTCGGATAGATCAGCCGGATGGCGCCGGCCAGCTCGCGCGCGGCAGCCTTGGCCTCGGTGGCATGTTCACCATCGGCCTTGTTGACGACAACGACGTCGGCGAGTTCGAGGACGCCTTTCTTGATTCCCTGCAGCTGATCACCGGTGCGGGCCAGCGTCAGGAACACGAAGGTATCCACCATGTTGGCAACCGCCACCTCGGACTGACCCACCCCGACCGTCTCCACCAGGATGACGTCATAGCCCGCTGCTTCCAGCAAAACGATCGTCTCGCGTGTCGCCTTCGCGACGCCACCAAGCGCCCCGGATGTGGGTGAGGGCCGGATGTAGGCGTCCGCCTGCACCGCCAACCGCGCCATGCGGGTCTTGTCGCCGAGAATCGACCCGCCGGTGCGGGTGGATGAGGGATCGACTGCCAGCACCGCAACCCGATGCCCCCGCTCGATGAGGTACATCCCGAGCGCCTCGATCGCGGTCGACTTGCCCACGCCGGGAACCCCAGTGATTCCGACACGCACCGCGGGCTCGGGCTCGCAGGACAGCTCCAACAGCAGCTCCTGGCCCTGCTGTCGATGGTCGGCGCGGGTGGATTCGATCAGCGTGATCGCCCGCGCCAGCGCCGAGCGGTCACCGTCGCGGACCGCCGCCGCCAGATCACCGACCGGTTGACTCATCTACGTCAGCGAGTAGCCGAGGCGTTCGGCCAGCTGTTCCAGCAAGCCGATCGCCGCGTCGGCGATGACGGTGCCCGGCGGGAAGATCGCCGTAGCGCCAGCGGCGTAGAGCTCCTCGAAGTCGCCCGGGGGAATGACGCCCCCGACCACGATCATGATGTCCGGCCTGCCGACCTCGCGAAGCGCATCCCGCAGCGCCGGGACCAGGGTCAGGTGGCCGGCTGCGAGCGAGGACACTCCGATCACGTGGACATCGTTGTCGGCGGCTTGGCGCGCCACCTCATCGGGGGTCGAGAAGAGCGAGCCCACATCGACGTCGAACCCGATGTCGGCGAAGGCGGTGGCGATCACCTTCTGCCCTCGGTCGTGGCCGTCCTGACCCATCTTGGCAACCAGGATTCTGGGCCTGCGACCATCGGCTTCGGCGAACTTCTCGACCAATTCGGTTGCTGCTGACATCTTCCCGCTAGTGTGCCCCATACCGACCTCGTCCCGGTACACACCGGCGATGGTTCGGATCTCGGCTTGGTGGCGGCCGTACACCTTCTCCAACGCCTCGGAGATCTCGCCGACCGTGGCCTTGGCGCGTGCAGCGTTGATCGCCAGCGCCAGGAGATTGTCGTCCTTCCCGCCGGTAGCTGCCGCCGCCCGGGTCAGTTCGGCCAGCGCCGCCCGCGTCGCGGCGTCATCGCGGTCGGCACGCAGGCGCTCGAGCTTGGCGATCTGCTCGGCGCGCACCCGGCTGTTCTCGACCTTGAGCACTTCGATTTCTTGGTCGGTACCGTCGGCGGCAACCTGGTACTTGTTGACCCCAATCACCGTCTGCTGGCCGGAATCGATGCGTGCCTGAGTGCGTGCGGCGGCCTCCTCGATACGGAGCTTGGGAATGCCGGCGTCGATAGCCTGGGCCATGCCGCCGTGCTCGGCGACCTCCTGGATATGTGAACGCGCGCGTGCCGCCAGATGATGAGTGAGCCACTCCAGGTAGTACGAGCCACCCCACGGGTCGATGGGTCGGGTGGTTCCCGACTCCTGCTGCAGCAACAGTTGCGTGTTGCGCGCGATGCGGGCCGAAAAATCGGTTGGCAGCGCGAGGGCCTCGTCCAGCGCGTTGGTATGCAGCGACTGGGTATGCCCCTGCGTAGCGGCCATCGCCTCGACGCAGGTGCGAGCGACGTTGTTGAAGGCATCCTGCGCGGTCAATGACCACCCGGATGTCTGCGAATGCGTGCGTAGTGAAAGAGATTTAGGGTTCTTGGGGTTGAACTCCGCGACGAGCTCACTCCACAGCAGTCGGCCGGCGCGAAGCTTGGCGACCTCCATGAAGAAGTTCATCCCGATACCCCAGAAGAACGACAGCCGAGGCGCGAACGTGTCGATGTCCAGCCCCGCATCCAACCCGGCCTTGATGTATTCGACCCCGTCGGCCAGCGTGTAGGCCAGCTCCAGATCGGCGGTGGCCCCGGCTTCCTGAATGTGGTAGCCCGAGATCGAAATACTGTTGTACTTGGGCATTTTCGCACTGGTGTAGGCAAAGATGTCGGAGATGATCCGCATCGACGGCTTGGGTGGATAGATGTAGGTGTTGCGGACCATGAACTCTTTGAGAATGTCGTTCTGGATGGTCCCGGCGAGCTTCTCCGGCGGCACACCCTGCTCTTCGGCCGCCGCGACATAGAGCGCAAGGATCGGCAGCACCGCACCGTTCATCGTCATCGACACCGACACCGACGACAGGTCGATGCCGTCGAATAGCTGGCGCATGTCGAGGATGGAATCGATAGCCACCCCGGCCATTCCGACATCGCCGGCCACCCGAGGGTGGTCTGAGTCGTAGCCCCGGTGGGTAGCCAGGTCGAAGGCCACCGAAAGGCCCTTCTGCCCGGCGGCCAGGTTGCGCCGATAGAACGCGTTCGATTCCGCCGCGGTCGAGAAGCCGGCGTACTGTCGGATCGTCCACGGCTGATTGACATACATCGTCGGGTAGGGGCCGCGCACAAAGGGAGGCTCCCCGGGCAGGCTGCCCAGCGGGTAGCCTGCCTCGACGACCTCCTCACGATCGCTGGCAACATAGACCGGCTTGACGTCGATGCCCTCCGGAGTGGCCCAATCCAGTTGGTCGGCCGTGTACCCGTGCGCCGCGGCCGCCGCGGACACCTGGTCGGCAACATCGGCCGCCATGGGGGGTACCGGCGTGCGCTCGCCGCGCAGTGGAACGTCGGCGAAGCTACCGATGTGTTCGGTCCCGTGACGTCTCGTCGTGTCCGTGGTGCGTGTCGCGCCCGTCATGTCCGTCATGCCCCCAATCGGGTCAGCAGGTCCGACAATGCTTCGACCGCATCGATTTCGGCGCTCAGGTAGCCATCAGGTTTCGCACCCATCTCGGCTGCTGCCTTCTCCGGTCCGACCAGCAGAATGTGGTGCACTCCGGCGTTGCGCGCGGCCTCGAGAACCTCGGTGGCCTCCCTCGCGTAGCGGGCGTCGGTCCCGCAGATGACGGCGATCTCGGCGCCGCCGGCATCGGACACCGCTGTGTTGACCCCGGCGGAGTCCAACGGCCCGGGATTGACTGCGGCGATGCCGCCTGAGGCCAGTAGGTTCGACGCGAACGTGGCGCGGCCGTTGTGCTCAGCGAGCGGCCCCAGCGGCAGCAGTAGCACCGTGGGCCTGGCGCCTTCCTCCTGCAGGTGGGCATCCGAGCGACTCCGCAACGTTTCGAAGTCCGACGGGTAGCGCAACACCCCGGGAAGCGGATTACCGGGGGGAAGAGGAATTTCAGCCAAGTTGGGGTATTCGTTCACGCCGGTCAGCACGGTGCGCCGGTGCGCGATATCCTCGGTACGACGGTTGGCGACCTCCGCGATGCGCTTGCCGACGTGGTCTCTGGCGGCCTCGAAACCGCCCTCGGCTTCGATCTCCTGGAAGTGCCCCCACGCCTGCTCGGCCAGCTCGCTGGTGAGATCCTCGACAAACCACGAACCGCCAGCAGGGTCCAGCACCCGCCCGATGTGGGACTCCTCGAGCAGCAACAGTTGGGTGTTTCGTGCGATGCGTCGCGCGAAACTGCGCGCGGTGCCAGGAAATCCACCGGCGATCGCGACATCGAACGGGTGCACCAAGACGGTGTCGGCACCCCCGACACCCGCCGAGAATGCGGCGACGGTAGTACGCAACATGTTCACCCAGGGATCGCGCTGCGCCATCATGGCCAGCGAGGTGCTCGCATGAACGGTCGCCGCACCGGCCTCGGGCTCGCCGACGACATCGGCCACCCGGCCCCAGAGTTGCCGCGCAGCACGAAATTTGGCGATCGTCATGAACTGGTCATCGTCGGCGGCGAACCGGAAGCTGATCTGCTTGAGCGCCCCCGCGGTCGGCAGCCCGGCGTCCACCAACAGGCGCAGATAGGCCACACCTGCGGCTAGCGTGGCACCGAGCTCCCACGACGCACTGGACCCCAGATTGTGGAAGACCGGCCCGTCAACTGTTATCGCCCGCACGTGCCCGCCGAATACGGACACCTTCTCCGCAGTCGCGGCCACCTCGCCGACATCGGGAGAGGGCCGTCCGGCCAGCGGCGCGCTCAGCGGGTCGGCGCCCAGATCCACCGACAGTCGGGACCGCTGCTCGGCATCGAGTCCAGTGAGCAGCGCCAGAAGAGCATCCGCGGCGTCGACATACGTCGAACCACCATCGGCGATTTCCAGCACAACGGGTACGAGGTCGATAAACACACCGTCGAGCAAACGGCCCAGCTGCGCTGGCGCGACGCCACCCACAACCGCGTCGCCGTGGCCACCAACCTTCAGCACCAGCGCGCTGACGCCCTCGGTCAACCCGAGCAGGACCTGCCCGTTGGCGTCCTCCTCCGTCGTCGCCCCGTCCGCGGGGAACGTCTCGGCGACCTTCCAGCCCGACTTCACGTCACGGAGGGCGTCGCCACCGCGGACAAACGGCCAGTGTCCCGGCAAGCCCGGCTCGCCACGTTCGTCCGCACCGGTGTACAGCGGCCGAATCGGGAAGCCCTCGTAGGTCGGCGAATCAAGCAATCGCTCCGGTTGGTCGGGCAAATCGGCGCGATCGCGACGGGTGGTCTTGGTCAGAACACCTGCCACGGCAGAGCGCCACCGGGCGAGATCGGATTCGAGCACACCAGCGACGGCACCGGCACCGGGATTCTGCACAACCCTCAGGCTAATTGATGGCGGCGAGGCCGGCGTGCGCCGGTCGGGCGACGATCACCGAGGGCGCGGTCGGCACCCCGTACTGTTAGTAGGCGTGAATACCGTCGTCAGCACGATGCGGACAGTTCGCGCTGCGGTCGTCGCGACGGTGAAGACCGTTCCCAAACGCCGGTTCGTGGCCATCGCGACGACGATTGTGATTCTGGTCGCAGTTGCGGTCCTCGTCCCGCTGCCGACCGCGGTACAGCTTCGGGACTGGGCAACTTCGCTCGGCCCGTGGTTCCCGCTGGCCTTCCTGGCCGCGCACATCGTGGTCACGGTGTTCCCGTTTCCGCGCACCGTCTTCACGCTGGCCGCGGGGCTTCTATTCGGCCCCTATCTGGGGGTGCCGCTGGCCGTGCTCGCCAGCACCGTCAGCGCAGTCATCGCGGTGCTGCTGGTACGCGCGGCAGGCTGGCAGCTGGACCGACTCGTGAGGCATCCACGCCTGGATGCGGTGAACGCGCGACTCGCCGAGCGGGGCTGGCCCACCGTGCTGTCGATGCGGCTGATTCCCGCCGTTCCGTTCTCCGTACTGAACTACGCGGCAGGCTCATGTGCGGTCCGGGTACTGCCCTACACGCTGGCGACCTTCGTCGGGCTCCTCCCCGGCACCGCCGCGGTCGTCATTCTCGGCGACGCACTCACCGGCAACATCAGCCCCCTGCTGTTCGGGGTCTCACTCTGCACGGCCAGCGTCGGCATAGCTGGCCTGGTCTACGAGATCCGGAGGCAGCACCAGCATCAACCCCAATACGACAGCGGCACGTCCGTCCCGCCGCCTGCCGAGCACGCCGGACCGGCCCCGTCGACGATCACCGCCGGCTGACCGCGGGCCCCTTCGCGGTCATCGCACCGAACAGCACCAACAACGACGACGCAGCCACCAAACCCGGGCTCCAGTCCTTGGCCCGGATGTGAAACCCGACCGCCAACACGAAGTACACCGTCAGCATGAACGTCGTCACCCGGGCCAGCGCAGGAAAGCGGCGCACCGACGCCAGTCCGACCGCAGAAGCGGCCTTGACGATCGGCAGCACCGGTCGCAGCCGCGGATCGAGGCCGACGGCGTCGAGCGACTTTGAGATCGGTTCCAGCGGGATCGCACAGGCGACCGCGTCCCCGGCCTGAAGCGCGGCCAGCAGCGCGTACGTCTTCGGCGACGTGAGCGCGGTCATTGCTCGGGGGCGCCGTGGCGCGACTGGGATTGCTGCGACAACGGCGGATATTGCGGCCTGCCATCGAGTGACCCGGCGACGGGGGCGCGCGCCTCAGCCACCGCCTGAGCAACGGCCTGGGCGATCTCCGGGTCGGTCTGGGTGTTGAACCATTCGGCGACCTCGGCCGAGTCATCCTCGGGCTTCGGCAGGTTGTCGTCGACCGGCGACGGCGTGTAGCGGAACACCCCGTCGTCGCCCGGCGCCCCCAGCATTTTGGCGAAGCCCTGCAGGGCCCCACCGAAATCGCTGGGCACCAGCCAGACCTTGTTCGCCTCCCCCTTGGCCATCTCCGGCAGCGTCTGCAGATACTGGTAGGCCAGCATTTCCGGGGTCGGGCGACCGGCCTTGATGGCGGCGAACGTCTTCTCGATCGCCTTGGCCTCACCTTGGGCCTGCAGGTAGGAGGCGGCGCGCTCCCCCTGCGCGCGCAGCATGCGGGACTGCCGGTCGGCTTCGGCGCTGAGGATAGCCGCCTGCTTGGCTCCTTCGGCGGCCAGAATCTGGGACTGCTTCTGACCTTCGGCCTGCTTGATCGACGCTTCCCGGTGCCCCTCGGCGGTCAGGATCATCGCCCGCTTCTCCCGGTCGGCGCGCATCTGCTTCTCCATCGAGTCCTGGATCGACGGCGGCGGGTCGATGCTGCGCAGTTCTACCCGCGCCACTCGAAGACCCCAGCGGTTGGTGGCCTCATCGAGCACACCGCGCAACTGACCGTTGATGGAGTCGCGCGAGGTCAGCGTCTCCTCGAGCGTCATCCCACCCACCACGTTGCGCAGCGTGGTGGTGGTCAACTGCTCGACGCCGACGATGTAGTTGCTGATCTGGTACACCGCCGCCTGCGGGTTGGTGACCTGGAAATAGACGACGGTGTCGATGTTCACCGTCAGGTTGTCCTCGGTGATCACCGGCTGGGGCGGGAACGACACCACGCGCTCACGCAGATCCACCCGCGCCCGGATCTTGTCGATGAACGGCAGTAGCAACGTGAGCTGGCCGGATACCGTCTTGCTGTAGCGTCCCAGCCGCTCGATCACCGCCGCCTCGGCCTGTGGCACCAAAGCGACCGACTTGGCCACCACGATGACGGCGAACAGCACCAACGCGGCCAATAGGACCAACCCTGCAACGGCACCATCCATGACGAACTCCTTTTCTAGATGACCTTGGCGACGACTGCGGTGGCTCCGTCGATGTGAACGACGGTCACCTGATCACCCGCTTGGTAGACATCGTTGTCGTTGTACGGTCTCGCCGACCACACTTCGCCGTCGAGCTTGACCTGACCTTCATGGCGCGCCACCCGATCGAGAACCAGTGCGCTCTTGCCTTCCAGCGCCTTGGCCGGCTCGAGCAGACCCTTGCCCGATAGCATCCGCCGCCGCAGCGCTGGACGCACTCCCACCAGCAGCAGGATCGAAACCAGCAAGAACACCAAGCCGTCGGCCCAGATCGGCCAGTCGAGCAGCCAGCCCGAGCCGGCCGCGGCCAATGCCCCGCCGCTGAGCATCAGCAGGAACAGGTCACCGGTGAGAGCCTCGGCACCGGCCAGAGCCAGCGCTGCGATCAGCCAGATCAGGGGAACGGGCATGACCCGAGCCTAGCGCGCCACCGACCGCGCCAGCAGGTAAGAACGAGAGTCAGCAACTACACTGCCAGCATCATGTGGTGTCCCAGTGTCTCGTTGTCGATTTGGGCCAATGCCTGGCTCGCCGGCGCGGCCGCGCCCGATGACGTCCTGGATGCGCTAACCCAGTGGGCTCCAACCCATTCCGTCGCCGCCTACGATTCGGCTGCCGCCGAGCACACCGGATTGCCGTGGCCTGATCTCGATCACGTCGGCGCGGTTTCATTGCTGCAGACGATGCGCACCGCGGCCCGGTCGGCCGCAGCCCCGCCCGCAATCTTGCTGGTGCTCCCAGTTCCCGGAGACGTGCGGGGGTTGCCTCCCGGTACGCAATTCGGCAGAGATGCGATCGCCTCTGGCGAGGCGATCATCGTGGGACAACCGGAGAACGCAATCGGACTGGTGCCCGATCTCGAGTACTCGGACTCCCCCTCCGTCGAGGATGATTTCGAGTTCGAATTCGGACCTGACCTGTCTGCATTGTCGTGGACGGTGTATTCACTGTCGACCGCACCGGCGCCCGTGCACCTCGATCTCGGCGACGCGGAATACGCGCTTCGCGACGCGGTGCGGGCCGCCGCCGATGCACTCGGCGCACTGCGCGCAAGCGGTTCGGGAGCTGAGGCCGCCGATCCGCGCAGGATGGTCGAGCAGGTGCTCGAATCCAGCCAGGCGCATCGAATCCCCGACCATGCGCCCCCACGTGCGGCGCGAGTCCTCGAGAACGCGGCACACGTCGACGCCATCATCACCGTCAGTTCCGGGCTCATCCCGAGCGGTCTGCAGAGTTCCTCAGAGGTTCAGCTCGCCAGCGATGCGCTGCGCCCACTGACCTCGGTGGTCCGTTCGGCGCGACTCGCCGCGGTGAGTTCTATCCTTCACTCTGCTTGGCGCGGTTAGCTTTCAGCCGAGGCAGGACGGAGTGCACAGTTCGCCGTTGACCGTACAGCCATAGCCCGGCACGGTGCCGACTCCCTGCGCCCGTACCGCGGGAATGCCGGTGCGCAGCTCGTCGACCAGACCGAGGACAAGTTGGGCGAAGCGGGGCTGCGCGTTGGGCGTAGATGCTCGTGCGAACGCGATCCCGGCCGCGGCGGCCTGCTCTGCCAATTCGTTGTCGAGATCCCAGACCACCTCGATGTGGTCGGCAACAAATCCCACCGGGCAGACGATCACGGCCTCGGTCCCCGCCCGAGCCAACGTCTCCAGATGATCGCCGACGTCAGGTTCCAGCCACGGCACCTGCGGGGGGCCTGAACGCGACTGCCACACCTGGTCGTACTCACGGTAGCCCGCTGCCGCGGCCACGAGCGCGGAGGTGTGGGCGACCTGGCGCTCATAGAGATCCGGACCGCACCGGGAGGCGGCGCGAACCGGGATTGAATGCGCCGTGAACACCAACCGGGCGTCGGCGCGCACAGAATCGGGCAGCGTAGCGGCCGCCGAATGAATGGCGTCGGCGAACATTTCCACCAGCAGCGGGTGATCGAAGTACTGCCTCAGTTTGGTCAGCTCTGGCGCGTTGGGGCCGGCAGCCGCCCGGCCGCGTTTGATGTCCTCCTGATACTGGGCACAGCCGGAGTAGCCACCCCAGGCTGATGTCGAGAAGACGGCAGCGTGTCGGACCCCATCGTCCCGCATCTGCGCAACCGCATCCTCGATGTAGGGCTCCCAATTTCGGTTTCCGAAGTAAACGGGAAGTTCCATTCCGCGGTGCACCAGCTCGGCCTCGATCGCGCCGATCAGGTCGCGGTTGATCCCGTTGATCGGAGACACCCCTCCGAAGTGCAGGTAGTGTTCCGCGACGGCCGCGAGACGCTCAGGGGGTATTCCCCTTCCGCGAGTGACGTTCTCAAGAAACGGCATCACCTGCTCGGCGCCCTCAGGGCCACCGAACGACAAGACCAGCAGCGCGTCGATGCGTGGGAGGGCCATTACAGGAGCTGCGTGCTCGCCCCGCCATCGGCGTAGATGATGGTGCCCGTCGTCGCCGGAAGCCAGTCTGACAGCAGCGCGCAGACCGTCTTCGCCACCGGGGTGGGGTCCTTCATGTCCCACCCGAGTGGCGCGCGCTGATCCCAGCCCTCTTCGAGCAACTGCATCTGCGCGCCGGCCTCATCACCCAGTGCGCCACCGACGATTGCACTCATCGCCAAAGTGCGAATAGGTCCTGCCGCAACAAGATTGGAGCGCACCCCGACCTTCCCAGCCTCGCGAGCGACGAACCGGTTGACGGACTCCAATGCGCTCTTGGCCACCGTCATCCAATTGTAGGCCGGCATGGCGCGGGTCGGATCGAAGTCCATGCCCACGATGCCACCGCCGGGGTTCATGATGGGTAGCACGGCTTTGGCCAGCGAAGCGTACGAGAACGCCGAGATGTGGATGCCCTTGGCGACGTCCTCGTAGGGCGCCTCGAAGAACGGATTGATACCCATGCCGGTCTGTGGCATGAACCCGATTGAGTGCACTACACCATCGAGCTTGTTGCCAGCACCAATCGCCTCGCCCACCCGGCCGGCCAGGCTCGCCAAGTGCTCTTCGTTCTGCACGTCGAGTTCCAACAGCGGAGCCGGGTGCGGCAACCGGTCGGCAATGCGTTGGATCAACTTCATCCGGTCGTATCCGGTGAGCACCAGTTCGGCGCCGGCCTCCTGGGCGACCTTGGCGATGTGGAACGCAATCGACGAATCGGTGATGATCCCCGTGACGAGGATGCGCTTTCCTTCGAGAAATGTCACAGTGAAACGTCCTTATCTCTTCTCTTAGTGGCCCATACCCATGCCGCCGTCGACCGGGATCACCGCACCGGAGATGTAGCTAGCATCTTCGGACGCCAGGAAGCTGACCACCCCGGCAACTTCAGCGGCGGTGCCAACCCGCTTCGCAGGGATGAATTCCAGCGCGCCCTGCTGTATCCGCTCATCCAGAGCGCGTGTCATTTCGGTGTCGATGTAGCCCGGCGCCACCACGTTTGCGGTGACCCCGGCCTTGGACAGCTCCCGCGCGATCGAGCGGGCCATCCCGATCAGGCCGGCTTTGGAGGCGGCGTAGTTGGCCTGGTTGCCGATGCCCCAGGTGCCCGAAACCGAACCGATGAAGATCATCCGGCCGAATCGCTTCCGCTGCATGCTGCGCGATGCGCGCTGCGCCACCCGGAACGCTCCGGTGAGGTTCGCATCGATGACCTTCTCGAATTTCTCCTCGGTCATGCGCATCAGGAACGCATCCGCGGCGACTCCGGCATTGGATACCAGCACCTCGACCGGCCCCTGATGCTCATCGATTGCCGTGAAAGCGCGATCGACGGCTTCGTTGTCGGTGACGTCACACTCGACGCCGAAGAGCCCGTCTGGGGCGCCCGAGCCGCGGTGGGTCACCGCAACCTTGTGGCCGTCGGCTGCCAGCCGCTGCGCCACCGCCAGCCCGATACCGCGGTTTCCGCCTGTTACCAGCACCGACCGGGGGACGAAAGGAGGGCGGCCGCCCGCTGTTTCGCCGGCGGCGTCGGTAGGACTATCGGTCAGAGTCATGACCGCCAACCTAACCTCTCACCTATTCGAGTCCGAAGCCGCCCTCGGGCGTGGTCAGTTGGGCAGGCGCCGGTTGATCAAGAGCGCGCCCAGCGCGGCGACGGCGAGCACCAACGCGCCCAGCCGTAGCCAGCCCACGCTGGCGTCACCCTTGATGGTCTCGTAGCCGATCTGCTCCTGCAGGTTGGTGAAAACCTGCTTGAGCTGCTCGAGGCTGGACGCGGTGAACGCGTCACCGCCGGAAAGATCGGCGATCTGCTTGAGCATCTCGTCATCCACCGGGACCGGTTGACGCTGATCGTTGATTTCGACATATCCGTATGGCGTTCCGAACGAAACCGTCGAGATGGGCACACCCTGGTCTTTAGCCGTTCGCGCGGCGGTATAGGCACCCTTGGGGTTGTCCGGATTGGACGGAACGGTCTCCTTGCCGTCGGACATCAACACGATGCGCGCCGGCGGCGGCTCGTCGCCACCGCCGATCACCGCGCCGACCGTTGCAACGGCCTGCAGCGCCGTGAAGATGCCCTCGCCGGTGGCCGTGCGATCGGCGAGCTGCAGCTTGTCGATCGCATTCTTGGTCGCCTCCCGGTTCGTGGTCGGTGAGACCAGCACGGTGGCGGTACCGGCATAGGCGATCAGACCCAGGTTGATGCCGGGCGTGAGCTGATCGGCGAACTGTTTGGCGGCCTCCTGCGCAGCCGCCAACCGGTTCGGGGCGACGTCGGTCGCGCGCATCGACTGCGACACATCCATCACCAGCATCACCACCGCGCGGTTGCGAGGTATCCGTACGTCGTTCGTCGGACCTGCCATCGCGATGGTGAACAACACCATCGACAGGACTAACAGGGTGGCCGGTAGGTGACGCCATCGGCTGGGCCGCGCCGGGGCCACGCTTTCCAGCAGCTCCATGTTCGCAAAGCGCAGAATCCGTTTATGGCGGGCCAACTGCACGACGATATAGAGCCCGACCAGCCCGAGGACGACCACCAGGAAGAGAAAGAACCACGGGTATTTGAAGCCCGTCAGAGACATCGGTCCGAGCAGCGGTATGGTCATGCGCTCATCACCGTCCAGCCAGGGCGCCGCGGCGCCGGCTCGCCACGAACCGGACAACGTCGGCGATCCAGTCGCGATCGGTACGCAAACTCAGCAGCGGCGCGTCGCAACGACGCAGCGTGCGCGCCACCTCGGTCCGGTGGGCAGCGGCGGCCTTCTCGAAGTCGGTTCGCAGCTGCTCGTCGATGGTGAACTCGCGGGTGCGACCCGTCTCGGTGTCCTGAAGGACCACATCGCCGACGGCGGGTAACTCGATGTCTCGGGGATCGAGAATCTCGATACCGAGCACCTCGTGCCTGCCCGCGATGGCCCGCAGCGGGCGCATCCAGTTGATCGGCCCCAAAAAGTCGCTGATGATCACCGCCATTCCGCGGCGTCGCTCCGGCCTTCGCAACCCATCGATCGCGGCAGCGAGGTCGCCGCGGACCCCCGCCGGCGCCCGCGGGGTGGTGGCTATCGCACGGAGCAGCTCCTGTTCGTGCATCCGGCCCGACAACGCCGGCACCCGGCGGGTGGTGTCCCCGTTGGAAATGATCGCTCCGATCCGGTTGCCACCACCGCTGTTGAGGAACGCGATCGACGCCGCAGCGGCCACCGCGAGGTCACGCTTCTCGCACCCGGCGGTGCCGAAGTCGAGGCTGGCCGACATGTCGACCACCAGCCAGGTTTCCAACTCCCGGTCGGCGATCATCTGTCGAACATGGGGATGGGTGGTGCGGGCGGTGACCGACCAGTCCATCCGACGCACGTCGTCACCGGGTTGGTAAATCCGCGACTCCCCCGGTTCGGACCCCGGCCCGGGGAGCAACCCGAGGTGGTCGCCGTGCAACACCCCGTCGAGCTTGCGCCGGACCGTCAATTCGAGCTTGCGCAATGCGGCCGTCAGCGCAGGATCACGGATCTCCCCGCGCTTCATCGATGGGAGGTCGACCGTACGGCTGGACCGCTGCGCTCCTGTTGAACCTGAGGACGAAGTCACTTAGTGAGCCACTTAGTCCGGTCAGCGACCACCGGCCGCGGCCGCAGCGGCCGGGACCGCGGGCGCAACCGAATGGCCTTGCTGCGGAATCGCATTCACCTGCGGCAACGCGACGGTCTGAAGGATACGGTTGACCACCGTCTCACTGGAGATCTCGTCGGCAAGCGCGTCGTAGGTGAGCACCAGGCGATGACGCAGCACGTCGGGAATGACCTCGACGACATCCTGCGGGATCACATAGTCGCGGCCACGCACCAAAGCCAGCGCCCTGGAGGCGGCGATGATGCCCAGCGATGCACGCGGAGACGCACCATAGGCGATCCAGGCCCTTGCGTCGGGCATCCCGAACTTCTCCGGCTCGCGGGTCGCGCTCACGATGCGTACCACGTAGTCGACCAGCGCATGGTGGACGAAAGTGTTCGCGGCGACGTCCTGCAGGTGCAGCAGGTCCTGGGTGGTCAGGATCCCTTTGGCCTCCGGGGGTTTCACACCCATCCGGTAGATGATCTCGCGCTCTTCCTCGGGCGAGGGGTAATCGACATTCAGCTTGAACAGAAAGCGGTCACGCTGCGCTTCCGGGAGCTGGTAGACGCCTTCCTGCTCGATGGGGTTCTGGGTCGCCATCACCAGGAATGGGCTGGGTAGCGGGAACGTCTTGCCACCGATGGAGATCTTGCGCTCGGCCATGACCTCGAGAAGTGCGGACTGCACCTTGGCGGGAGCGCGGTTGATCTCGTCGGCAAGCAGGAAGTTGACGACCACCGGACCGAGCTCGATATCGAACTCCTCCTGGCCTGCGCGGTAGATGCGGGTCCCGACGATGTCGGTGGGCACCAGGTCGGGGGTGAACTGGATGCGGGCGAACGTTCCACCGACCACTTTGGCAAAGGTCTCCACGGCCAGCGTCTTGGCCACCCCGGGTACACCCTCGAGCAGCACGTGGCCCTTGGCCAGCAAGCCGACCAGCATCCGCTCAACCAACAGGTCCTGGCCGACGATGATCCGCTTGACCTCGAAGATCGCCCGTTCGAGGGTATGCACCTGCTGCTGCAGGCTGCCGTTGGACAGCGCAGAACCCGACTGCGCGGCGCTCTGAGCGGCATGAGCACCGGCGGTGTAGCCCGGTGCCTGCCCGGAATATCCTCCAGCGCCTTGCGGCGGCCCACTCGGTGAGGTCATTAACGTTCCTTCCACATGCGCAATCCATGCTGGTCTGTGCGGCGCGGACCGGTTCTGGCCGCGCGCTCGCCGTCAACTATTCCAGTTGCTTCGAAATCCGTCGACGTTGCCCGGGGTGCGCCGCGTCGCGTACCGGTATTTCACCAGACACGCCAAGGGCCGGCTCAGCGGGCACTCACGTTTCGATAATTCGGGCCACGTACGGCTGCAGACCGGCGGAGCGCACCGGGCTGACGGTGACCTTGCCGGCGCTACCGGAAGCCTCCAGCATCTTCCCGCCGCCGAGGTAGATGGCGACGTGCTGGCTACCCCCGGGTCCCCAGAACAGCAGGTCTCCACGCTTGGCCTGGCTCGTCGGAACCTTGCGTCCGGTCTCGTACTGATCTCCGGAGTACTTCGGGATCAGCACGCCGACGCCCGCGAAGGCGAATTGAGTGAATCCGGAGCAGTCGTACCCGACGATATTGGCACCGGAATCGATGCCGCGGCTGGGTCCGTTGGGCTTTCCGCCGCCCCACGAGTACGGAGTGCCGATCTGCGAGCCGCCACGGCGGATCACGTGCTCGATAGCCGCTGGACCGCGCACCACCCCCGGTGTCACGCCCAGCGGTGGGCCGAACCCCAGGGTGCTGAGGAACTTTCGGCCGAGATCCATGGTGATCTTGGTGGCCTGGGCCGTCGCGGCCAGTGATGCGTTGGCCACGGACAGTGGATCGCCGGGCGCACCCGCGCTGAGAATCTTCGGCAGGGTTGGATCCCATAGCCCACCGGCCGGCTCGGCGGACACGGGTGCCGCTAGACCCATCGACAACGATCCGGCTGTGATCAGCGCGGCGAAGGCTCGGCGCAGACCGGTCACCATTCGACCATTCGGACGGCATACGGCGTCATGCCACTGGTGCGCACCGGAGAGATCTTGACCACCGAACCGGTATAAGGCGCCTCGAGCATCTGCCCGTTGCCGAGATACATCGCCACGTGCTGGCTGCCGTTGGGACCCCAGAACAGCATGTCGCCGCGGCGCATCTGCGACGTGGGCACCTTGCGACCAGCGTTGTACTGCGATCCGGAATAGTGGTCGAGCTTGATGCCGATTCCGGCGAACATGTAGAGCATCAGCCCCGAGCAGTCGAATCCGACCGTCCCGGCTCCCGAATCGATGCCGCGGCTGGGCCCAGCGGCGTTGCCGCCGCCCCAGGAATAGGGCACACCCATCTGCGACATGCCGCGCTTGATCACAAACTCGGTGGCCTGTGGACCGACCGCCGAGGGGATCGCACCGTTGGTGATGCCGGTCTCCGTGGGCAGTAGCCCGAGACTCTGGAGGAACTTGCGCCCTAGATTCTGGGTCACCTCCAGCGACGTCGTGATGATCTTGATGACCGCGTTGATGATCTGAATCGGGTCGCCACTGACGAATGCGCTCGGAATCTGGGGCAGCGTCATGTCCCAGGCGGTTTCGCGGTTGCCGGTGGCGGGATCGATATCCCAGTCGGCGCTCGGATCGCGGGGACCCGCGTCGCCGCCGGGCACGATCGCCGCCTGAGTCTGCACGGGGGCGCTCGCCGGAACGGGCACTTGACCGCCGGACGCAACGGCGGCCACCTGGCGCGCCTCCGCCAGCTTCGCCTGAGCCGTCGTCCGCTCGGCGGCGAGCCGGTCGAGTTCGACCTGCTGCCGGCGGAAGGTGTCCTGCGCGTCGGCCAGCGCCGAGACCGCATCCTGCTGACTGGACTCGGCAGCCTTGACAGCCTCGTCGGCGTTGCGCTTGGCCAGCCTGGCCGCGGACTCCTTGTTGATTTGCTCGGTGCGGGCACGCTGAAGGTTGGCCATCACACGCTGGGCACTGACCGACAGAGTCTGAGCTGTGGCTGCGGTGTTGAGGATGTCCGCAGGATCCGCCGCAGTGAGATAGGAACTCGACGGGCCGCTGACGTACATCGCGGCGGCGAATGTGTCGAACCTCTTCTGAGCGGCGGCGATCGCGGTGTTCGCGTCCTTGACCCGCTGGGCGCTGGCGTCGACCTCCAATTGGGCGGCCGCGGCGTCGTCTCGCGCGTTCTTCACATCAAGGATCGCCTTGTTCACACTCTCCTGTTTGATCTGGATCGCGGCACCGAGGTCTTGTAGCTGCTGGTTGACGTCGGCAACCGCAGTCACCAGCGTCGCGAGGTCGTCCGGGTTGGCGGGCTGAGCCTGCGCCAGTCCGGGCGTCGTCAGCACCATGCCGAATGTCAGGGATACCGCGCACAGCCGCGAAGCGGAGGCGCCGCCAGGGATGCGTCTCATCGGACTCAAAGTCTCCTAAGGCTCCACGAAAGCGTGTGGGCGTATTCTCGGGCGCCTAAGCTCAGAAGTCACATTAAGCACATCTGCAACAACAGGCACTGTTTGTACCGTACGTCACATCTGACGCTAAGGAAACTTCAGTCACAAATTACACAGATGTAATTGATTATCAGCGTTACCAAATGGTGATGTTTCAATTTGCGCCGAAGGCGCTATCCGCTAATCAGAGCTGGTAGGCGTCGCCTCTGAGGACTCAGCCCGTTTGCCGAATACCTGCAGCAATCGGGTGGTGGCGACGGCCAATAGCACGGCCAATACCAGCACTATCGTGAATGGCGTCCAGGGAAAGTGGGAGGTCGTCAACTCCCCGACGAAATTCTGCGCGGATTGCACCGAGTCGCCGGTCTTGGCCAGGTCCTGGCCGGCTTCCAGCGTCACCCGGTCGAACGCCGGGCTGTAGGTGCCGGCGAAGTTCGGACTCATCGCCAACACCGTCGCCCCTGGATTCGCCTCGCCGACCTCGGTGGCGATGTCCCGCAGCGGCATTTCGGTCGGCGGGTTGAGCCCGATCACGACGATCTTGAGATCGATTCCCTCACTGCGAGCGTCCTCGATGACCTGCCGGAGGGCCGGCACCTGCGCCTGATCGGTCGGCGGCACACTGACGCCGTCCGCCGCCACATCGTCCATCACCTGCACCATGTCAATCTCTGGCGGTATGTACGACGGAAGAAATGGCACCTGGAGCGGGATCAAGTGCGGTCCGGTCACAGCAGCACGGTACGCGATTCCCGGACGGCACCGGCAGCGGCGACACGACTTTTTTCAGCAGATACGCCATCGGGGTAGCAACACAGGCGCGTGAGGACAAGACTGGAATGCGACCACTGCCCAAAAAACCACCTTGTCTTGCAGGACAAGCGTACTGTTACGATGTCGAGCGCCGTTGACACAGCCCGTCGCGGCGATGATCAAGCCGGGAGCTGA
>CAZCHU010000018.1:0-39328 GCA_964498215.1 uncultured Mycobacterium sp. | reverse complement strand
AAGAACGACGGCGACGTGAGCGGGGACTTCGAGGCGGTGTGCGACTGGTTCGAGGCCGACGCATCACGCCAGTACGCCACGCTCGACGCGGCTATCGAAGCCATCGGCAACAACGAGGTCAACAACAACGCCGTCGTCATCATGGGGGGCGGGACGCACAGCGACTTCGGCGGCAACGTCAACGAAGAAAACACGGCGATGATGCACATCGTCGCCTCGTGGAACGCCGACCGCCCGCCGGCCGACCCGACCAGCCCGACCGGCTCTGAGGCCCGTGTCCTCAACGGTGGCGGGGATAACGTGTTCCCTCGCTTCTACCACGTCTACGGTCTGTTCGCGGACCACTCCGGCGCAAGCGAGATCGGCGACAAGCTCTTCCCCGCCAACACCAAGCGGGTCACGGCTTGGTTCGAGAACTGCACGGGCTACGGCGGCGGCGGAGACTCGGCCCGGGGCAACACATGGGGCTACGTCAACGGCACCAACGACCCGCAGGAGATCCACCACAACGTCCTCACCTGGGGCATCCGGACCTACGGCAACCTCCAGAGCCAGAACTGTGACCTCGTCAACTGCGGCGAGGACGGGTATATCGGCCACCGGCTGCACTTCAATGACCGCTTCATTGCGCAGGGCAAGGGCACGATTGGGGCTGGCTCGTACCACACGGACATCAGCGAAACGGGGAACAGCCAGCAGAACGCATGTCTGTGGGGCTTGCAGTGCATCGGTGCGATCGACGGCATCGAGGGCAGCAGCTACGACTTCAAGCCCGGTCACTCGATGGTCGTCAACACGATCTACGCGATGGGCGAGGGCAACGACGGCGGCAGCCAGCGCTTCCTCACGGGGATCATGCAGATTCACAACAGCGTTCCCTACAAAGCCTCCTTCTCGGAGCAGTGGGAGCGATACTTCAACACCGACGGCACCGATGGGGAGTCCCGCAACTGCAAGTTTGTCGCCAACCTGACGGCCGAGGATCACTGGTCGTCGGGCGCGTCATACACCTTCGCCCAGGTCGCGCCGGGATCGCACGACAACTACAACCTCATCAACGACTCGACGCCGCTGGGTGTGTATCTCGGTGAGGCGGCGGATTGGGATGAGGACACTTGGGTGCCTGACGACGGCGGCAACCTTGTGGACATCATCGACGTGCTGACCGTCCCGATCGACCGCAACGGCAACAAGCGGGACTTCTCGGGCGGCACGGCCGTGGGGGCGTTGGCGGCGGAAGAAGAATACACGTCCAGCGCCGACGTAAACGGCAGCGGCAGCGCGACCGGCGGAACGGCGACCGTCGAAGCCTCGGGCACCGTACTGGTCACGGGCTCGGGCACACCGACCGCGGGATCGCCCGTGGTGGTGGCCGCGGGCACGGTGGAGAGCGACGCCGGCGTGACGGGTTCGGGTGCGGCGGTGGCGGGCTCGCCCACGGTTGAAGCGGCAGGCACGGTGTTGGTGTCGGGCGTCGCGGTCGTCTTGCACGACGGACCGACTGTCGAGGCCACGGGCACGGTGGCGGTGGTGGGCACGGGGGTTGCCGTAGCGGGCAGCCCGGCCGTGGAGGCGTCCGGCACGGTGGACGGGGAGTCCGAAGAATCGCAATACGTCGGCCTCAACGTGGGGTCGGGTCAATTGGTTTTACAGGTCGCGTAGGAGCGAATCATGGCAATCACCAAGAGCAACGCCGCCAAGCAGGCCGCGACCGACGCGGTGGTGGACCTTGTGGACGGGGGCGCGGGTGCGGGCAAGCTGGTCATCAAGGACGGCAGCACCACGCTCTCCACGCACACGATGTCGGACCCCGCGTTCGGGGACTCGGCCACGTCGGGCACGGCGACGGCCTCGGCCATCGGCGACGCCACGGCCTCGGCCACGGGCACGGCGGACAACTTCGACATCACGGACTCCGACGACACGGTGGTGTTCTCCGGCTCGGTCACGGCGACCTCGGGCGGCGGCGACCTGGAGCTGGACAACACCAGCATCACCAGCGGGCAGACGGTGGCGATTTCGTCCTTTACCTACAACGACGGCTGACCATGTTCTTTTACTCCGCCCAAGAAGTCGATTTGCGATACGAGTTCAGCGCGTCCGTCACGGGCACGCCGACCGCGCAGTTGTATGTGGACGGCTCGGCCTCGGGCTCGGCGGTCGATGGCACCGGTTCGGGCACCGACTGGACGTTCTCCATCACCATGCCCACGCTCACGGCGGGCCAGTGGGTCGAGGCGTTCGCCGATGCGACGATCAGCGGGGTGAGTGTCACGCCGAGGCTCATTGCGGGCAGTGCGGTGGCGGCGGCGGCGACGGTCAACGCGAACGTTACGCAGGTGGCGGGGCAGACCGCGAGCGCATCGGCGACGGTGGACTTTGACGACGTGGCGTCGATTCTGGCGGACACGGACGAGTTGCAGTCCGACGACATCCCGGGGGCGATTTCGGGGCTGAACAACATCAGCACGGGCGACGTGAACACGCAGGTGGCCGCGGCGCTGGCGACGTATGACCCGCCGACCAACGCAGAGCTTTCCGCCGCACAGAGCGCCATCATCTCGCAGGGGGACAGTGCGTGGGCCACGGCGACGGGGTTCAGCACGCTGGACGCGGCGGGCATCCGCACCGCCATCGGGCTTGCTTCAGCAAACCTGGACACGCAGATCGGGACGCTGGCCACGGCGGCGGCGTTGGCCACGGTGGACGGGGTTGTGGATTCGATCCTGGTGGACACCGGCACCACCCTGCCGGCCACGCTGGGCACGCCGATCGACACGGACATCGCGACGGACATTGCGAACATTGAGGCGGGGGGCGGGGGAGACGCGAAGGAGGCGAAGCAGGACGCCATGATCGCGAACCTCGTGACGCTGATTTCGAGGACCGCTGACGGCGTCACTGTGTCGGTCGTCAGCCCTTCAACATCCAACGGCGAATACCTGCCGCTGGTGAAGGGTGACGACTACAGCGAGAGCGGTGACGACGCTGACCCGATCGTGGTCGATGTGCTGCTGGGATCGATCAACTACGGGGAGAGCGACATCGCCTCGGCCGAGTTCCGTGTCGATGACGAGCAGTCGGGCGAGACCCTGTTCACCGTTCCGACCGGAAGCATCACCATCGCCGAGACCACCAACGAGGCGAGCGAGTCGGTGCTGCGGTTCACCATTACCGCGACGGCGGCCAATACCGCGACGTTGCGGCGAGGCAACAACACGGCGAAGGGCTATGTGGTGGCCACGCTGAACGATGACAATGTGAAGACCCCGGCCGTGATCGACATCGACGTCACATGATGTTGGGTCCTCCCTGCCACCCCGGCATGCCATGCGGTGGCGAGGCCCGGTTCTCGCGCAAAAAAATAACCCGTTGTCACTCAAGGAGTAGTAGACATTGCCAAGGCGTCATTCAGGATCAGCCGGACCGATTTGGCGGCCGCCCTGGGTGTTAAACCGCAGAGCTTCGACAACCGATACCGGCCGCTCATCCCGGAGAAGTTCGTCGTCAAGGAAGGCCGGCGCGTGTGGTTCACGGCCGGCGTCGTGTCCGCGATCCTCGAAGCCGAGTTGCGTGGCAAGGACCTGGATGAGGACGGGTTGTTCGCGTCGAACAACAGCAGCAGCCCCTCGCTCGAGCGCGGCCGGGACATAAAGGCAAAGCTCCTCGAGCTGGAGTTCAAGGAGCGGCTCGGCGTGCTCATCGAGGTCGACAAGGCCGAGCGTCTCCTGGACATCGCGGCGTCGCGGATCCGGTCGGCCGGCGACAAGCTGGCGCGGAAGTTTGGCGACGATGCGAGGCAGCTGCTGGTCGACGCGTTGGAGGACGCCGAGCAAGAGGTAGAGCAGACATTTGGTTGCACTCAGCCCGCGAGTTCAGACTGACGACGCGCCGACCGCCCTTCGGCTCGGGCGCCGGTTCATCCGGGCCTGTCGTGTTCAGCCCGTCCGGTCAATGCTCCGGTTCGCCGAGGACGAGGTCGTGGTGCCCGACGGCCCCTACGAGGGTGAGCGGTTCCGGGCCGAGCGTCAGCCGTTCGCCCGCCTGTTTTTTGATGAGGTCGATTCCGGCGCATGGACCACCGTCGCAGTCACCGGCCCCAGCCAAACCGGCAAGTCCCTGATCGGGTACGTGATTCCCGGCCTTTATCACCTCTTCGAGATCCGCGAAACCGTGATCTGCGGCGTCCCGCACATGGCCATGGCGGCCGACAAGTGGGCCGAGGACTTCCTGCCGGCGATCGAGGCCAGCCGCTACAAGCAGCTGCTGCCGCGATCGGGCCCCGGCAGCCGCGGCGGGAAGATGATCGAGGCGGTGCGGTTCCGGAACGGCGCGACGCTGCGTTTCATGTCCGGCGGTGGCGACGACAAGAAACGCTCCGCTTTCACGGCGAGGGTGCTGCTCGTCACGGAGGCAAACGGCCTGGCCCGCATGGCCGCAACGAGCAACGAGGCGAGCAAGATCAAACAGCTGATCGCCCGGACCCGCGCGTTCGGGCCGCGCGCAAGGGTTTACGCCGAGTGCACCGAGGAAACCGAGGCCGACTACATCCACCAGACGATCACGGCGGGGTCCGACAGCACGATCGTGCTCCCCTGCCCGCACTGCGGAGAGTACGTCGCGCACGATCGCGAGCACCTGGTCGGCTGGAAAGACGCGGACGACGAGCTCGAGGCTGAAGAGACGGCGCACCTGGTGTGCCCTTCCTGCCGGCAGCCCTGGACGGAGGCGCAGCGCGTCGCCGCCAACCGCGAGGCCCGGCTCGTGCACCGCGGCCAGACCATCGACGCGGAAGGGTCGGTCGAAGGCGACCGCCCTCGGACGCGGACGCTGGGGTTTCGCTGGTCGTGCGTGCACAACCTGCTCAACCCGATCGCGTCGGTGGGCGCCGAGGAGTGGGCCGCCGACCGCGCGGTCGACGAGGAGTCGGCCGAGCGTGAGCTGAAGCAGTTCGTTTGGGCCGTACCGATCGAGCCGGACAACGCCGAGGTCCTGAGCCTGACGGTCCAGGGGATCATCGAACGCCAGGGCACAACGCCGCAGGGCCTGGTGCCGGCGTGGAGCGACGTGCTCACGCTCGGCATCGACGAGGGCCAGTATCTGTTCCACTGGGTTCTGATGGCCGGCGATCTTTCACGGCACCGCCACGTCCAGATCGTCGACTACGGCATCACCGAGGTGCACAGCCACCAGCACCGCCTCGAAACCGCGTTGGAGATTGCGCTGCGGGAGTTGACCGCGGAAGCGGACGACCGCGGGTGGCCCGATGAAAACGGCGAGGTCCGGCACCCGGACCTCGTCTGGTGGGACAGCGGGTGGAAGCCGGTGCCGACCTACCGGCACTGCAAACAGATGGGGCCGAAGCACTGGCCGGCGAAAGGCCAGGGGCTCGGGCAGTACGGCGGCGCGAAGTACTTCCAGCCGAAGACGACGGGTGCCACGGTCCTGCGGATCTACGACGGCTTCCACCTCACCAAGATCAAGCACGACACCGTGGGCTCGGTGCAGCTCTACGAGTGCGATGCCAACCTCGGCAAGTCGCGGATCCACGACCGGCTGAACACCCCGATCGACGAGCCGGGCGCGATCCTGCTGCCGAAGGTCGATCGGGCGGTCGAGCACACAAGTTTCGCGAAGCACCTGCTGGCGGAGCAGCTCATTGACGACGGCGGTGTTCAGAAATGGATGCCGACGCCCGGTCACGGCCGGCGCAACCACTGGCTGGACGCGGCCGCCCTGGCCTTGATGGCCATGATGCGACGCTGGCACCAGCCCAAGCCGCGGCGGAAGCGGACCACCGGAGCGTGGGCAAAATGACGATCCCGATGGGCAACAACCCGCAGGTCGGCGTCGCACCGCGGTGTGACGGGTGTGGCTCGTTCAACACGATCGCGGTGCGCAGTCAGGGCTTCGAAACCGAATACGAGGGCGAGCGGTGCCGTGCGCAGAAGCAGTACCGGCAGTGCCGTTCGTGCGGCCACAACTTCCCTTACGTGAAGATCAAGGGGGCGGTCGCGGCTCAGCCTCGCGGGTGGGGCCAGAAGCCGAAGCCAAAATAAAACGCGCCTTCCTTCCAAACTTTGGAAAGCCGGGGGTTCCCTCGGCTTTCGAGCCCCGCATGATGGGCTGATGCCCACGACCACCGAGCGGAAAGCCACGCTCGAAACACGACTGACCAAGATCCAGACGGCCATCGACGGCACGTTGGATCGCGGCGTGCTGTCGTACTCGATCGAGGGGCGTTCGCTGGCGAGCATGAGCATCTCGGAGCTGCAGAAGCTCGAAACCCAAACCCTCAACGAGATCGCGAAGCTCGACCGGCTCATCGCCAACGGCACGCGGTTCGGGGGGATCGGCTTCAAGGCGGTGACGTCCTGATGGCCCGCGCGACCCCCCAGCAGATGGCCGAGCGGGCCGAAGCGAAGCTCAAGCGGGCCGAGGCCGAGTACAAGCTCGAGCGCCTGCGGGCGGGCAAGGAGGCACTGCGCGAGCGGCGACGGATGCTGTCGGTTCACCGCGCGGCCCAGGCCAACCGCTTCACCAACGACTGGATCGCCCCGACCACCTCCGCCGACGGCACGATCCTGCCCGACCTGATCCGTCTCAACGCCCGGGCCCGCCAGCTCATCCGCGACGACGCCTGGGCCAAGTCGATCCAGCGCAGTTTCCGCCGCAACGTGGTCGGCACGGGCATCACCCCCGCGATCGACGACAAGCCTTACGCCGCGGACTGGCAGGCGTGGTCGAGCTCCCCGAAGGTGATGGACCTGGAGCGCCGTCGCACGTTCATCGGCGTGCAGCAGTGGGCGATCGACGAGGTGGTGGCGGTCGGCGAGTGCTTTGTCGTGCGGTGGATCACCAACGACGCGCTGGGGCAGAAGCGTCTCCGTCTTCAGTGCTACGAGTTCGAGCAGCTCGACCGGTACAAGATCAGCCACACCGACGAGCACGGCAACGTCAACGAGGTCCGCCACGGCATCGAAACCGACGTGAACGGTGCGGCCGTCGCGTACCACTTCTATCGCCGCCACCCCAACGACGTCCGCGCGGTGGGCCGGCCGTCGCCGTTGTCGATGGAGTCGGTGCGGATCCCCGCGGCGATGGTGTGCCACGTCTACGACCCCGAACGGGCCCGGCAGACGCACGGCATCACGCGGCTGGCCCCGGTGCTGACCAAGCTCCGCGACCTGTCGGAATACGACGCCGCACAGCTGCGGGTGGCCCGGGCCGAGGCGAGCATCGGCCTCCTGATCCGCGGCACCGACGACGGCACCGACCCCCTCGAGCTCGACGGCCTGAACGTGGCGTATGTCGGGCAGGACGAGGAGGTCACCACCTTCGCCCCGTCGCGGCCGGGCAACACCTACGACCCCTTTGTCCGGGCCCAGCTCAAGGCGATCGCGGCCGGCGTGGGGATCAGCTACGACCAGATCGCCCGCGACTTCGATCAGGGCAACTTTTCGTCGAAGCGTCAGACTTCACTCGAAGATCGCCGCGAGTACGAGCCGCTGCAGTTGATGCTCATCGGTCAGCTCTGCACGCCGGTCAAAGACGACTTCGAGTTCGTGTGGGCGCTGCGCCACGCGGGCGCGACCGACTACTTCTTACGGGACACGCCCGAGTCGATCGACTGGCAGGGGCAGGGCTGGGACTGGGTCGATCCCGAAGCGCAGGGCAAGGGCGTGGAGCTCATGTACCGCCTGGGCCTGACCACGGTCACCGAGCAGGCCAACCTACGCGGGACTACGCCCAAGAAGATCCGGCAGCAGGCCGCAATCGACGGCACCGACGAGATCGTGCGGCGGCTGGAGAAACAGGGGCCGGCACCGGCCCCGACGCAGGACCCCGGGACCCCGGGACGCCGCGTCGGCCTCAACCGACCCCGCAACCGGAGCTCGCCTATGCAGGCTAAAGCGATCGCATTCAAGTCGGGGCAGGCCCTCACGCGGGTCCAGCTGCGATCCGCGCTGCCGCGCGCCGTGGCCGTCGATCGCGACGCCGGTGTGATCCGCGACGTCGCCGTGATCACCGCGGGCATGACGCGCACCGACGGCCTGGGCAACGAGCCGATGCAGATCGACCAGGTCACGCTGCAGCAGGTCGCAGCGGCGATCAACGCGAAACCCAACGGCGTCAAGGTGCGCGTCACGCACCCCGAGCTCAAGGGCGACGACGACCTGCCGTACCGCATCGGCTTCGTGAGCGTGGCCCGCGTGGTCGGCGACAAGGTGCTGGCCAACGTCACGTTCCACGACGCGAGCGACGCGGACGCGCGGCGGATCATGGCCATCGCCGAGCGCGACCCCGAGTCGTGCGGGCTGTCGATCATCTCGACGTCCATTTCCCTCGAACGCAACACCCTGCGCGTCCAGTCGTTGGACGCCGTCGACTTCGTCGGCTCCCCCGCCGCCAACCCCGCCGGGATGCTCTCGGCCCAAGCCAAAGGAACCGCACTCATGTACACCGAAGAGCAGATCGCCTACCTCAAGAGCCTCGGCCTGCCGGAAGGCGCGACCCCTGAGCAGATCGCCGAGTTCGTGTCGAAGCTCCCGCCCGAGCAGAAGGCCGCCATGCCCGGCGGCGACGCCGCGATGGAGGACGGCGGGGACGAAGGCGGGGCCGGCAAGAAGCCCGACGACGCCAAGCCCGACGCAACGGCCGAAGGTGCACAACCCCCGGCGAACGCGCAGCCGGCCGCCGCGGTGGCGTCGGCGAAGCCCGACGGCAAGGGCAAGGTCGCGCTGTCCGGCCAGGACGCCGACCCCGCCGCGGTGGCGCAGCAGGCCATCAAGGCCGAGCGCGAGCGCGTCAAAGAGGTCCGCGCCATCGCCGCCAAGTGCGGGTTCGATGAGAGGTGGATCACCGACCAGATCGACAACGACCGCGACATCGACGAGGTGCGGCGTATCGCCCTCAACAGCCTCAAACGCGAGCCCGCCGACATGAAGGGAACCTCCGTGACCGTGGGGTCTGACCTCAACCGCGACACCATCGGTGAGGCCGTGCAGGACGCGATCATGCTGCGGGCCAACCCGCGGGCCACCTCGTTCGTGCGTTTCGACGCGGACGGCCGCGTGGCCCTCTCGGCCAACGGCACCCCGGAAACCCGCAAGCCCCACGACCGCGCCCGGGACTTCCGCGGCCACAACCTGCTCGAGATGGGCCGACGGTTCCTGGTCGCGCTGGGCTACCGCCAGGCGGACAACATGGGCCGTAGTGCCCTGGCCGACCTGCTGATGAGCCGCACGCGGCTGGCCGGCGCCTTGCCCGGCGTTTACCTGGCCCACTCCACCAGCGACTTTCCGTTCCTGCTCGCCGACGCGATGGGCAAGGTGCTCCGCCAGGAGTACGCGCTCGCGCCGGACACCTGGTCGCTGTGGTGCTCGCGCGGCACGGCGCCGGACTTCAAGGACATCAAGAAGCTGCAGCTCGGTGAGGCCGCCAACCTGACGCTGCAGCCCGAAGGCGACGACATCACCTACGGCACGCTGACCGAGTCCCGTGAGGTCTACGCGCTGTCGACCTACAGCAAGGGCATCAAGTTCACGCGGCAGATGCTCATCAACGACGACCTGTCGGCGTTCGACCGCGTCCCGCGCATGCTCGGCCGCGCCGCCAAGCGCAACGTCGAGTCGCTCGCGATCGCGATCCTCACCGCCAACGCCGCCCTCGCCGACGGCTCCGCGCTGTTCAGCACGGCCCACGCCAACCTGACGACCGGGACCCTCTCGGTGGCCAGCCTGGGGGCGGGCCGCGCCGCGATGCGGACGCAGACGGCGCTGGGTTCGGACGACCCGCTCGAGCTGCTGCCGGCGTTCCTGATCGTGCCCGAGGCGCTCAGCGTCACCGCCGAGCAGCTCGTCAGCTCGACGGTCGACCCGGCGAAGCAGAACGCCACGCCCAACCCGTTCAGCAACAAGCTCCAGGCGATCTCGTCGCCGCGTCTCGACGCGACGTCGACCACGCAGTACTACCTCGCCGGCGACCCGCGCGACATCGACACCGTCGAGATCGGGTTCCTCGAAGGCGAGGAGGAGCCGGTCGTGATGGAAGAGGACGAGTTCGACAACGACTGCCGCAAGGTCAAGGTGCGCCACGACACGGCCGCCAAGGCCATCGACTACCGCGGCCTGGTCCGCAGCTCCGGCTCGTAAGCCGGCCCGCCCTGAATCCCCGAAATCCCGGGCCCACCGGCCCGGGGTTTTCTTGGCCCGACTCCGCGAACCCACGAGGACACCATGCCCGACACGACCTACTACGCCGCCCGCCCGTTCACCATCGAGACGGTCTGCTTTGAGACCGGTGACGTCGTCGGCACCGGCGACGTCAACGAGGGGAAGTTCGTCCCCGACAAGAAGTGCCCGCCGCTGACCGAGTGCGGCCACATCATCCCCCGCCTGGCGGACGGACGGATCACCACCGACAAGCCGGCGCCGCCCGCGCCCGACAAGAAGCCCGCGGGCAAGAAGCCCGACAACCCCGCGAAGTAACCCGCCGCAGCGTTGCCCTCCCGGCCCTGCCGCACCGCACCCCTCCAACCCGAAAGGTTGAATCACCATGAGCACGGCTCAACGCAAAGGCGCCTCCGGGCGCAAGGTCAACGCCACGGCCCCGACCGCCGGTTACAGCAGCGGCGACCTGGTCCCGCTGCGCACCGGCACGTCCGGCTGGGTCGGCGAGGCCCTGGTCGACGCGTCGTCCGGCGAGACCTGCACGCTCGAGGTCGGCCACGAGGCGTACATCACCAAGAACACCGGCACCGGCGAATCGTTCTCGCTCGGCGACAAGGTGTACCGCGACGCCTCGACCGGCGTGGCCACCCCGACCGCCACCGGCAACGACTACATCGGCTCCGCGACCGCCGCGGCCGGCGTGTCGGCGACGGCAGTCTGGGTGCAGTTCGCCCCGACCGGAGGCTGACGTGAAGGCTGCGCTGCTGTCCGCGGGCCCGTCGCTGCGGCAGTGCTTCCCCTGGTCCGAACGCTTCGACGTGCGGATCGGCGTGAACGCTGCCGCCTCGGCCGCGCACTGCGACTACTGGGCGTGCGGGGACGCCCAGACCTTCGAAGAGGTCGCGCCGCTGGGGTTCCCGGTGGTCTTCACCCTCGACGATCAGGACGGCAGGCTGCGGCACAACCGGCGGAACGCGGCCCGGCTGGCTCAGCACCGGGTCATGGGCTGGAACGAGGTGCGTGACCGCGTCCACCCGCCCGCCGCGTTCAGCAACTGGAGCATCACCGCGGCGCTCGCGCTGGCCGTGGACCTGGGCATCACCGAGCTGCACGTCTACGGCCACGACATGGACGGCGTCGTCGATTGCCAGGGCCGGGCGTTCATCAAGCGCCGCGAGAACTGGAAGCGTGTCGGGACCGACTGGCTGACGGTTTCGGCCTGGGCCCGAGAGCGGGGCGTCCGCATCCACCACCACACCCCCGGGAACCGCACCGCATGCACATCGTCGCCGTCGTAGTCGCCCGGGGAGGGAGCCAACGCGTGCCCGGCAAGGCCCTGCGCCCGTTCGGTGACTCCACGCTCATCGGGCACAAGATCGATGAGCTGCGGAAGTGCGCGCTGATCGACGAGGTGGTGGTCGGCTCCGATGACTTCGACATCCTGCGGGAAGCCGAGGCCCACGGCGCGACCGCCAAGCGTCGCGACGAATTCCACTGCGACGAATCGGTCTGCCCGGCCAACGAGATGATCCGTGACATGGTCGACATGGTCGGGGCGGACGTGATCGTGTGGGCGCACCCCACGAACCCGCTGGTCGAGGCCGAGACCTACGACGCGGCGGTACGGGAGTTCCTGCAGCGGGGGTCGCGGTACGACTCGCTGTGCAGCGTGAGCGCCGTCCGTCGGCACGCGTGGGAGTATGACGCCACGGCCGGCGACTGGATGCCGCACAACTTCGACCCGAACGCCCGTGTCCACCCCTCGGCGCGTGAGCTGCCGGCGACGCTCTACCAGAACGGCGCGATCTTCATCCAGCCGCGGGACCAGATGCTGGCCAACCGGTACTTCTACGGGGCCGCCCCGCGCCTGTTCGAGATCGACCCGCCCGAAGACCTCGACATCGACACCGAGGAGGACCTGCACCTGGCGAGGGCCGTGTTCGCGATGCAGCGTGAGGGGGTGCCGTGCTGAGCGCCGCGCTTCAACACGGCGACGCGATCCTGCGGCGGCTGCCGCCGGGCGGTCGGTTTGTCGAGCTGGGCGTCGCGGCCGGCGAGTTGTCGCAGTACATCGCCGACCACGCCGAACGCGCCGACCTGGTCATGGTCGATACGTGGCGCTACTACGGGCAGAAACACCCGTACCACCAGCAGTCAGCGCTCGTCGGGGACCCCAACGGCGTTCGCACCCAACGGCAGGTCGAGAGCGACCACACCCACGCCCTGCGCGTGGCCGAGAACACCCGGGCCCGCGTCCTGCGGATGGACACGATGGAGGCGGCGTGCCACGTCGACGACGCTTCGGCCGATCTGGTGTTCATCGACGCCGATCATCGCTACAGCGCCGCGCTCGCCGACTGCCGCGTGTGGCTGCCCAAGGTGAAGCCCGGCGGCTACCTCGGCGGGCACGACTACGGGCGTTTCCGGGACGGCGGCGTGACCGGCGCGGTGACCCAGTTCATCGAAGAGACCGGCCTGACGCTCGAGCTCGACGAGGGCTGGACGTGGTTCGTCCGGATCGGGGGTGCGGCATGACGCTGGACCTACAGGCGGACGCCGCGATCTTCGGCGGCGACTTCGGCGAGACCGTGACCTACCACCCCCAGGGTGGCGAGCCGCGCGAGCTCGAGAACATCAACGTGATCCGTGACCCCCCGGAGCTGCTCGACTCGCTGCCGTCGGGCGCGACGTCGCCGGTGTTCATCGTGATCGTGCCCAACAGCGTGACCACCGGCATCGCCCGCAGTGAGCTGGACCGCGGTCGCGACGAGATCGAGCTGCCCATCGACGTCGGCGGCGACACGACACGCCGCAAGATCAAATCCGTGCTCTCCGAAGACGGCGGCATGCTGCGGCTGGAGGTGCGCTGATGGCCCCGTTCATCACCGCCAAGCTCGACACGGACCAGGTGCTGCGCTTCGCCTCGAAGCTGGGGCTGTCGGCCAAGGAGCTGAGCAAGGCCCAGGTGACCGCCGTCAACGACGTCGCCAAGACCACACGCGGCCGGGTCCGCAAGGAGGTCCGCGCGTACCTGACGCTGCCGGCGCGTTCGGTGAACCAGCGCGTCGAGGTCGGCCGCAAGGCCACGCCCACCAAGCCCGAGGCGACGGTCGTGATCGACCGGAAGGTGAGCCGCTCCGGCGGCGGCGCCAGCGCCCGGCCGACGCTGATGAGCTTCAAGGGCAAGCCGAAGGTGCCGCGTCGCGAGGGCAAGCGGACCAAGACCGGGAAACTGACCAAGTCGGCCCGCGCCCCATTCACCTACCAGATCCGCAAGGGCGGCTCGCGTCGGCTGCTCAAAGGCGGGTTTGTCCAGCGTCCGCGGCGGCGGTTCAACCTGCAGTCGGGCGGGTTCGACGCGCTCGAAGGCGAGCAGCGGGCGCAGGCGTTCCGACGCCAGGGCAAGGCGCGTTACCCGCTCAGTGTGCCGCGGGGTCCGTCGATCGCCGCCGTGTACCAGAACCCCGAGACCAAGATCGCGGACCGCGTGACCGCCGACGCCCGTGAGCGGCTGCCCGGCCGGTTCCAGGGGCAGGCGCGACGCCAACTCGGTCGAACCTTCAAGCGAGCACTGACATGAGCGTGAGCCGGCTTCTCAACGTACTCGGACAGGGTGTCTGGAACCTTGCGGCCACGACGCTGACGCTGCCCAACGCCTGCGTCGGCAACAACCAGGTCAACAGCGGGGCGAACATCGACGCCGACAAGCTGGTCCACCGCGTCCCGCTGCGCTACAGCCAGGCGGACGGCTCGGCGATCGCCGACGGCGAGGCCATGGTGCACATCTTCCGCGGCACGACCGGCACCATCGTCGCCGTCGAGGTCGCGATCGAGACGGCCGCGGCCGGCGACTCCACCGTCGACATCGACGTCGAGCTGGGCAACGCCGCGTCGGCGTTCTCGTCGGTGCTCAGCAGCGCCATCCAGATCACCAGCTCCACCGTCGTCCGCACGCCCACGGCCGGCACGCTCTCGGTGACCGACGCCACCGACGGCGACATCCTCAAGATCACCGTGGACGCGACGGTCGGCACCGGGACCCTTCCCCAGGGCTTGGTCGTGACGCTCGTGATCGACGAAACGCCCGCGTAACCCCCATGCAATCCGCATCACTGATCCTGAAGCAGACGATCGAGCCCGCTGGCCCGGAGACGTTCCTCGTGCTGCGCGATCAACAAGGGCGGGTCGTCCGTCGACAGCGGGCGGCTTGCGTCCACGTTGATGCGGACGGTAGTCCCATTGCTGTAGTCGTGGAGGCGGTCCATGCCCACTCCTGAATACCCCATTGACGAACGGATCGCCCAGGCGATCAAGACGCAACTCCTGACGATCAGGAAGTCGGCGGCGTATCAGATCAACGTGGTCGAGGTGGTGCGCCCCGTCCGCCGGGACCAGTACACCCCAAGCGACAGCCTCGCGGTCCTGCAGATCGAGAGCTACGAGCAGGGCGAGCCCGAGATCGATGCGCTGGGCCTCAAGAAACAGCGCACCGTTGTGTTCTCCATCGACTACTTCGTCGAGCCGTCCGACGACGACGACCGGCCCTACGACCGGCTCCGCAGCATCGCGATCGCCGACCTCGAGAAGGGTCTCACCGCCGTCATGGCCGACGAGAACCAACGCGCGTTCAGCGGGCTCGGCCACGTCGCCGAAACCCGTGAGCCCCAACTGATCCAGTCGGCCGACGGCGGCAGCGCGGGCGTCCGCGTGACGCTGGCCGTCTCCTACCGCTTCATCGACACCGACCCCTACACGCCCCTGAACTGAGGAGGCCGACATGCCCCTGGCCGAACCCCGCAAGATCGTCTACGCCGCCCTGGAAGCCGCGCCCGGCACCGCCGAAACCATCACCAACGCCGATACCGCGTTCTACGGCATCGACCCGCAGTACACGCCGCGCTGGGACCTGACCGAGAAGTTCGCGGCCGGCTCGCTGTCGCGCTACGCGTCCGACCTGGGGCTGGAGATCGGCGAGGTCACGCTGGCCGTCGAGCTGTACCAGGGCGCCGCCTGGGCACCGATCCTGCTGCCGGCGTGCGGCATGATCGACGACAACGCCGACCTGTCCGGCACCGCGTGGCAGTTCACCGACGACACCGACGACTGGCTCACCGCGACGATCGGCTTCAACCGGGCCGGCAAGCTTTACAAGCTCGTGGGCGCCATGGGCACGTTCGAGATGGTGTTCACGCCCGGCGAGCCGACGCGGCTCAACTTGACCTTTCTCGGGCGGCGGGTCGCCGAAGCGGATGCGGCGCAGTTCTCCCCGGCGTTCACCGTCGGCACCGACGCCACGGGCAGCCCGCGGTTTGTTTCGGCGACCACCACGCTCGGCGGTTCCGCGATCTGCTTCGGGCAAGGGACCTTCCGCGCGGGCAACACCCTCGAGCCCCTGCTCTGCGGCAACTCGGCCGGCGGCGTCGAGCGAGCCTGGATCACCGACCGCTCGACGCAGTTCACGATCGACCCGCTCGAGGAGCTGGTCGCCAACCGCAACGACGACGGGATCGCCACGGCCCGGACGCTGCAGGCGTTCTCGCTGGCCTACAGCAACATGTCGCTCAGCGTTCCCAAGGCGCAGATCATCGACATCACCAACGGCGTCCGCAACGGCCTGAGCGCCCGGCCGCTGACGTTCCTGGCCACGCAGAACAGCGCCCCCGGCGACGAGTTTGTGCTCGACGTCGACACCACCGACTGACCCCCGCCCCGGAAAGCCGGAGGCCCACCAACGGCCAGCTCCACACCCGATGAGGTACCACCATGCCCAAAGACACCCCCGCCCCCAACGACATCGTCAACACCTTCGACGCCGGCAACGGTCTGCACTTCGACCGCCGCGCGAACGGATCGGTGCGCATCATCCGCACCAATGGTCCGCACCCCGCCAAGGGCGGCGGCACACTCGCGAAGCACCACCTGAGCGCCAAGCAGTGGAAGGCCGCGACCGCTGCGATGGACGCCAAGCCCAAGCCTGACAAGCCCGACGACAAGCCGGGCTCCTGACCACTCTCCGCTCCGACACTCCACGAGACCGCCATGCTGCACCCCGACGACACCTTCGAACTGCTGATCGAACCCGACAACCCCGATGGCCCTGCGCTGACCGTGAGCGTCGGCACGGCCGGCGACTGGCGTGAGTACGCCCGCCGGTTCAAGTCCCTAACCGACGCCGACGGCGACGACTACATCGACGGCATCGTCGACCTGATCAACTCCCGGGTGGTCGCCCGTCGCGACCTGCCCGAGGACCTGGCCGGCGTGCTGACCCAGGGCCGCCTTTTCAGGATCGCGCGTCGACTGCCGCTCGAGGCCGAACTGTCGGAGACCGACCAGGGAAACTCCGCATCGCCGTCGCGTTCGCCTGCGGCGGCGTCTGCCGAGAGTGCGGAAGCGGCGACGACGGCTGCGTAGACCGGCCGACCGAGCTCGAGCCGGTGATGCTGACGTGCGTGTCGTGCAACGGCCGCGGATGCGAATCGTGCCGGGGTACCGGCCAGACCCGGCTCACGCGGTGCCCGAAGGAAGTGATGACGCCGTTGACCTCCGAGCTCTTCGAGTACGCCGAGACCGTTCGCCGCTCGGGGCTTTGGCCCGTGGCCGGCGGCTCGCTCGAACAGACCCCCGCGTTCCTCACCGCCGAGCGCATCGTCCGCTCGGACCGCGCCGCCTGGCGGGCGCACTTCGGGCTGGATTCCTGAATGGGCAAGAAGTACCAGGACGAGGTCGAACTGCTGATCACCGCGCGGAACGAAGCGCGGGCGGAGCTGGAGCGCGCGGACAAGGAGGCCCAGCAGCAGGCGCGGGAGCAGGCGCGGCGGGCCGACACCGAGGAACGCCAGGCCCGTCAGCGAGCCGAGGTGCTCGCGGAGATCGAACAGACGGCGCTGCGGCGTCGGGGCCGCGTCCTCCAGGCCGACCTCATCCAGGTCCGCCGCCACTTCGCACAACGCATCGCCGCGGCCAAGGAGGCCAACGACCAGGAGCTGGCCGACCGCCTGGTCACGCTGCAGAAACTTCGGGAAGCCGAAGCCCGATCGGCGGAGCAGCGGCGGCGCGCGGCCTCGCAGCAGGGTCGCGTCGCCGCCGCCCGCGACAACCTCCTCGTGGGGCTGGGGCGTGTCGCGGCCGTCGCCGGTGCCGCCGACGCCGCGCGTGGTCTGATCGAGGGCGTCACCGCGGTGTTTCGGGGCGAGTTCGAGAAGGCGGGCGAAGCGTTCCGCAGCACGCCGGTTTTCGGCGCGATCGTCGGGCTGGGTCAGTCGCTGCGCGAATTGTTCCTTGGCGAGCAGCGGGAGATCGACCGACTCCGGAAGCAGACCGCCGAGTTGCAGGCCGCGCAGCAGCGCCGCGAGGGCGAGCTCAGCGCCAACCGGCAACTCGAAGAGGTCATCGAACAACTGCAGCGGCAGAAGGTGCTCGGGGGCGACATCACCGAGCTCGAGCGCGAGCGCATCCAGATCGCGGCCCGACGGCAGCAGACCGAGGAGCAGATCACCAAGCTCCTGCGCGAACGCCGCAACGTCGGGCGTGCGGAGGCCGAGCGGGAGGCCCGTGACCTCGCCGACCAGATCGCGCAGGCGGAGCTGGCCAAGGCGCGCGAGGCGGACGCCGAGCGAGAGCGCGAGCGCCTCAGCCAGATCCGGGCGGTCGAGGACGAAGCGGAAATCCTGAAGCTGCGCCGCGTCGGCCGCGTGCTCGACGCCGAACTGCTGGCGATCCAGCGCGAGTTCGAGGCGCGGGTCGAGGCGGCGAACAAGGCCGGCGACGCCGACCTGGCCAAGCGTCTCGCGGTCCTGCGGGCCGAGCGTGAGGCGGTGGCCCGCGCCAACGAGGCGCAGCGCCGGGAGCAGGAACGGCAGCAGCAGGCCGCGGAGCGACGCCAGCTCCGTCTGCAGGCGCTCGACGACCAGCGCCGCGCCGCCGACCGCGACATCGCCGACCTCACCGAGCAGCTCCGCCAGGCCCGCGAGACCGCGCGGCGTCAGACCGCCACGCTGCCCCAGGCCGACCCCGGCGCACGCTTCCTGACGGGCGTACGCGAACGGACCCAGGCGAGCGACCGGGCGGCGGCGAACGAGGCCAACCGGCAGATCGCGGCGCTGGAGAAGCAGCTCGACGAGATGCGGCAGATCAAGGCGGACATCGCGTCGCTCGTTGACGCCGTGCGCAATGCCCCCCGCGTGTTCGTGGTGGATCAGATCTGAGGTAGACGATGGCGACCTGGCTGAAACAACCCGACGACGGCGCCAACATCGGGCCCAACGGCTCCGACCGCATTGTGCGCTGGGTGGCCGGCGGGTTGACGACGGTCCAGGACGCGCTCGACGACGGGAACTTCCCGGTGGCGTTCAACGACGCGTACCCCGACGAGTCCAACAGCGCCCGCAAGGCCCGCAACATCCGGATCAACGCGATCGGGTTCAAGGTCTACAGCGTCGAGGCGACCTACTCCGTGCCCGAGGACGGCGACAGCCACCCGCAGGACCCCGACCCGGGCGAGACGCCGCCGCTGGTTTTCAACTGGCAGACGGTGCAGACGCAGACGCCGGTCGATCGGGACGTGAACGGCAACGCCATCATCACGAGCGCCCGCCGCGGCGTGCAGGGCGTGACGGTGCCCCGGAACTACAAGGAGCTCACGATCACGCGTTGGGAGGCGAGCTACAACGCCACGACGGCGCTCGAGTACGAGAACGCCGTCAACGGCGACAACTTCGAGGGCGGCGTGCCCGGCGAGGTGCAATGCGCGATCATCCAGCCCAGCACCAGCTACCAGATCAACGCGACGCGGGTTCCGATCGACTACTCGTTCGGATTCAAGCCGGTCGAGATCTGGGGCGAGAACCCGTGGCAGACGCGCGTGCCCGACGCCGATTCGTTCGGGTACGTCAGCGTCGACGGCAGCCCCCGGCGGGTCCGGTTCACGGACCTGGGCGGCAACGTGCTGACGGACATCCCGCTGGACGGGTTCGGGGTGCCGATCGACGAGGACGTGACCTACGTCGATCAGGGAGGATCGCCCGTCGATCCGCCGCCGAGCTGGCAGAGCCGGACGCCTATCCCGGGCGCGACGGTCATCGATGCCGGCGGCCTCGTGTTCCTGCAGTATGAGACCAGCCCGTCCAAGGCGTTTTCCGCCTTCGGGTTCTGACCATGGCCGACCTCCTCCTCCTGAGCCCGGCCGCGCTCGCGGACCTGCGCCGCCTGAAGCAGAAGCTCGACGGCGCCAACGGCCCCGACGTCATCAACGGCCCGCGGACGCTGAGTTTCGGCAGGCGAGAGCCTCGTTTCGAGGACGCGGGCGGGAATCGCCGGTCGTCTCTGACGGTACGAATTGCGGCGGTCGACAACGACTACATCGTGGCCAACCCACTGAAGCCCGACGGCACGATCAGCACCGCCGTGATCTACGCCGCCAAGCCCGACAAACTCCAACACGGCCTCACCCGAAACGACGGCACCACGCGCTACCTGAACATCACGGCGTTCACGACGGTGGACTCCAACACCGCGACGGTCACGGCCGACGGCACCGACTACACCTGGAAGGTGACGCCCGACGCCTTCACGTCCGGCGACATCGTGCGCGTCAACCGCGGGAACTACACGGGCGTGACGGTGAACGATCAGCTGTTGGCATGGGAGGTGGACCCGGGGCAAAGGCACTGGGCGGCAGAGGACGCAGAATGAGCCACGGGGCGTTTAACCTTCACCCCAGCGGGGTTCCGTATCGGCATCCGAGCGGGGTGTTTGGGGTGGGGGCTTCACCGCCCGGCCTGTTCATGTCTACGCGGCGCTCGGGCGGGGGGTACTACATCCACGTCTTGAGCCGACTGACACAGGCCCAGGTCGATAACTACGCGGGCACGCCGGTGACGTTGGGCCAGCGAAGCGAGACGGCATTTACGAATGTCGCCGCGGTGATCGGCTACGCGGACGGGTTCAACATCTTGCTCAACGTCGCCGACGATGAAATCCGCTGGTTCACGGGGAGCAACCCCGGAGCGGCGACCGACTACAGCTCAACGTTCAACGGCGTTACGGGTTATTTGGTGCGTCCTGGCGACGCGGCCATGATCGCGTCGCGGGACGATGCCGACAACGCAACGCCCGGCGAGATGTACGCGTACCCTCGGAAGTTGACCGCCGCATCGGTTTCGTCGGACACCATCGAACATTACAACACGATTGAGGCGGCTTACCCGCAGGGTCCGGGCAATCTTCGCATGTACGCCAACGGCAATGCGTGGGTCAACCTTGAGACGCAGTTGTTCGACCAAACCACGGGGGAACTATACGTCCTGTTCCAATACGAGACGGGCGGGTTCGTGGACATCATGGCGGGCACAGAAGTTTTTCACACCTATGAAAACCGGCTCGTCAAGCTGAACGCGTCGGGTACCTCGATTGTTTGGGACGCCTTGCTGAGTACGGGGACATGGGAAACCACCTCCGACCCGTTCTCCAACGATTACACGGACATGGATGGTTTTGAGTTCCCCGTGGGCATGATCTGGAACAGCGATGGCACCAAACTCCGCATTCTCATGCGGACCATCCACACCATCGGCACTGACGAATACACCTACGACTACGGGATCGCCGACTTTACGATTTCGGGCCAGTCGCTGGGCTCGGTGTCCACGATCAGCGACGAAGTCGTGCCGCCATTCAAACTGAACATTGCCGCGTTTGAGGCGAGCGGCCCAAACAATTCAACGTTTATGACCACCGACGCTGCGGGGCGCACCGCGATCCTCGGTTTCATCGACATGCACGACGCGGGGGATCAGAACGCCCCCGCGAATTCGGAGTTGTACGACGTGGTGATGGTGGATGCGTCGGGCTCGGTGCTTTGGAAGAAATACAAAGAAGACACCACCTACAACTACGAGGCGACGACGACGCCGGTTCTCGGGACGAATGTGCTTCGCTTCACGCACGACCGAGAAACGGGCGTCGTCTACATCCCCGCCAACGTCAGCGGAAGCCTCTACTACATCATCGGTGTTGACCCCAGCGGCAACGAGGCGGGGGTGTCGGTCGTGCAGGTCCACCAGCCGCACCACCTGATGGTCGCGGACGCCGCGGATGCCCACATTTCATACACGCCTTCCTCCTGACCCGACGCCTTCAGATCGCCCGGTTGACGAACAGCAGCGCCAACAGGATCCCCGGAAGGAAGGCCATGGCCAGGCCGCCGACGATGCCGTTGGCGTAGACGCCGACACCGAAGCATCCGAGCGTGATGATCGCCATCGTGATCCGCAGCCCCTGACGGAACGCGGTCGGCTTCTCGGGCATCGTTGAGCCTCCTTTTTTCTTACCAAATCGAGACGACTTGATCAGGTTAGCCGGACAGGCGGAGAGCGCACCCCTACAAGGGGTGCGCTCTACAGCAACATAGCGAATCGGGGCGGTTCGGGCTGAACGTGGAGAGTCCTGATAAGGGTGAGGTCGCAGGTTCGAATCCTGCCAGGCCCACTTGAAAACCCCGTGTTTCGCAGGGTTTCCTGTGTTCACGGGTGGGCTCTGGCTCCTGCGTTCCCGCGCGTCCTGCGCAGCCCGTTGGTGTTGAATCCAGAGCCTCATGCCCCGGCGAGCGTGGTAACTCGCCGGGGTTTTCATTTCCGGACATCGACGCACGTTCACTGCCGCGCGGGGGCTTGACACGCGCGCCCGCGGCGATCATCGTGGTAGTTCAACACCACGGGTGACGGCGTGATTACCACCACGCCCCATCCACTCACGAAAGCCCGGCGAAAGCCGGACCCAGCACCCCGGCCGGGTGCCTCGAATCTCGCGCGTTTGCGCGATGCCCGTTGGTGTTGAGCCCGGCCGGTGGTGCACGCGCAGGCGAGCATGGACGCGTCGATCAGGGCCAACGTGAACCCCGCCGGAGATCCGGCCGTAGTGGAGCCTCGGCATATCGAGAGCTCCGCTGGTTCCGGGGAGCACGTAACGGCCCGTCCGGTGGGGGACCGTGTACACGACCGGACGCACGATTTGGATCAGGGATTGACCGACGCTACGGCGGCGGTCGGGAGTGCGATCCATGCGGAGTATCGGTGCAACGGCGACGGCCTTCCAGGCCTGGGCCCACAGCGCGGAGTCGGGCTACAAGCGCAGCACGAAGAGCAACGTGACCCAGGCGGTCAACGAGCTGCTGGGCCGGCCGTACCTGCCGGCACGGCCGCTGGCGAAACTGGACGTCAAGGTCCTCTACCTGCTGCAGCAGAACATGGCGCGGCGCAGTCTGGCGCGGGCGACGGTGGACGGGCGCGTGAAGTGGATCAAAGCGATGGTGCGTTGGGCGGCGCAGGCGCCGCGGTTCTGGACAACGCCGGAGCACTACCGGTCGCTGCACGACCTGGTCCCGAAACTGAAGCCGCACCGCAGCGCGGCAACGGAGACGAGCCCGGTGGCCGCGTGCAGTGCGTCGCTGTTTGCGGCGGTGATCGGCAGCCTCGACGGGTCCGAGCCGGGGGTGACGCCGCCGTGGGTGTCGGCGGTCGCGTGGAGCCAGCGCCTGACGGCGACGCGGCCGCGCGAGGTCTGCACCCTGCGATGGTCTTGGGTAGACCGGGACGGTCCGGCGTTGGCGGGCACGCGGCTGTGGGTGGCCCGGGTGCCGCTGGACGCGCACAAGATGGGATGGAAGAACCGCGAGCGGGTCTTCCTGATCGGCCCGCAGGCTCAGAACCTGCTGGACCGTTGGCGGGCACGGACGCGCAAGATCGACGACGTAGTGTTTCCGGGCCGGCGGATCGGTCAGTCGATCACGGTCAGCGGCTACCGGCGGAAGATGACGGACTGCTGCGACGGGGCGGGGATGGATCGGGTGACGCCGCGACAGATCCGCAAGCTGGGCGCGCAGGACTTCGCCGATGCCGGCGGGATCAGCGCGGCAAAGGAGCAGCTGGGTCACGGGGACGAGGCAACGACCATGGTGTACGCACGGCTGACTGCGCAGTCGATGCCGGCGGCGGCGAAGGCGGTGGCGATGGTGGGCTGAAGCCTGATAAGGGTGAGGTCGCAGGTTCAAACAAGGAGGCCGGCCATGGCGGATGCAACACAGCCGATGCGAGCAAGCGAACTCGCTGCATTCGACGAAGGGCCGATCCGGCCGGTGCACAGCATCGGCGGCGGGCTGACTCGGACAGGCGTGCCAGTGGTCATCGTCAAGCTCGACGACGGTACCCGCGTCATGCTGGAACCACCGAAGATCGAAGCAGTCCGCAAGGTCTACAACGAGGCCATCAAGGCGGCCAACCAGCAACATCAGAGCTGATCGGCCACGCCGTCACGCCTGTTTCAGGAGACGCATATGCCCAAACTCTCCCACGACGATGCCGACGCACTCACGACCAATCTCCCCTTGACGGGAAAGGCCTACGAGCGCCAAGACCAGATACGCGCCCTGATCGCCGGGGTGATGAAGGACATCAACGACACGTTGCCGGACTGTCGGGAGCTGTCTTTGGTCAACACCAAACTGGAAGAAGCAATGTTTTTCGCGAACGCGGGAATCGCCAGGAATCAAGACCGGCTGTGACCCGCATCGGCTCATCGTCCCCGGGCCCAAAGGCCCGGCGGCGCTTTCATCAGGCGAGCCAGACTCTGAGCATCGGCGTCCTAGGCGCTGTAGGAGCCAATCGTCTCGCGGCCGTCAACTTCTGGCGGAGTGGCTGCCCGGCACGCACGGTCGGTATGAGGCTGAACGTCGCGGCGTCATCGTGCGTCGGCGTGACACCCCGGAGAGACGGGGATTTTGCTCTTGTGGCGGAACTGGTAAACGCAGCGGCCTTGCCGGCCGTGGACCGCCAGCCGGAACAATGGACGGACTCAGAGGGTCGCGGACGCGCGAACGGAACTGAGGCGGTCCGCTTTGCAGGTTCGATCCCTGCCAAGAGCATTCCCCCCGGAAGCGCGGGGCGTCGCGGTCGCGCGGCGTCCTGCGTTTTTTCTTTGACGCTCGTGGCCGGAGGCACCAACCACCCCGCGGCTGAAAACCGTGTGGTGCCTCCGGCCACGAGCGTGCCAGCGCGATCGTCGTCAGCGGGCGTGCGACGTAAAGGGGAAGTCCGGCGTTCGTCCGTCCGCCGGCGCGTCAACAACACGGCGTCCAAACCGAGCGCTGCCCCGGCCAGCGCTGCCCCAACCACCGCGCCGGGACCCTTTTCAATCCGGAGGGCCGCGTGATCCTCGCCACCCTCATCGTCGTGTCGGCGTTGCTGGCCGCGCTGGTGCTCGTGGTGATCGCCGCGGCGCTGGGGGAGCTCAAGCGCCAGCACGAGCTGACGCGCGCAGCGCTCTCGGACCTCCGGGTCGCCGTCGCCGGCAAGCGTCCGCTGGTCATGAAGCCGGTCATCGTCACGACGTGCCTGGCCGAGGACCGTCGGCACCGGCTGCACGGCGCCAACGTGGCGATGGGGATCCTCGCGACGCAGGTGCAGCTGATCGACCAGCTCCGCCACGGCGACGTCGACCTGCAGCGCTGCGGCCAGATCATCGACGCGGTCGTGGCCCCGGTCATCGGCAACCGCGCGCCCGACAAGGCGCCGCCCGCGGACGATCGCCTCGCCGAACAACTGCTGCGCCAGAGCGCCCGCTACGTCCTGACCGAACTGGAGGCCCAGCCTTGAACCCGCCCCGTGAACCCGGCCCGCGCTACATCGGCCCCGCGGGCGTGCGCCCGTCCTACCAGGTCCCGCCGCCGCGGCGCTTGCGTCTGGTGTCCAGCACGATCGACGGCGACGCGTTCGTCACCGAGGACGACCCGCCGCTGCTGATCCTGGGCCAGGGCGACGACCGCGAAGTGATCACCGCCGCGGCGTTGTCACGAGCGTCTGCGTCGCACCCCCCGGCGTCGGCACTTCCTGGGCCACTTCCGGGGGCGGGGGTGGGGGTGCCGTTGTGGTGCGTGCTGCTGATCGCGGCGGCGTTGGTGCTGGGGATGGGGCTGGGCTTGTTGGTGTGAGACGGAGCCGCCGGCATCGGCGCCGGCGTTTGGTCACGGACGACTTGAGGCCGCACGGACGCGGCCGTTGCGAAAGGAATCGGCATGCTGGCGCTGGACCGGAGAGTTGGCCAAGAGCTCTGCATCGGCGACGACGTGGTCGTGAAGATCGCGCGGATCAAAGACGACAAGGTCCGACTGGCGATCAGCGCGCCGCGTTCGGTTTCGGTCGACCGCGCGGAGTTCCGTCGCAGCGGACCACCGCTGCGGGTGCGGCTGCTGACCGCGGTCGCGGGCTGGCCGGCCGGCACAGAGTTGCCGTGCGAGCTGCGTGAGGACCTGACCTGCATCCCCACACAACGCGGCGACGGGCTGCACGTGCTCAAGCCCAACGAGTACCGCGTCGTGAAGCGAGGCGCCCCGTGCTGATCGACGGCTGGGTCAACCTGCAGCTGTGGTACGAGGACGAGGGCTGGCTGCTCGGCCTGTTCTGGGACCGGTCGGAGCGCTGGGGCGTGCTCACGCACGAGCCCGTCACGTCCAGCGCCGCCGAGCGCAGAGTCAAGCGCCTGCTGGGGCTGTCCAAACTCAACCTCAAACACAACGACGGCATGTGGACCGGGCGCGTCCAGGTGCACCACCTCGAGCTGACCGAGGAGCAGCTGCCGGCGTTGGAGCACGACCGCGTTGCCGAACCGCAGACCCCACCACTCGATCAGGGAGCCGAAGCCATGCCCCGAACCGCAGACCCCACCACTCGATCAGGGAGCCGGTCCGCCGACACGCTCGACCTGGGCGACTTCGACACCGTCGTGCCGGGGGTGCGCGGGCGGTACGGCCCGGGCCGGGGGCACCTGGCCTCCAACGGCTACCTGACGATCTCGCAGGCGGACGCGGCGGCAGCGCAGCTCGGCGACGCCGCGACGGTCCTGGTCAGCAGAACCACTCAGCAGCTCGTGCTCGGTCCGGAGTCGATCGCCGACGGCGGTCCGACGATCCGGCGCGGCAAGAGCAGCCCGGCGACGCTCAAGCTCGCGGTCAAGTCGGCGTTCATCCAGTCTGGCCTCACGATCAAGTCCGGCCCGGTCACGGTGAAGCGTGAACGCGCCAGAGGGCACGACGTCCTGCTGATCGACCTCAACGCAAAGGAAACTAAATGACCCCCGCCACGCTCCCCCCGCTCAAAGACCCGTCCACCGCCCCCGCCGCCGAAGATCCAACGGCGCCGCAGGGCAACACTTCCGGGGGCGAGGGTGATCCGGATCGTGTGGTCATGCTGCGGGTCGATCAGATCGAGCTCGACCGGCGCAACCACCGCGAGCCGGCGCTGGAGGACGAGGGCGAGCTGAAACAACTGGCCGCCTCGATCGAGGAGCACGGCCTGCAGCAGCCGCTGCTGGTCAACCGCATCACCGACCAGGCTCCGCCGCGGTACCGGCTGATCTACGGGCACCGCCGCCTGGCCGCGGTCACGACGCTGGGTCACGACGAGGTCCGCTGCGTGGTGCGGGACAACGTGCCCGAGGACGAGGTCCTGGCGTTGCGAGCGATCGAGAACCTGCACCGCAAGGAGCTGAACGTGATGGAGGAGGCGGTCGCGGTGCACCAGCTCATGGCGTGGCGCGGCGCGACGCTGGCCCGGGTCGCCGAGGCGGTGGGCCAGGAGGAGGGCTGGGTGCGTGAGCGTCTGTGGATCCACGACCACGCGAGCAAGGAGACCAAGCGTCTCGCGCTGCGCGGCCTGCTGATGCTCGGGCACCTGCGGCAGCTGGTGAAGATCCAGGACCCGAAGATGCAGGACGACGTCGCGTCGATGGGCGTGCGCGAGGGCGACCCCGACGACGAGCGCAACGGCGCGACGCGGGTCGAGTCGGTCGGGTGGTTCCGCGGCCAGGCCGAGCTGGCGCAGCGTGCGCTCAAGTCGGTCAAGTGGGACCTGGACGTGGCGTTCGCCAAGAAGCCGGCGTGCACGGGCTGCCCGCACAACACGGCGACGGACGCGCAGCTGTTCGAGACCGGCGGCGCGGCGGGCGCCGGGGCGTGCACGAACCGCGCGTGCTTCGAGGTCAAGAGCCAGGCGGCCGAGAAGGCGGTGCAGGTGACGATCGACAAGGTGAAGAAGGCCGGTGGCGACACCGCGCCGTCGTCGATCAAGTCGCACACGCCGACGTACCTCAAGGACGCGACGGCGGTGCGGGCGGTGAAGAAGGCGCTGGACAAGCCCAAGGGGAAGAAAGGGTCGGCGGCCAAGCCTGCCGGTGGGGACCACGACGACCCGCGTAAACGTCCGCTGTCCGAGCTGGGCCGGTGCGTGCTGGGGTTCCAGAAGGCTGTGGCGAAGTGGGAGGCGGCCGTGGGCGGCGCGTTGTTCCAACGCGTCAACGCCTCGAAGCCGCTGCGGGTGATGTTTGCGCTGCTGCCGCGTGCGACGCGCGTCGACGACAACCTGGGCGAGCACGAGCGCCAGTATTACGGGCACGCCACCGCCAAGGCCCCGGGCAAACTCCGGCAGCTGTCGTCGAAGTACCGCCGCGAATTCGTGTCGCCGATTGAAGCCGCGGCGGCGGCGGACGCCGAGGTCCCCGCGTGGCTGGCTGGCCAAGCGGCGAAGTTGAGCAAGCTAAGTCTCGAAAAGAATCGCTGGCAGCTTCCGTGGTCCTGTGTCAAGCAGCTCGCCGCGATCGCGAATGCGGCCGGCGTGACGGTGCCGCCGATTCCCGACTGGAAAGACTACGCCCCCAAGCCCGAGTCGAAGGCCAAGGCCTCGCCGCCGAAGAAGGCGTCGAAGAGCGCGTCCAAGAAGAAGCCGACCCGCAAGAAGGAGGCGAAGAAGAAGGCCGCGCGATCCACCAAGAAGAAAGCTGGTGCTCGTTGAGTTGGGCGGAGCTCAATAGTCTGGGTGTGCGATGCCGACCGATCGTTGATTGGCCGGGCGTGTTGAGCCGTAACCGCAAGCGTGCGCCATTCAAAGCCAAGTGGGCGACCACGGTGGTCGGACTTGCCCGGGAACTGAAGGCGCTGCGGGCGAAGTCGATCAATCTGCATATCGCCGTGCCCGAGCACAGGATCGTCCAGGACGGAACACGGCCCCACGCCGACGCCCGCGCTGATCACCCTGGCGTAGTGCTCGCCTTCGACTCCAAACACGGACCGCTGCACTACTCCGTCGACACGTTCACGCACTGGCAGGACAACGTCCGGGCGATCGTGCTCACGCTCGAAAACCTCCGCGCGATCGAGCGGTACGGCACCGTGAAGCAGAACCAGCAGTACCGGGGCTTCCGCGCGCTGCCCGACCACGGCGCCGAGCCGGCGATGACCGTCGAGCAGGCGGCGCGCTGGTTCGTCGGCCAGCAGTGCGGGATCTCGGCGCCCGCGTCGCTGATCGAGTCGCCCGACTGCGTGCGTGAGGCGTACCGCGTCCTGGCCCAGCGGATGCACCCCGACAAGCCCGGCGGCAACCAGCAGCTTTTCGCGATGCTCGCCGAGGCCAAGCGGGTGCTGGACCAACACCACAAACGGAGCCGGGCCTCGTGATGACGTACCCCCGTGAGTGCATGTACACCCACGCCTGGCTCGACGCCGTCGCCACACAGGCGATCGAATACCCGCGACAGTCGGGCCACGGCCCGCCGTTCAGCCTGCTGCAGTGCGCCCCGGCCATCAGCGACGACTGCCGCTGCGCCGTCTGCGACACGTGGATGCCGGGCGGCTACGTGGGCACCTGGGCCGACGACGACGATCCCGAGGCCGGCATCGTCTGCTCGTCGTCGTGCAAGGCCGAGGCGGCGCTGATCGTCTCGCGCAACGACGAGGACGATGAGGACGTTTGGTACCGCGAGCCCCCCCCCAAATCCTGGGTGATCCGCCGCATCGGCGAGACGGTGAACCCGGTGGGGAGTTTCGGGGGGACGGTGCGGACGTGACCGCCTACCCCGCCGAAGCCCGTTCGCTGGCCCAGGCGTCGCTGCAGCTGCAGCCGTCTGCTCCGTACCGCCGCCGTGTCGGCCGCAGGCGGCACGTCCGTGTGATCTACGTCGGCCCGCAGATCCGGCGCGGCCAGTGGACCGGCCGGGTCGTGGTCTGGCACGTCGACACCAAACGCACGGGCGCCTGCCACCCCAACCGCCTGCACCCGCCCCTGCCGGCGAAGGCCGCGGAGGCCAAGCCTTGAGCGTCGGCACCCGCATCGCGTACCAGGACGCGGCGACGGCCGCGCACGCCGTGCTCGAGGCGCTGCGCCCCGCGTGCCTGCGCATCGACGTGGCCGGCTCGGTGCGTCGCCGCGTCGACGCCGTCGGCGACCTGGACCTGGTCGCGGCGCCGATACCCGACACCGACATGTTCGGCCGGCCGATCGAGGGGGCGCCGCGCTGGTCGGAGCTCGACGGGCTGGAGCGGTGGGCGGTCGACGCGGGCCTGCTGCGTCCCGACGGCGGGGGCGGCCGGCAGCGCAAGTACGTGGTCACGGCGGGGGCCGGCGTCGAGGTCCCGATGCAGCTCTGGCGGGTGCCCGAGCCGGAGTACGCGGTCGCGCTGCTGATCCGCACGGGTCCGGCAACGTTCTCGAAGCGGTTTGTGACGCAGCGTTGCTACGGCGGCCTGCTGCGCGACGACGCGGTGATCCGCAACAACCGGCTCTGGCTGATCGGGCCCGGCGAGGGCGCGGTCTACGCGGAACGCGTGGTCAAGGATCGCGGCGAATTCGTGCCCGCGTGGGTGCGTCCGCAGGCCACCCCGGACGAGCGATCGCTGTTCGAGCGTGCCCGGGTGAGCTACTGCCGACCGGAGGACCGGGCGTGAAAAGACTCGGAGACCTACCTGACCCTTTCCGTGGCGGCACACACCGCGACGACGGTGGAGCCTACATCCTCCGACGCCACGGCCTGACATTCCAGGTGATCGCCAGCTGGGGAGGCGGCTGGGATCACGTCAGTGTGACACTCCCCAACCGTTGCCCGTCTTGGGAGGAGATGGCCTGGATCTGCGATCAGTTTTTTGACGCCGAAGAGACCGTGATGCAGCTGCACCCGCCACGGTCGCAGTACGTGAACAATCACCCGTATTGCCTGCACCTTTGGCGGCCGCAGAATCAAACCATTCCGATGCCGCCGTCGGACATGGTCGGAGTTGTGGGGACGGACATTGCCTGAACCCGCCCGCCCCCTGCCCGACGGCTTCGACACTTGGCACAACGACGTGCCGGCGTGGATCCGTGCGCACCCGGCCGTCACCGCCCCGCCGCGCGGCCGGGGCGTCAAGGCCTCGACGCTGCGGCGGTTTTTGCAGGTCATGGCCGACGCCGGCGACCTAGACGACGCCGGCAACATCGTCCGCATCTTCGGCAACGCCAAGCTCTGCCCCAAGATCGGGATCCGGCGCCGCGCGTTCTGGACCTACGTCGACTACGCCCACCGCCGCGGCCTGCTGGTCGTGCTGGCGGTGGGCGGCGTGCTGGGCGCCGGGCAGGACACGGCGTTCAAGCGCAACATCGCCAACACCTACGGGATGCCCGCCCAAGAGGGCTCCCTCGACCACCTCGCCGTCGATCGACGCGAGCAGACGATGCGGCCGATGGGCCGCCCCAGCGCCGCGGGATACCCGGCGCTCGCCCCCTCCGTGGACCGTCCCGGAGAGCAGCCCGGCCTGTTTGCCGGCCCCGAGACCCGCGGACGCGACCCCGCGCCAGGACACTACCCCCGTGTTCCCAGAACACTACCCCCGTGTTCTGAGTGCACACATAACCATGCCCTGTCCTCTCCCTTGAAACACCATGGTCGGCGTACGCGCCGACGTCGTCGTGGTCCCAAGGCATCCCCCGGCAAGGCCCTCTGCCCGCACGTCGAGCTCGCCGACCTCCGCGTCACCGCTCGCCTGCTGTCGCTCTACGACGCGTGCCGGCTGCGCGGCCTGCTGGACGGCGTCCCGAACCCGCGGCTGTCGTTCGTGGCGTTGGCCGAGCACGCCCTGGCGATGACCGGGGCCGACGCCCCGCGCAAGTGCGCCGTCTTCGCGTCCAACGTCACCGAGCGCCGGTACCACCACGTCACCGACCGGGCCGAGCAGGCTGCGCAGCGCCGCCTCGTGGAGCACGACGCCCCGGCCGCGGCCCGCGAGCCCGACGCCGCCCCGCCCAGGCCCGAGCCGCGATCGGCCGACGCACTGATCGCGGCGAACCTGCGGAAGCTGTGCCGACGCGACGCCGAGCAGGCGCGACGCCTCGCGCTGCACAAGCTGGGCTGGGACGAGCAGCGGTTCGTCCGGGCGTGGGCCGAGATCGGCGGTGCCGCGTGAGGCCGGATCGAAGTGTCAAAAAGTAACTGTCAACCCACCCGTGAGCCCGACCATGCCCGACGCAACCCCACCGACCGAAACCCTCCCCTCAACAACTGCGCCCGTCGAGTCGGACAACCCGGACGCCCCCGACCACGCCGCCAGTCTGCGCAACATCGCCGACGAGCTGCAACGCATGATCGGGCGCCTGTCCCGCCACCCCGACGACCGGGAGCGCCACCTGATGGAGCGCGTCAAGCTCGACGTGATCGCCGGGTCGCTGCGGGAGACCGCCGCCTCGATCGAAACCCTCCCCCAAGGCGCTGCGCTGCCGGAGCCCGACGACGTGGTGATCAGCCACGAGCTGGCCCGCGAGCTGCTGCTGCACCTGGACCAGGACCTCGACGCCGCCCGCGCGGACCCCGACGACGACCCCGAAGAGCTCCGCGACCAGCGCGGCTACCTGGCGGCGGCGATCCTGGCGGCCGACGACCGCTTCGAGGCGTCCCAACAAACCCCACCCCACAGCGGTGCGCCCAGCGCCTCCGCGGCGGGCGGTCAGGGCCCCGCCCCGACACCCCGGCCCCCGGAAGTTGAATTGGTCTGGACCCGGACGCCCGACTACGACGGCCACGGGCGCGACCTGTTCTGGCACTGGAGCGGCGACCCGCAACACGCGCCCGTGCCGCTGTCGATCTCCCGGTCGGGCTTTACCGGCAAGCTGTTCGTCATGTCCGGGCAGTACGGCATCCGCGACGCGATCGACGTCGACGATTACGGCGGCTGGTGGACGCCCGTCCGTGAACCCGCCATCCCCGACGAGTACGAAGACCGCTGCGTGGGCGGCTACCTCGGCGCCCCCGGAAGAAGAAGCGATCAGTGAGCAGTGACGAGTGAACCGACGCCCGAGAACCCCACGCCAGGAAAGGACCCCCACACAATGACGAACGACACCTCTACACCGAAGAGCGCCTCCGCGGCGGGCGGCCCTGCGGGCGGCGGCAAGCGACGCCGCGTCTGCGACCACGCCGTGGACGTGCTCCGGGAGACCGGCAACCCGGCCGTGATGGTCGGCGACACGTCGCTGCTGCACCAGATCGCCGCCCGCGCCGGCATCCCCGCCGACACCCGGACCGAGCGGCGGGTGCTCGGCGCCCTGAACCGGACGCCGGGCGTGCTGGTCAAGGGCTTCACCCGGACCGACGTGTTCGCGGGGTTCTGCGGCCGGCGGTCCCAGCGGGTGCGCGTCTACCGCCTGCCCCCGGAACCCGACACGCGCACTGACGCGCCCTCATCGGCACGCCCGCGCGGCGCCTTGACGCAGGACTAACCCTCCGGCCCGATCACGCCCCGTTATGAACAGCTCAAAGCGAAAACCCGACCCCTGGAAGCCCGCCACCGAGGTCGAGCTGCTCGCCCCGGTGGTCGATCGGCTGATCGCCGAGGGGCTCGACGTGCACCCCGAGCGCCGCCCCGGCGAAGGCGCCGACAAGGCCGACATCGTTGCGCTCGACCGTGAGGGCGGTCGCGTCCTGGTGTACGAGGGCAAGCTGGGCCTGACGTTGCGGGTGGTCGCCCAGGGCCTGCGTCACCGCCCGCACGCCACCGACGTCTACCTCGTCGTCCCGGCCTCGGCCGTGGCGTCGCTGGGCAACACGCTCGAGCAGACCTTCGACGTGCTCCGGCAGCTGGGCCTGGGCCTGGTCGCGGTGTCCGGGCCCGATCCCCGGTACGTGCGGATCGTGCTGCCGGCGCCCACGACCGGCCGGTCGCCGCACCGCCCGGCGCCGCTGCGCCCGGGCTCCGACGACGCGCGGCACGCCTGCGCCGCGATCCCCCCTTCACCGCGGCGATCCGAACGCCCGGGGGCGGGCGTGCCGGCCGGGTCGCCCGGCGGCGCCGACAACTCCAGCACGCCGGAAGCGGTGACGCTCGATCGCCTGCGTGAAGCGGTGGCGCGTAACGGCCCGAGCAAGCTGACCCTCCTGGTGCGGGAGATCGACCACCACTATCTGACGGACCGCGACGCGGTGACCCAGCTGCGACGCCTGCTCACCAAACGCGGCGTGCCGGGGCTGCGCTACCGCGGCGGCAAGGTGGTCGCGGACTAGGAGGCCGTGTGTGCATGGACGAACCGCAGGCCACGGACCGGCCGACCTACAGCCCCGACGACTTCCTGCACGACCTGGGCGTGCTGGAGCTCACGCCCAGCAGCTTCGCCGGCCGGTCGCGCGTGGTGGGCGTGCACGCCGTGTACGACTTCGTCAACGGCAAGGCGGTGCGGCGGACCACCGTGCGCATCATCGCGATGGAGGTCTGTCGGCTGCGAGAGGCCAAAGCGCAAGAACTGGCGACGGTGCGGGCGACGATGGGCGCGGACGCGGTAACGTGATGGCGCTGGAACGTGTCGCTCCCCGCCCCCGGAGCGTCCCGTGCGTTGTGGCACGTCCAGCCCGCCCCCATCCCGACACGTTCCAGCAAACGTGCGTGCGTCGGCCGCGTTCTACGCGGCCGGCGTGGTTTCGTTGATCGGCGGTGCGCCATGACGTACCGCGCCGCCGTCGCCGTGCTGCCGGGGTTCACGCAGCGCCTTACGCCCCGGATCGGCCTGGGCAAGCTCTACGACCGCCTGGAGTCGGGCCCGTGCCGGGACCGCACGCACACCTGGCTGGGCATGCGGACCTGGGACGGCGACCACGAGGCGACCGCGGCCTGGATCAAGAAGCGGATGCCCGAGCGCGTCATCGCGATCGCCTACAGCTACGGCGCGGGCTGGGCGCTGCGGAAGCTGGCGGCGGCGTTGTCGGCCGAGGGGATGGTCATCCACCACGCCTACCTGATCGACCCGGTGCCGCGGTTCCGGTTCCTGCCGGCCAAGGTGATCAGCCTGACCCGGATGGGCACGCTCACGCTGCCGGGCAACGTGGTGGCCTGCGACTACTGGCGTCAGCTCAACGGCTCGCCCTACGGCCGGCGGGTGGTGCACCCGGACCGCGGCGACGCGGTGACCTGCCGGGGCCTGTTCGGCGCGGCGGGGAGCTACCGGCACGCCCACGCCGGCGAGCGCCGGACCGCGGCGGTGTCGTACCGCAGCGACGTGGGCCACGCGGAGATCGACGACCAGCCTGAGATCCACGACTTCATCCTCGACGACATCGCGCGGAGGCTGGCATGAGTTTCCACGAGGCCACGTATGCGCCGCGACGACTGACCCGGCGGCTGACCGTGTTGATCGTGCTGTTGACGCTGCTGTCCGTGTGCGCCGTGCTCACGGGCTGCGTGCGCGGCAGCTACGAGCGCACGACCACGCTGCCCGACGGCTCGGTAGTCGTCGATCGGTTCCGCTACCTGCGGACCGGCAGCCAGGAGATCAGCGGGTTCGAGGCGGTGGGACCGGACGGGGAGTACGTGAAGTTCGACGCGCAGAAGTCCGACGCGGGCGCCGTCACGGAGGCGGCGTTCCGGGGGCTGGGGCAGGGTCTGCGCGACGCGGCGTCGCCGTGAACCCCTTGACCCACCACTTTCCCATGCAAACGCACTCCCACCAGTTCGTCGAGAAGGTCGGCCAGGTCGCGGCCCCGGCCGTGGCGTTCGTGGTGGCGCAGATGGAGGCGGCGACGTCGGTGCTGCCCGACCTGCCGGGCTGGCTGGACGGCACGTTCGCGGGGCTGCTGATCCTCGCGCTGGTGTATTCGCTGCGCTGGGTGACGCGACGGATGGAGCGCAGCGAGACGGCGCTGGCCGAGTTCAAGGACGGCCAGATCGCCGAACTCAAGGAAGAGAACCGCCTGCTGCGTGAACAGCTCTCGATGGCGGGCCGGGAGGAGACCCCGTGAGCCGCAAGCGACACGCGATCGAGTTCCTGGCGTGGGGCGCGGTGTGTTTGGCGCTGGGGTACGGGCTGAGGCTCTGGATCACCTGGCGGGCGGTGCCCGCGGTGGCCGAGACGGTCGAAGCGCACATCGAGCCCAAGCTGACGCAGCGCCTCTACCGCAACGAGTTCCTGAACTGGCGGGACGCCCTGGCCGCGTGGGACGCCGGCGGCCGCGTGGGCCCGATGCCCACGATCGTCGAAGCGCAACCGGACCAGCCGCCGGCCCGGACCACCGACGAAAGCAGAGGCTCGTCATGAATGAGAACGCCACCCCGACGCGAACTAAGTACGCCGACCTGCTGGCCAAGGCCGGCGCGATGCTCGACGAGGACTTCGCCGACGCGGCCGAGATCGAAGACAAACTCCTGATCCGTCTGGTCAACGCCGAGGCCGAGCTGCAACGGCTGGCCGCCAAGGTCGACGCCCCCGCCCCCGGAACCCCCGGAAGCCCCACCCCGACGCCCGAGCCGGGTGGGCCGAGCCTCGACGTGTCGGCGGTGCCGGCGGAGATATTTCGCGGCGCCAAGGTCGTCGTCAAGTTGCAGAACATCCCCGCCGACTGGCCCGTACTCGCCGCGTGGTGGGAGCGGGGCAACGCCGACAACGACGTGCAGCCCATAGTCACCCGCTACAGCGACCACATCGCCATCACCTCCGACGACGTGACGTTCGGCGACGCGCGGCTGCGCGTGTGGGCGCTGGGCCGCGACGGGCAAACCGGCCTCGACCACGAGCTGCCCGTGCTGGTGCATCAGTCCGCACCCGCCGACCCTGACCCCGGCGACACGGGGGATGCGTTGCCCGCCGACTCGAGCCTGGCGGCGCTGCGGCCGTGGCTGCCGCGTGACCACGAGCGCGTCACCAGCACCGCCCTGGCCGGCCGGCTCAAGAGCGGCACGGCCGAGCAGCCCACGGTGATCAAGACGCTGGTCGTCGAGGCCCAGCCGGCGAGCTGGTACACGCTGGTGCTGCGCAACCTGAACCACGTCGTCATCGAGGACCTGGTCATCATCGGCCGGCCGTTCAACGCCCAGACCAAGGGCGGCGGCGGCATCGAGATGACCAACTGCCGGCACGTGACGGTGCGGAACGTGCGCTACCTCAGTCCCCCGATCGGCCCCAGCCACGCCGAGCGGGCCGCGGGCATGTTCGTCTGGAACTGCGAGGACTGCCACGTCGAGGGCTTCGCCCAGATCGGCGGCGGCGACGCGCTCCTCGACGAGACGCACGAGGGGTTCTACTCGCACTGCATCTATTACCTGCAGTGCAAGCGGTGCACGTTCCTGAACGTCGCGGCGATCGACGGGCACGGCAACGTGATCAAGGCCAGCGCCGACGAGGCCGGCGGCAGCACCGGCAACCTGCTGGCCGGCCTGTTCGGCTGGGGGATGGCGTTCCTGGTCGCGTTCTCCTGGACGAACAACCGCGCGGCCCGGGCCGCCAACCAGAACACGACGCTGCGGCACGGCCGGCTGTGCCGGGCGGACGGCGAGTTTGCGCAGACCGCCGACGACGGCATCCGCTGCGTGTGGACGCACAACACCGACCGCTCGGTGCTGGTCGACGACTGCGACCTGTACGACACGGACGTGCCGGACAACTTCCCGGGCGTGGTCGCGGGCGACGGCGTGGTGACGGACATGGGCACCAGCGAGGACCGCCGCGACCAGGTGTACCTGGCCGAGCGCGACCTGCCGGCGCTGCGCGCCGAGCTGGTGCGTCACGGCTTCGGCCGGCCCGACCGGCTGCCCGCGTGTCTGCGAGAGGTGGCGCCATGAAGGCCGTCACTGCACTGCTGCGTGACGTGTTCTGGGGATCCGCGTTTCGAGTGGTGGCGATCTTTGACCGAAGACCGATGCAATGAAGATTCACACTTGCCTGATCATCCTGGCCCTGCTCGCGCTGGCCATCCCCGCGCACCCCGGGCCCGCCGCCGACGCCGTCGCCGACCTCGAAGACGCCGTCGCCGCACTCAAGGCCCGCGTCACCGAGCTCGAGTCCGATCGCCCCGACTTGGAACCAGAGCCCGATCCGACCCCGGATCCACCGACCGCGGCCGGCGGTGACGCGCCAGCGGGCACCGCGGCCGACCGGACCGCAATCGCGAGGTGGAACGTCGTGCCGTGGCAGCGCTTCGACGCACCGTTCGCCGCCGGCGTTGTCGCGTTCCATCCCGGAGGTATCGACCGCGTTGCATTCCGGGTCAACGGCGACCCGGCTGGCGAGGCCCGCCAAGCCACACTCAACCCACGCACCGGCGTCGTCGAGTTCGTAATCATGCTCGACCCCGCCGCGCTGCCGCCCGGCCGCGTCGAGGTCCAGGCCACCGCACACCCGGTGGACGGCCAGGTCAAGCCCGTACCGGTCCGCACCGAGACGACCCTCGTCCTGTTCAACGAGCCGGCCCCACGCCGGGTGGTCCGTGTCGGACGTGACGTGCTGTCGCTGGAGGCGGCGGTTGATCAGGCCGGCAACGGCGACGGCGTCGTGGTCGAACTGCCCGCCGGCATCCACCGGCTGCCGGAGCGCGTCACGCTCGACGGCGGTAACGACCGCTGGTTCACCGTGACCCCCATCCCCGGCGTCGAACGAGGCGACGTCGTCCTGGAGAACGGCGACGGCTACAAGTTCGGCGGCGCCCGCGTCAAGATCGCCAACGTCAAGCTCATGTCCCACCTTATGGGCAACGAGACCAAGAACGCCGCACTGTGGCTGGACAACGTCGAATACACCGAAGGCAACGAACGCGAAGGCACCGAGATCAAACGCTTTGACGGCGGCGAGTGGTACACCAACTGCCACATCCACCACCTGCGGTACGGGGCGGGTGACTTCGTGCGAGGCTGTCACTTCGACGAGATCGGCGAGGACGTGTTGCGGAGCTTCTACGCGGTCATCAATACCCACATGACGAATCTCAAGCGCCCCGACGGCACGAGCTACCACGGAGACATCGGGGAAAGGCCGTTCGGCAACGACGTGATTCTGTACGGGCTGACCGTGCGCAACGGATTCGTCGAGGGATACGAGGGCGGGCCGGACACCATCGACGGTTTCGCCATCGTGGACTGCGACATCGAGAACGACAAGGCGTTCGTCATCGGCACCCGCCAGGACGACGTGGTGTTTCGCAACTTCTATCTCAACCGCTCGCGGTTCCGGGGGTTGTGTGTGATGCGGAACAACGAGCGATTCCGGACGCCGACCGACTCGTTCGTTGTCAACGACTGCGACTTCAACGGCAACGCCTTCCCCGAGGGCTGGAAGGAAGCGGGGGCGTTGGTGTTCCAAGACGGGGAGGTGGTGCGATGAACGGCGTCGTTGTCGGCATCAACATCGGGCACAGTTCTCACGACGATTCGGTTCGCCGGATCGGGCGGGGCATCCCCGAACTGGGGTTCGTCGAGTGGCACAAGCAGTTTTACACGCCGCTGCTGGACAAGGGGTTCAAGCGGTTCGAGCGTCACTTGCCGTTCGGGGCGAGCGAGAAGGGGCCGATGGATTATTGCGGGTGGCAGCGGATCAATGCGTTGAACCTGACCGGGCTCAATAGCGATAGCTGGACGACCGGCAGTGAATGGCTGTTGCGGCAGGGCGCCCGGTCCATCGACTACTACGGGTCGGCGAGTCACGACCCCGAGATGGTGGTCGAGCTTGGCAACCCCTGCGGATGGCGCGAGAAGGCGTTCGACGCTATCAGTCCTTCGCTTTGGGCGGGCGCAGGCATCGCCTTCGACGCGACCGCCACGCTCCCGCAAACCCACTGGGTCTACGACATCATCGACCACCTGCACGAACAGGCGGTCCCGGTCTACACCGAGGGCTGGCCCCGCGAAGACACGACCCGGGCATTCGACAAAGGCGTGTGGTGTCACTACCGGCTCTGGAAGCCGCAGATCGTCGAAGGCAACTGGAAGCGTGCGGCCAAGCGGGAACAACTCACGGGCGAAGTCCTGGTCGCCTGCGGTGCCGACATGAACGCGGTCGAGGAAGTCGTGAAGGCCGGGCACACGCCGATCATCGGGCCGGGGGCGGTGGACACCTATT
>CAZCHU010000017.1:0-39796 GCA_964498215.1 uncultured Mycobacterium sp. | reverse complement strand
GGAGCGATCCTCGGACAGGAACCGCCAAAACGCGTCCGGGCCCTCGATGTTGCCGACGTCGCCCGGGAAACGGCAGCCCAAACCGACCACCGCGATGGGCTCGTCCTCGGCGCCACTCGATCTGCTGTAGTCGCGACTCGGGACCGCCTCCGTCGAGGGTTCGACCTCGCCGCCGGTCAAGAACGCGGCCAGCGCGTTGATCGTCGGGTACTGCCAGAACTCCACCGGGGACACGGTGCGGCCCAGCAGCTCGGACAACTCGCCGGTCAGGACCACCGCATCGCTGGAGCCAACGGCCAGATCGTTCAGGGGTGCGTCGAAATCGATTTCGTCGGGGCTGCAACCGATGTTGGTGACGAGATAGTCAACCAACCAGTGCCGAATGCCGTCCTCGTCGAAAGCAGCGGTCATCTAGTGACGTCCAAGCGGCTGAACTCGTCCTGCTGGTAGCGATCTATGCAGGCCGAGCGCCGTATCTTTCCACTGGTGGTGATCGGAATCGAACCGGGTTCGACCATCACTAGGTCAGACATCCGGACGCTGTGGGACTTCTTGATAGCCGAGGCGACCTCACGCTTAACGGCACGCAGGGTGTCCAGAGTCTCGGCCTCGGAGTTGCCGCGCCTCTTCAGCTCGGCTATCGCGACGAGGTGCTCGCTGGTCTCGTCCAGGATCGAGATCGCAGCGACGCGACCGCCAGTGATTTCCTGGATGGTCGCTTCGATGTCGTCAGGGTAGTGATTGCGCCCGTCAACGATCAGGAGATCCTTGATGCGACCGATGATGAACATCTCACCCTCGGACATGACACCGAGGTCTCCGGTACGCAGCCAGCCATTCTGCGGGGTTCCGGGCGACGGGTCCACGATCTCGCCACCGAACGTGCGCTCGGTCTGCTGCGGATTGCGCCAATACCCCATAGCGACCTGGTCGCCGTGTACCCAAATCTCACCGATAGTGCCGTCGGGGTTCTCGAGGCCGGTATCGGGATCGATGATGCGCACGGTCGAAGACCGCGGGGCGCCATAACTCACCAGCTCCGAGCCGCCTTCGGCGCCACAACGCTTGGCATGCCCAGCCGAGAGCTTCTCGTAGTCGAAACGCACCGTGGCAGGCGAGTGGCCGGTGGTCGCCGAGATGACATACAGCGTGGCCTCGGCCAGCCCGTAGGACGGACGCACCACGGTTGCCGGCAGATTGAACGGCGCGAAGCGCGCGTTGAACCGGCGGATGGTGGCGGAGTGGATGCGCTCGCTACCGCTGATGATGCCCAGGACCCCGGAGAGATCCATGCCGTCCAGGTCGCTGTCGGACGTGCGGCGCACGGCAAGTTCGAACGCGAAGTTCGGCGCCGCCGACCAGGCGTGAGGGTTGATCGCGAGCTGCTGGATCCAGCGGGCCGGCTTCTGCAAGAACGCTACCGGGCTCATCAGCACCGCTGGGCGACCCCAGGAACCGTCGGGCCCGTCCGGTGGGCACAACAACGAGGCGAACACTCCCTGAACGAGACCCATGTCGTGGTAGAAGGGCAACCACGACACCATGGTGGTGTCCTGCGGCGGCACTCCACAACGCTGATCCATGTAGTCGGTAAAGATTTGATCGAGGTTGGCGATGACGTTCTTGTGGGTCATGATCACGCCGGCGGGTGCGCGGGTGGACCCCGACGTGTACTGCAGGTACGCCGTCTTGGGCAGCGGTCCCACGTTTACCTCGACGGTGCGCGGCGAATCGAAGTCGAGAGCGTCGACCTCAATGACCTGCGGCGCGGCAGTGCCCGGCTGCGCCCCGACGTAGGTCATGATGTCGCTGACGACGGCCGAGGTAGTCAGCACGGCGACCGGTTGGCAGTCGCGCAGCGCGCCGTTCACCCGCTCATCAAGCTGGCCCATTGCGGGCACCGGCAGGGGCACAGCAATGAAGCCTGCCTGCATCGCGCCGTAGAAGGCGATGATGTATTCAAGGCCCTGCGGCGCAAGGATGGCGGCTCGATCTCCCTTTGAACCGTGCCGCAGCAGTTCCTCGGCGACAACCTGGACCCGGTGGTGCAGTTGTGACCAGGTGAGGGTTTCGGCGAAGCCGGCGGGGTCGACGTCGTAGTCGATGAAGGTGTACGCCACGGCGTCCGGCTGCTGCTGCGCTCGATCAGCAAGCAAGCCAGGAATGGTCGACTCAAGCAGCGGCATGGCGACGTCCTTTCATAGGTCTGTTCGCGCCTCGGTAAGACCTTCGTCGCGGCAAACCGATTCGTTACTCGTGGCCGCGTTCCCCCGCTCGCCCGAAGGCTAACATCCGGCACGCCAGCAATGTTGTCTGTTACGAACACCGATTACACCATGAATTGCTTGCCAGAGGGAAGACGACAGCCAATTCAGTATTTTGCTGTCAGTACCCAAACGCCCGCACATTGCGCGTTGCTGGCGGCGTCTTGACGGTTTTGCCAGGCAGTGGAACGCCCCACCTAGCCTGCCGGTAACCAGTTGCTCGGCACCCAAAGTGCCTGGTTGCGCGAACGCGGGTCCGGGTCGGCCGAAAATGCTGCTCTTATCGGCCTTGCGCGCACGGAAGCAGTTTGCGGGGATCGTGCCTCCACGTTGATTATTTCTCGAAGTTTTCCGGTGAGAACGACGCGAAGAGAACCCGATCCGGGCGTGGTCGCCCCCTCAAACGGCTGCTCGGCGGGGGTGTCCTCGGACGGTCACAGCGACGTAACGGGGTATGACGAACGTCACGTCGTCGCCGAGGTCTCAGTTTTGGCCCGAATGGATATTCTGCTCGATCTCGGCAACCAGGTCGCCGAGGTGGTCGTTGAGATAGAAATGATGCCCCTTGAACGCCCGCACCGAGAACGCCGCGGTCGTCCGTTCTGCCCAGGGGGCTACTTTTTCGGCGGTGGCAATCTCGTCGTCGTCTCCGTAGAACGCGTGGATCGGGCAGGACAAGGTCACCTCCGGGGGGCAGTCGTAGTTGGCGATCGCTTTGAGGCCCCGCAGCGTCGGCAGGATGGCGGCGGCGAACTCGGGGTTCTCCGTGAACTCCGGGCTGGCCCCGGTCATCGTGGCCACAGCTGCCAGGAGGCCGTCGTCGGTTTCCGGGATTTCTTCATAACCGACCCGGCCTGGGGCGGCACACGCCGAGACGAACAGTGCGGTGATCGGCCTGCCGGCGGCCTCGAACCGGCGGGCGACCTCAAAGGCCAGCAACCCGCCCATGCTGTGCCCGAAGAAACTGATCGGACCGTCGCGGTCTTGCTCGGGTGAGACCTTCTTGCAGACCTCGTCGGCCAACGCCGGGAGGCTGGTGAACGAGGCAAAGTCCTGCTTCCCGCGCTGCCCCGGGTACTGCACCGCCACCCGCTTGATGTCGGTGGAGAAGGTCTTCGCGAACGGCACGTAGTACTGCGCTGACCCCCCGGCGTGCGGAAAGATGAACAACGTCGGCTGGGTGTCCACAGAGCCGCCTGTCATGCGGTCACAGTACCGTTCGCCGGCGTTTGGGCCATCCTGCGCACACGTCAGGACGGCTCGGCGAAGGCCTCCACCGGCGGACACGAGCAGACGAGGTTGCGGTCACCGTAGGCGCCGTCGATGCGGCGCACCGGCGGCCAGACCTTCGGCCGAAACGAGTTGCCGAGCGGGAACGCGGCCTGTTCACGGGTATACGGGTGGTTCCATTCGGCAACCAGCAGGCATTGCGCGGTGTGGGGGGCGTTCCTCAACGGGTTGTCATCCGTCGGCCAGGCTCCGGCACCGACCTGGTCGATTTCTCCCCTGATCGCGATCATCGCGTCGCAAAACGCGTCGATTTCGGTCAGCGACTCGCTTTCCGTAGGTTCGACCATCAAGGTTCCCGCAACCGGAAAACTCATCGTCGGAGCGTGAAAGCCGTAGTCCGTCAATCGTTTTGCGACGTCATCGACGGTGACGCCGGTGGCTTTGGTGATTGCGCGCAGATCGAGGATGCACTCATGGGCCACCATTCCGTTCTCGCCGGTGTAGAGCACCGGGTAGTACTCGTCGAGTCGGCGGGCGATGTAATTGGCTGACGCGATCGCCACCAACGAGGCCGCGCGCAGGCCTTGGGCTCCCATCATTCGGATGTAGGCCCAGGTGATCGGCAGGATCGAGGCCGAACCGTAGGGGGCCGCCGACACGGTGGGCCGAGCGGGCTGGTGACACGTCTCGTCCGCGGGGGACTCGACGGCCAATGGGTGGCCGGGCAGGTAGGGGGCCAGGTGATCGCGTGCCGCCACCGGTCCGACACCGGGGCCTCCGCCGCCGTGCGGAATGCAGAAGGTCTTGTGCAGGTTCAGATGGCTGACATCTCCACCGAAACGGCCCGGCCGGGCGAGTCCGACCAGTGCGTTCAGGTTGGCTCCGTCGACGTACACCTGTCCGCCCGCGTCGTGGGTTGCCGCGCAGATATCAGCGATGTCGTGCTCATATACCCCGTGCGTAGAGGGGTAGGTGATCATCAGCGCGGACAGTCGATCTGCGTACTCGGCGACTTTGGAACGCAGATCGTCGAGGTCCACGTCGCCGTTGGGGCGGCAGCCAACGACGACCACCTTCATGCCGGCCAGGGCGGCGGAGGCGGCGTTGGTGCCGTGTGCGCTGGACGGGATCAGGCATACGTCGCGCCCGGAGTCGCCCCGCGCAGCGTGGTAGGCCTGGATGGCGAGCAGGCCCGCGTACTCCCCCTGCGACCCGGCGTTCGGTTGTAGCGACACCGCGTCGTAGCCGGTGATGTCGGTAAGCCATGCCTGCAGTTCGGCAATCATCCGGCGCAGTCCCGGGGTGTCCGACGGCGGTGCAAACGGATGCTGGCGGGCGAACTCGGGCCAGGTGACCGGCTCCATCTCCGCTGCTGCGTTGAGCTTCATCGTGCACGATCCGAGTGGAATCATGCTGCGGTCCAAGGCGATGTCCTTGTCGGCAAGTGCGCGTAGGTAGCGCATCATCTCGGTCTCGGTGCGATAGTGAGTGAACGCCGGATGAGTCAGGAACTCCGACGTTCTGGCCAAAGCGGAGAGCTGCGATCCGAGGCCGTCCCCGGAGTCGGCAACATCTAGTCCGGCCGGCGACGAACCGGTTGTATCACTGGAGAAGGCTTCGAGCACGGCAAGGAGGTGCGACTCGGTCGTCGTCTCGTCGCAACTTACTGAAACGTGGTCGTCGTCAACCAGCCAGACGTTTATTCCGCGCTCCTTGGCCGCCGCGACCACCTCGCGTGCCCGGCCGGGCACCCGGGCCAGCACGGTGTCGAAGATGCAGGCGTGCAGAACCTCGATATTCCTGGCCGCCAACCCTGCGGCCAGCACCCGGGCATGAGTGTGCACTCGTTTGGCGATGGCGGTCAGGCCTTCTGCACCGTGATAGCTCGCATACATCGCCGCCATCACCGCCAAAAGGACCTGCGCCGTGCAGATGTTGCTGGTGGCCTTGTCGCGGCGGATGTGCTGTTCGCGGGTCTGCAGGGCCAGCCGGTATGCCGACGACCCGTCCTCATCTTTGGACACACCCACCAAGCGGCCCGGCAGCTGCCGGGCGTGCCTGGAGTGGACTGCCAGATAACCCGCGTGTGGACCGCCGAATCCCATTGGCACACCGAAGCGTTGGGTGCTCCCGAAGGCGACGTCGGCACCGGTCTCCCCCGGCGGGGTGATCAGTGTCAACGCCAACAGGTCGGCGCCGACGGCCACCAGGGCGCCGCGCTCATGGGCCTGTGATACCAGCTCGCTCCAGTCATTGACGACCCCGCTTGCCCCGGGCAACTGGACGATCGCGCCGAAGAATTCGGCGTCATCGGGCAGATCTGGAAGGCCGTTGCGCAAATCCGCTACCACGATCTCGATCCCCAGTGGCTGCGCGCGGGTGTGTAGCACCGCCGCAGTCTGCGCGTAGACATCGGTATCGACAGCGAGACGATTTCGCGACCCACGCACGGCCCGCAGCATGAGGGTCATCGCTTCGGCGGCGGCGGTGCCTTCATCGAGCATCGAAGCATTCGCGACCTCCAGAGCCGTGAGGTCGCTGACCATCGTCTGGAAGTTGAGGAGCGCCTCCAGCCGGCCCTGGCTGATCTCGGGCTGATACGGCGTGTAGGCGGTGTACCACGCGGGGTTTTCAAGGATATTGCGGCGCAACACGGGTGGGGTCACCGTGTCGAAGTAGCCCTGCCCGATCATTGACACCGCGACGGTATTGGAATCGGCTAGCTCCCGCAGCTCGGCCAACGCCTCGGACTCTGTGGCGGCTGGCGGCAAATGCTCCAGTCCGGGCACGTTGGCGTCCGCGCTGACCGGATCGAGGATGCCGGTGGGCAGGGCCTTAGCGGCCAGTTCATCGAGCGATTCGACTCCGATGGTGCGCAACAGCACGGCGACCGACCGGGCGTCCGGCCCGATGTGACGGTCGACGAAACCGAGTTCGCCGGTATTCGTAGGGGCACCGGACCTGGAATCCGGGCTGGCATCTGACCTGGCATTTGACACTGACAGACTCTTCCGACGATCGCCGCGGGCGCGAGGAGCGCATGCGAACCGGCTCCTCCCCCTCTGTCGTCGACCCGATCGGGTGCCTGAGAGATTCGGTTCGGACAGCTGATGCCTTCAGCCGGCGGAACCTTTCCCCATGGGCGGGTGAGCAGTCCATGGCTAGGTCATGGACGAACGCACCACTTTCCAGAGGCATCGGGGCCTCGCGCGGTCCGGTGGCCTGAGAGGTTGACGGAGAGGTATTGCTCCTTCGGCGTCCGTGGCTGGCTGCCACGGAACTCTCCCGCGCAAGGGCGATGCTCTCAGGAGTCTACCGGTGGGTATCACCAGCTGGCTGGTCGCCTCCCGTGCCCAATGGCTCGGGTCAGCCGATCTTGCGGTCCCGGTGCTTTCGCCGAGAAGCCAGCTCGTCCTCCGGCGCAGAGATCGACTCGCCGCCATCGGCCCGCTCGCCGGGAAATTCGGCGATCGCGCCGGTGAGCTCGCGCATCGCGCCCGATACTGCGATACCGAATACACCCTGCCCGCCCTGGAGCAGGTCGACGACTTCCTCAGCCGAGGTGCACTCGTACACGGTGGTGCCATCGGAGAACAGGGTGATGTTGGCCAAGTCCTGGACACCGCGCTGCCGCAGATGATCGACCGCGACGCGGATGTTGTGTAGTGAGATGCCGGTGTCGAGTAGGCGCTTGACGATCTTGAGGACCAGAATGTCCTTGAACGAGTACAGCCGCTGGCTGCCGGAGCCCGCGGCACCCCGGATGGATGGCACCACCAGCGAGGTGCGGGCCCAGTAGTCGAGTTGGCGGTAGGTGATTCCGGCGACCTGGCAGGCACTGGGACCCCGATAGCCCACGAGCTCGTCGGGCACTGAATCGTCGGGGAACAGACCGCCCTGGACGGGCTCTGCGGCCGCCCTGGGAGGGGTATCCGCCTGCGGGGCACCGGTGGTCAGGTCCAGTTCTTCCTGGCCTGGAGTGTCTCCCACTTGTCGAATCCTCTCGCCATCAAGCCCTCAATAACCGCGTCCCGGCCTATGTGCCGGACGTGCAGCTGGGGCCTGAACTGTGTCGAGCATACGCCCGAGAGGCTGCCGTGACTGCCCGTCGGGAGTAAGTATGGCTGCCTAATTCGGCGTCGGGAGAAACGCGCCGCGCGTGTCGAGCCCGACGAGACGCATCCGTGACCAAGGCTCAACGTACAAGACCTAGCCGGTCATTCACCCGGTGGTCAGGTGGCTTTGAAGTCGTCGGGTGACACGCTGTCGAGGAACTCCTTGAACTTCTCTACTTCGTCCTCGCGGACCGCGCCGGTGGGTTCATCGTCGTTCTCGTCGGGGATGAGGAGCCCCGCCTCGTTAAGGACCGCGTCCTCCACGTAGATCGGTACACCCAGGCGCAATGCGATGGCCACCGAGTCCGACGGGCGGGCCGATACCTTGATGTCGCGATCAAAGATGAGATCCGCGAAGAAAGTGCCCTCCTGCAAATCGACGATCCGCACCTCCTTGAGCGAATGGCCAAGGGCACCAATGAGATCTCGGATCAAATCGTGTGTCAGCGGGCGGGCGGGCTCGACGCCTTGCTGCTCCAGTGCGATCGCGGCGGCCTCCGACTGGCCGATCCAGATCGGCAGATAGCGGTCGCCGTTCGATTCGCGAAGCAACAGGACGGGCTGGTTCTGGGGCTGCTCCACTCGAATACCGATCACACGAACCTCACCCATCTGTGCCTACCCTCCGCACCGGTGTACTAGCCAAATCGGTCCCGGGTTACCCGACGGCCCCGGTGCCGCGCATTCACCGTGATTCATCGTGAACCCGTTGCCGCGAGTCTAGTCCTCAGCGGTCGAGAACGTCGCGTACGGCAGCCTTGATCAATGACGTGTGCAGCGTGATCGCCAGCGCCGCCACTTCGCGCGCCAGATCGTCGGCGCGGTCACGCGCGCCGGCTTTGCCCGCCTTGACGACCGGGCCGGCGATCTGGGCGATGAGATCGGATTGCCGGTCCGCAGCGGATCGGAAAGCACGCAGATGTCGTGGTTCGACGCCGTAGTCAGCCAGGGCGCGGGCACATTGCGCGATGACGATGGAATGTTCGTCGAACAGGACGGTGCCGGCGCTCTTGAAAATGGGCGTGATGACGCCAGCCTTCACCAGCGAGGTCAACAGGTCGTCATCGACGCCCGAACGTTCCAGCAGATCCGCGCGACTCAATCGCACCTGAGCCGGGGCAACCGCGGACCGATTCGGGAAGCCGGGATGGTCCGGCTGGGCCGCATCCTCGCCGCCTACGGTCACCAGGTGGGGCGTCCCGTACGCAGATCCGGTTTGTGGAAGCTCCCCGTCGGGGTACTCGTCGAGTTGCGCCTTGATGACTTTGAGGGGCAGATATTTGTCCCGCTGAGCGGTCAGGATGAACCGCAACCGGGCGCAGTCGTAGGCAGTGAACCGCCGATATCCGGATGCCGTGCGCTCGGGGGTGACCAGACCCTCCGCCTCGAGGAAGCGGATCTTGGAAATGGTGACATCCGGGAAGTCACTCCGCAGCAGATCGAGGACGACCCCGATCGACATCCCGTTTGGCCCAGGTGCGTCGGGTTGGGTCATCGGACCGTTAGCGGAGGCGCTCGTGGTGTCGGTTATCCGTCGGCGACACTCAGCCTGCGGCGCCGTCGCCCTTCGGTCCGGTCAGGAACACCAGGCGGAACTTGCCGATCTGGACCTCGTCGCCGTTGGCCAGCGTGGCGGAATCGACCGGTTCACGATTGACGTATGTGCCGTTGAGACTGCCCACATCGACGACCTGAAACTCGTTGTTCTCAAGCCGGAACTCGGCGTGGCGACGACTTACCGTGACGTCGTCGAGGAAGATATCGCTATCGGGATGCCTGCCGGCCGACGTGGTGGGCTGGTCGAGCAGGAAGCGCGACCCCGCGTTGGGACCGCGTTTGACGACCAGCAGCGCCGACCCGGCTGGCAGTCCTTCCACCCCGGACACCGCGCTCTCGCCACTTGCTGCCGGCGGAGCGTCAAGCTCGTTGAGGAAGTCTGCGCGGAACACCGATGTCGTTTCCACGGTGACCTCGTCAGAGTCAGACCCAGAATTGAAGTCCTTGTCCGTCACTCGCTGCTCCTCACTGGCTGCCGTGGCGGTATCCGGCCGGAATCCCAGCTGTCACGCCGATGATGTTGACCGTACCGCGCAGTGGACTCAATTGTGGCCACCACCGCCGGATCCGCGCGTTGCGATCCGGTCTGAATGACCCTAACAACACCTCAGTCCGTCACGTGGGCGCGGTAGCCGTCAGCGTCCAGAAGCTCACCGAGGACGGCCCCGAGCGCACCCGTCTCGACCTTGAGTTCAACCAGCCAGCCCGCACCGTAGGGGTCGGAGTTGACTAGTTGCGGGTCCCCCTCGAGGTCGCCGTTCACCGCAACGACCTTCGCGGTGGCGGGCGCATAGAGGTCGGAAACTGATTTCGTGGACTCTACTTCGCCGAACGAATCACCGGCCGTCACGTCGTCTCCGACGTCGGGAAGCTGGACGAATACGACGTCTCCGAGCGCCGACTGCGCGAAGTCGGTGATACCGACGCGCACCGTGTCGTCGCCGGTCGTTTTCACCCATTCGTGTTCGGTGGTGTAGGACAACTCGGCGGGAATATCGGTCACGGCACTCCTTCAACACTGGTCAATCTCGACCCGAGGGCCGGTGAGTGTGGTCATTTGACGGGCTGAGCGTATTGGCGGTCTTTCGGTTGCCGCAAGGTGGTGACGTCTACCCGGTCGGATTGTTGCACCACAACCGTGCCGCCGACGCGTTTGATGCTGTCCATCGCTCCCCCAGGAATGTTCAGCGCCGCGGCCAGGGTAGGCGGATCCCCGATGGCGAGAACCGAATATGCCGGACTCAGCGTGGTGGAATCGCAGATCAGTGCCCCCGGGGACCCGACGACCCAGGTGTCCACCCCCACCCGCACCGAGACCTGCTCACCGTCTTGCGTTGCCTGAATCTCCATCGCCTCGGCCCCCGCCGCTCGCAACTCGTTGATGACGTCGAGCATCGTCTCGGGTGAGACACCCCGCGCGGGGTCCTCGATGGTCAGCGTCACACCGGGTCCTGTTGCCGGGACGGTACCGATCAGTATCGACAGTGCCGCCAGGCGGGCTCTGGCATTCTCGATCGCCGCCTGATCACTGCTGCCTGAGGCTTGGAGCTGGGCCAGTGTTCGTTCCAGTTCGGCGACCTCGGTGTTCAGCGCCGCCTCACGTTGCTGCAGCGAATCCAGCAGCACCAGTAGATCAGCGGACCGCGCTGTTTCCAGCGAGTCGCCAGATCCCGTCTGTCGCACCTGGGTGGCGATCGCGACCCCCAGTAGCAGGCACAACAACACCGCCAGCACGCTGAAAACGAGTTGCGACCGCCCCCGGGACCCTACCTTTGCCCCGTGGCTCGAGTGCTGTTCGTCGACTTCGGGCGCAGGTTCGTCCGCGTGCAGCTCGTGGCGGCCCTGGTGTGGCTGGGCGGAATGCTGTGGTTGATGGTCGCTGGTCATCACGCCCCGAAAAGCCTGCGCCGCAGTGCGGCGGCGTTGCCGAAGATCCGGATGCCCAACACCACGATGATCGCCGTCGACAGTTGCGTGCCCACACCCAATTGATCACCGACGTAGACGATCAGGGCCGCCACCAGCACATTGAAGACGAAGGAGATGACGAACACCTTGGAATCGAAAATCCCTTCCAGGTATGCGCGCAGACCGCCGAACACCGCGTCGAGGGCTGCCACGACCGCGATCGGCAGGTAGGGCTGGACGAACTCAGGGACGCTGGGATGAAAGACGACGCCGAGGACGACGCCGACAACGAGTGCAACGATTCCGATCAATTGGGCCCAATCCGTTCGGCGAAGTTGACCTCGCGAACCGACCCCGCCGGCAGTGTCAGGCCGTCACCGGCGGCGACGGCGACTCCGACGCCATAGGATTTTTCCAGCAGTCGCAGCCGCAGCAAGCCCGAACTGCGAGCGAAAGAGTCCTGCATTGCGTGCGGCGGACCGATCGCGAGGATGACATAGGGGCTGGTGATCGGCTGGTTATCGACCAGAATGCCGCCGCCGGCCTGACGGATCGTCACGTTCGGGCCGATGCGTACGCCGCCCACGGAGATGGCTTCTGCGCCGCTGACCCATACAGAGTTCACGACCAGCTGCAGGTCGCGGTCGAGGATCACCTGCCGACTGCCCGCAACGCGCTGCTCGGATACGTCGGTGAGATCAGGTGAACTTCCCGGATCGGTGATGGTGATGGTCAGTCCCGGGCCGATCACCGGGGTCACGGCCGCGGCGGAGTCGGCTTGGTCCAGGTCGGCGAGCAGATCGCGGCCGGTGGCGTCTCCTTCAAGGCGGATGCGCCGTTGGGCGTCCACCTCAGCCGCCAATCGTCCCCGAAGGCCGGTGAGTTCCGCGGCGTTGGACTCGGCGGACCGCACACTCGCCACCAACGCCTGCTGGGATTCGCGCACTCTGGGCGCGGTGGACTGCGCCTGCGCCCACGCTAGCGCGAACACCGAAGCCACCAGCACAGCCGCGAGCACCTGCCAGGTTCGCTCCCAGGGCTTTGTCCGTCGTTGCTTCGAACCCGCTGCTGCGGCGTAGCCGGGGTCGAGGTGGTCGGAGAGCAGCGACCGCAGCAACGACGGCACCGGAATCAGCGTTGGGCCTCCCGCCCGGTGCGTGTCGCGGCCGGAGTCGAAACCGCCCAACGTGCTCACGTTGAGCTACTCGCCCGCCGACATCGCGCTCGGCGCCGCGCGGGGCATCGTTCGCATGACCATGGCCACCTGGATGAGGTAGAGGATCGCCGACCATAGATACATAGCCAGACCCCAGATCAGAAACCCCCAACCGATCGCGAGTACGACCCGGGCCCACAGCGCGTCGTACTGCCCCAGCAATACCAGCGGAAGGCCCGACATCAACGCGAACGTGGCAGCCTTGCCTACATAGGTGACCGGCAACGCCGACAACCCGCGGCTACGCAGCAACGGCAGCGTCGCGGCCAATACCAGGTCACGTCCGAGCAGCAGGCCCACGACCCACCACGGAATCGCACCCGCCAATGCCATCGATACGGGGACGATCACCATGTAGATGCGGTCGACCGCGGGGTCGAGCAGCGCACCTAGCCGCGAGGACTGGTTGTCGAACAGTCGCGCGATCTTGCCGTCCGCCCAATCGGATACCCCGCTGAACATCAACACGGCGACCGCCCACCCGGTGGCATCAGCGATGAGCAGTAGGTAGAGGAAGACAGGTACCAACACCAGGCGGATGAGCGACAGCACGTTCGGCACCGTCAGCACCCGATCCTGCGGTGTCGATCCCGGGCTTGCAGCGTGCCCGCCCGCCGCCTTGGCCATGGCAGTAGAACCTAGCGGAACACGCCGGGCAGACTGAGCGCGGACATCGCGTCGTCGGCCAGCGGATTGTCGTGCACCATGTACGTCCACGTCGAGGTCGGCCGTGCCAGCTTGGAGAGATCGATACCGAGTTCGTCCTCAATCGACGGTGCGGTGTCGAAGGTTTGCTGGGCCGCTTCGATAGCGTCGGCCGCAAGTGAAGCGAAGGCGTCGACGGCCATGCGATGGAATTCGTCGAGCGGATTCTGCCGGCCCAGGGCACGCAGATGGATGCTCTCCCGGATGTCGGCCAGATATGCCAGATGTTCTGTCCAGCCGCGGTCCAGGTGGTGCAGCATGATCAGGCGGCAGATCTTCTCGAGTTTCTCTTCAGCGTCCGGGCCGAGCTGCTCGGTGAGTTCCTGGTAGCGGTTCGGCGACAGTTCGGCCAGCTCTTCACGCGCCGTCGCAGTGCGCAGGAGTGCGTTGCGGCGCTCGACCAGAATCCCCCGTTGCTGGGCGATCAATTGGTTGTACCGCCAGGTGGTGGCATGCACCTCGAGCAGTCGGCCTTCGGCGATCCGCTGGGCGCTTTCGAGCAGGCTTGCCGCTTTCGGGGCCAGCACCTTGCCATCCCCGTCGCAGTCGACCGGAAGCTTGTTGGGCTCTAAGTGTGCCACCACGACGTCGTCCTCCCAGCTGGAGAAGAACAGCGACGAGCCCGGGTCGCCCTGCCGACCGGCCCGACCCCGGAGCTGGTTATCCAGCCGTTCGGTGTGGTGTCGGCCGGTACCGATGACGTGCAGTCCGCCCAGATCGGCCACCCGCTTTTTCTCGGCGGCGTTGTCGTCCACGCCAGATCCTCCCAGCCGGATGTCGGTGCCGCGGCCGGCCATCTGGGTAGATACGGTGACCGCGCCTAGCGCACCTGCCTCTGCGATCACGGCCGCCTCCTCGGCGTCATTCTTGGCATTGAGAACGACCGCCGGGACCCCGGCCTTGACCAGACGTTCGTGTAGCTCTTCTGACTCAGCGACGTCGCGGGTGCCGACAAGGACCGGCTGTCCCGTCGCGTGCACCGCTGTGATGTGTTCGACGATGCCGTCATTCTTGGCGGCGGCCGTCACATACACCCGGTCGGTCTCGTCTTCGCGGATGTTGGGGGTGTTCGGCGGGATGGGTGAGACGCCGAGCTTGTAGAACTGTCGAAGCTGTTCACCGGCGGCCAGCGCGGTACCGGTCATTCCGCAGACCTTCGGGTACCGGTTGATCAAGGCCTGCACGGTGATGGTGTCGAGTACCTCGCCGGTCTCGGTGGTCGCGATGCCTTCCTTGGCTTCCACTGCGGCCTGCAAACCGTCGGGCCATCGCTGCAGGGTGGCGATGCGCCCGCGCGAGGCGTTGATCAGATGCACCGCGTTATCCCGCACGATGTAGTGAACGTCGCGCTGCAGCAGCACATGTGCATGAAGGGCGACGTTGATCTCGGTGAGCGTCGTGACGACATGCTCCTCGGAGTACAGGTCGATCCCACCCAGCGCAGCCTCCATTTTGAGGGCGCCCTGCTCGGTCAGGTGCACGTTGCGGCTGTCGGTGTCAGCGGCGAAGTCCTTACCCTCTTCGAGGTCGCCGACCAGGCGGATGATTTCGGCGCGCGGTGTCTCCCGGTGGCTGGTTCCGGCCAGCACCAGCGGCACCAGTGCCTCGTCGACCAGAACTGAGTCGGCCTCGTCGATCAGCGCGACGTCGGGATTCGGGGACACCAGGTTCTCGACGTCGGTCACGAGCTGGTCGCGCAGCACGTCGAAGCCGATCTCGTTGACCGACGCGTAGGTGATGTCACGCTGGTAGGCGGTGCGGCGCTGCTCGGCGGTGGAGTCGGCGGTGATCCAACCGACCGTCAGGCCCATGGCTTCGATCAGCGGGCCCATCCATTCGGCGTCGCGGCGGGCCAAATAGTCATTGATCGTGATGACGTGCACACTGCGGCCCCCGAGCGCGTAACCGGCTGCCGCGATTGCGCCCGCCAAAGTCTTGCCTTCACCGGTAGCCATCTCGACGACATCACCGGCCAGCATTCGCAATGCAGCTTGGAGCTGAACGTCGAAGGGGCGCAGGCTGGTCGTCCTTTCGGCTGCGGCCCGTGCGATCGAGAGGAACTGGGGTATGTCTGCGGAGTCGGCCAGGTCGCTGAGTTCGAGTAGGTGGGCCGCTTTGGCCAGCTGCTCGTCGTCGTAGTCAGCGACCTTGGCGTCGAACTCGGCAGACTCATCGACCAGCGCCATCGACTGCGTCTGGTCCTTTTCGGCGCTGGCGCCGAGCAGTTTCCAGAAACGGTTGGACAGCCGCCCGGGTCTGGGTTTCGCGGAAGTCTTCGAAGAGTTGCGAGCCACACGATCACGGTACGCGGCGCGGTTCGGACGCGGCGACGGCGAGTGGCGCCTTTCGACTCGCCCGGCCGGGTTAGCCCCCTCGGAAGAGGCTTCCGGCGGGTAGGCGGGGTAGTTTGCCCGAATGGAACTTTTCGCCCCCACCCTCGACTGGAGCAGTGAGGTCTGGACGTCACTGTGGTGGATCGTCCAAGGCTGGGGGTACGCAGCGGTGGCCACCCTTGTGGTCGTGACGCTGATCGCCCGGTTCACCACCTGGGGTCGGCAGTTCTGGCGCATCACCCGTGGGTATTTCACCGGTCCCGAAAGTGTCGTTGTGTGGCTGTGGCTGGCGGGCATCTTGCTGCTCGTCATTTCCAGCGTCCGGCTGTCGGTGCTGTTCAGCTTCCAGGGCAACGACATGATGACCAGCTTTCAGGTCATCGCTTCCGGGGTGGGGGCCGGCGACGACGTCGTCCGAGAATCGGGCAAAGACGGCTTCTGGATGTCGATGAGCGTCTTCGCCGTCCTGGCTGTCATCAATGTCGCCACGATCATGCTCGACCTGTTCGTGACCCAACGATTCATGTTGAGATGGCGAACCTGGCTCACCGACCAGCTGACCGGTGACTGGCTGGACGGCAAGGCCTATTACCGCGCGAGATTCATCGATGACACCATCGACAACCCCGACCAGCGCATCCAGATGGACATCGACATCTTCACCGCCGGTGTTGGGGCCCTACCCAACACTCCGAACAACACCTCAGGCAGCACGCTGCTGTTCGGTGCCGTCTCGTCGATCGCCGCGATGATCTCTTTCACCGCGATTCTGTGGAATCTGTCGGGTCCGGTGACGCTGCCATTCGTCGGGGTGGAGCTCCCGAAGGCGATGTTCTGGATCGGCCTCGTCTACATCCTGTTCGCCACCGTGGTCGCTTTCTGGATTGGTCGGCCGATCATCACCCTGGCGTTCAACAACGAGAAGTTCAACGCCGTGTTCCGCTATGCGCTGGTTCGATTGCGCGACGCGGCCGAGGCGGTGGCGTTCTACCGCGGCGAGATCGCCGAGCGCACCGGGCTGCGGCGCCGGTTCGCCCCGATCGTCGCCAACTACAAGAAGTACGTGAATCGGATGGCTGGTTTCCTGGGCTGGAACCTTTCGATCAGCCAGGCCCAGGAGCTGATCCCCTACATCGTGCAGTTTCCACGGTTCTACAGCGGCGACATCACGCTCGGCCAGCTCACGCAAACGGCGCATGCCTTCCGCGAAATTCTCAGCGGCCTGTCGTTCTTCCGCAACGCTTACGACAACTTCGCCGGCTACCGCGCAGCGATCATCCGCCTCCACGGGCTGGTGACCGCCAACGAGGAGGGGCGGGCGCTGCCCTCGGTCACCGCCGAGGATTCCCGCGACGGCCACGTCGAGTTGGACGACGTCGAGGTGCGAACCCCCGATGGTCGTGAGCTGATAGAACCTCTCGATCTGTCGCTGCAACCGGGAGATGCGCTGGTGATCACCGGGGCTTCCGGCAGCGGCAAGACCACGTTGCTGCGCAGCCTCGGACGTCTGTGGCCCTTCGCGTCGGGCTCCATCAAATACCCGATCGAAGAGAACAAGACGATGTTCCTCTCGCAGCTGCCGTATGTGCCGTTGGGAGATCTGCGCACCGTCGTGTCATATCCCAACGAGGCCGGCTCCATCACCGACGAGGACCTGCGTGCGGTGCTCGACCAGGTTGCGCTGCCCCACCTGACCGGCCGGCTCGACGAGGAGCTGGACTGGGCCAAAGTGCTCTCACCCGGCGAGCAGCAGCGAGTCGCGTTCGCGCGAATCCTGCTCACCAAGCCACAGGCGGTGTTCCTCGACGAATCGACCTCTGCCCTGGACGAGGGGCTGGAGCTGATGCTCTACCAACTGGTCCGCAGCGAGCTACCCGACACCATCCTGGTCAGCGTCAGCCACCGCAGCACCGTCGAGCAACACCACACCAGGCAATTGCAATTGCTCGGCGATGGCCAGTGGTACCTCGGCGACGTCGGTGATGAACCTGCCCGCCGCTAGGGTCGCGCGCTGAGCCGCGCTGCGTGCTCTCCAGCCCGCCGCCCGAAGAACGAACCCTCGCCGAGCTGGGTTCCGCTGGCGTAACCCTTGGCATCCTGGGCGATGTTGCATGCGCACGCACCGGCCGCATACAGCCCGTGAACCACACCACCGCCCTCGCGCAGCACTTCGCCGTCGATCGATACTTTGAGTCCACCGAGCGTGAACCCCGAGTACATCGCCTGGCCCAGCGTTAAATCAAACGCTGCCCACGGGCCCGTATCTTGTGCCGCAACGTATTCCGGCTGTTTGTGGAAGTCCGGGTCGTCGCCGTTGGCCGCGTTGGCGTTGTATCGCGCGAGGGTCGCGGCGAGGTTGCCCGGCGGGATGCCCAGGGCCGCCTCCATCTCGGCGACTGTCTCCCATCCGTCGATGAACTTGATCAGCGGCATCTGGGGCATCTGCATGTGGGCCTCGTCGACGATGAGGTACGCCGACTTTTCGGGCTGTTCGAGCACAAAAGCCGAGGTGCGTGAATGGTAGGAGTCCTCGGCAACGAAGCGCTTTCCGTCTTTGTTGACGATGACGCCGGTGAGCAGAATCTCGGGAGGGTAGGCGGCGGCGGTGATGAACAGCTGATCCATATTGCTGGCTATGCCTCCGGCGGAGACCCCCAGCCGGATACCCAGGCCGTCGTCGTTGGGATTGCCCAGGATGAACGGGGCAACGGTCCCGTGGTGTTTGGTCTTGCGTTCCTGGCTGAGCGCAGGCGTGTATTCGGCCACCATCTCGGCGTTCATCGCGAAGCCGCCCGCGGCGATGATCACAGCCTTGGCCCTGACCGCGCCGGTGTCGCCGAAGTGTTTCCAGCGCACGCCGACCACCGCGCGGTTCTCGTCCACCACCAACGCTGTTGCTCCGGTCTCGTACCGGAACTGCACACCCAGGTCCGCAGCGCGTTTGAGCAGCAGGTCAATCACCATCGCTGCGCCACCCAATTCGCCGGGGACCGGCACGGAGTGTCCACGGGGCGCCGGCTTGGCCTGCTCGCAGAATGGCCACACCTTCTCGTTGCCGGTGTACGAAAGCCCCTCGGTGCCCGGCGGGACGACGATCTTGCCGGGGTAGTAACTGCGCTCGAATTGAAAGCCCAGCGCTTCAAGCCAATTGAAGTGCTCCACGCTTCCATCGCAGTAGGCGCGAATCTTGTCGAGTTCGGGATCGCGGGACGTCGCGACCAGGTACTTGTACATCTCCTCGGGTGAATCGTCGTGGCCGGTCGCCTGCTGGACAGCGGTCCCGCCGCCCAGATAGAAGTGACCGCCGGCCATTGACGTCGTCCCGCCGGCCGCCGCGGCCTTCTCCAGGACCAGGACCCGGGCGCCAGCCGCTGCGGCGCTGACGGCCGCACATCCGCCGGCGATTCCGAACCCGAGGACCACCACGTCGGCCTCGTCCGACCACGAGGTGATCTCGCCGATGTCCACGGTTTCCGGGATGGGCTGCATGGTCACTGCTCCTCGGTGCTTCGTATGCTTTGCCGGGTCACGCGGTCTCCCGTTTTACCTGGTCGAAAAACGCCTGAATATCGGCCGGAATGTAGGCGATCTCAAGGTAGGGCACGCCTGCGCTTTCGGCCGTCACGTAGGCGAACCGCATTCCACCGGGCATGGTCCCGGCCATGGCGACCGGTGCGCCGTTGCGTTCGGCATCGCTGATCGCGACATCGAATCCATCGGCGTCCTTTGCCTGGATGCAGATGTGGTGCAGTCCCGGCCCGTGCTGGTCCAGGAAGTCGGCATAGATATTGCGGCCCGACACCGGCGCAATCAGCTCCAGTTGGGTGTCCCCCGCGTAGCTGAGCGAGATGTCTGCTACGAAGTCCGCAGGCTGGCCGCGGTATTGGCATGTCTGCGGCCCGAAGTGGACGCCGGGCATGCGAACCCATCGCTTTGCCCCCATGAGCGAGGTCAGCATCGATTCAGTGGCCGCGAGGTCCCCGGTCACCCACGCAATCTGGACAGGTGTCTGGTCAAGCATCCCTGTGAGGATATCGCCAGTGCGGCGCGTTCCGGTCTTCGGTCTGACCGGTCAGGGCAGGGCGGGCGGTTCGGCAAGGCTGGCCGATGCTGCGGAGATGGTGTCCTCCCGGGCCTGCTGCCTGGCAACCTGCCATGACACCGCGGCCGGTAGGACGCCCCACGTGCTGTTGAAGATCCCGATGAGCACGGTGCGCCCGTCTGGGGTCTGGGTGTATACCGGTCCGCCCGAATCGCCCTTCTTGCTGACCACGCCATTAGCCATCGTGAACCAACCGTTGTTGACAGATTCGACTGTTCCGCAGCTTTCGCCCGTCACCACGCCGAAGTGGCAGACGGGCATCCCGGCCACCGGGTGCACCGCCGGATCGGTGACCAGCACCTGCCCGCCGGGCAACACATTGTTGATGACGACGTCGGCGGTCAGGTGTATGACCTCCCAGTCGGTGATCTGGTGATTGGTGTCGACCGTCATTCCGTTGGGCGTGTTGTCGCGGAATGAGCCTTGACTACCGATCATGTTGCCCTGCTTGTCCGTGACCGTTCCCGACGCACGGCAATGGCCTGCAGTAAAGGCCACACGCGTCGCGGGATCGACGTAGCCGAGAGTGCAGAGCACCGAGTCCTGGTGGATCTCCATGCCGGGATGCACGAGCACTCCGGGTTGGGCCTCGGCAGATGTCGAGGTCAGCACCAGGGCCGCGGCGGGCGCAGCCACCACGGCTAGCAGCTGCAGCAATCGATGCTTCAGTTGTGCTGACACATCAGACATGGCGACCCCTCGCTCTCCCACCGGGTGATACCCGATCTTCCGGCTTGCGTAACAGGCTCATCGCAATCCGGAAAAGGGGCGTTACATATGACCCATCGGAGGTGTCAGGAGTCGAATCCAAGCCCGACAGCATCCAGCGTGCGCAACAGGATGTTGCGACGCCCGGCGGAGTGGTCGGCTCGATCCAGTGACCACCGGGTGGCCTGAATGCCGATACTGGCGAGCGGTTCGGGGGGAAACGGCAGTGGCTTCTTGCGAACCATTTCCAATTGGGTCCGAGGCGTCTGGACGCCGTCCAGGAGATCCAGGCAGACATCGGCAGCAAAACGCGCAGCGCCCACACCGAGCCCGGTGAAACCGTTCACGTAGGCCACGCGGCCTTCCCGGGCCAGTCCCCAATGCGCACAGAATCGGGTGTTGGTGTCGATTGCGCCCGCCCAGCGATGGGTGAACCGGACGTCGTCCAGCTGCGGGAAGGTGATGAAAAAATGGGCGGCTAATCGACGGTAGGTCTGCTGACGGTTCTCGTAGGCTGCATCGACTCGTCGACCGAAGTGGTAGATCGCGTCATAGCCACCCCAGACGATCCGGTTGTCCATGGTGATGCGGTAGTAGTGAAACTGGTTGGCGCAGTCGCTGATTCCCTGTCGGTGCTGCCAACCTATCCGGTCCAACTGGGCGTCGGTGAGTGGCTCGGTGGCCAGCACATAGTCGTACACGGGCACGGTCAAAAGGCGGTTTCGCTTGAGCAGGCTGGGAAATGCGTTGGTCGCCAGCACCACCTGCCGGCAGGTGATCGTCGGCCCGTCGGTATGCACACGCAATGCGGCGCCCCCCGAAATGATCTGAGAAGCCTTGGTGTGCTCGAACACCTCGACTCCGACCTCACGGCAGGCCCGCGCGAGTTCCAGTGCCAGTTTGGCGGGGTTGACGATCGCACAGGTGTCGGGGCTGTATAAACCCGCCAGATATGTCGGTGAGTTGACTTCGCCGCGAACCTGCTGCTGGTCCAGCAGCTGCCCCTGGTTTTCGTCCGCAGCCTGTTTGAGCCATTCGACCTGATGTGGCTCGGTCGCCACAGACAGCATCCCGGTGCGCTGCCATTCGGTGTCCAGGCCAAGTTCGGCGATCTCAGCCTGCATGCCGTCGAGATTTTCCCTGCCGAGCGCTTCGAGGGTGTCGATCTCGCTGGGCCAGCGTGACTTCCCGTTCTCGAGTCCATGGGTCAGGCTGGCATCGACAAAGCCGCCGTTGCGCCCGGATGCGGCCCACCCGATTCGGTCGGCCTCGACGAGCACGATGCGCCGGTCGGGATGGCGGCGAGCGGCGTGCAAGGCGCTCCACAGGCCCGCGTAGCCGCCCCCGATGACCAGCAGGTCGCAGGTGACTGGCCCGGCTGGAGGTGGGAAATCCGGACGCGGCGTGTCCAGCCATACCGACCCCAAGCTGCTTCCCGCCAGCGAGCGATCGAGCAGCGCGGGGTCGGCGTGAGAATCAAAGACCGTCTCCACACTGCGCAGACTACGGCCTGCCCGCGGGCCGCGGTGCGGTTCCGGCGGGCTCGGCCGACGTACGGTACATCCGCGGGAGGTCGTCGTTTTCCGGCGTGCCTGCCGGCGCCCATCCGGGTGGGCCGAATATGTAGCCGAGTTTTGCCCGCACACCTCGCGCGGCTCGTACATCACGACCGATCGCGGCGTATTCGTGCGTCTGCAGCTTCACGATATTGAATGTCTCGACCTGTTTGGTCAATCCGTAGTGCGGCCGGAATCGCTCGGGTTGGAACGTGCCGAACAGCCGATCCCAGATGATCAGGATTCCGGCGTAGTTCTTGTCCAGGTACTCCTGATCCATGCCATGATGCACCCGATGGTGGGAGGGTGTGTTGAAGACGAACTCGATTGGCCGCCAGAGCTTGTCGATGCGCTCGGTATGAATCCAGAACTGATAAACCAGGTTGATCGAGAAGCTCACGAACACCATCCATGGTGGAACACCCAATAGTGGCAACGGAATCCAAATCAGGATCTCACCGCTGTTGTTCCATTTCTGCCGCAACGCGGTCGCGAAGTTGAAGTACTGGCTGGAGTGGTGAGCCTGATGGGTAGCCCAGATCAACCGCACGCGATGCGCGGATCGGTGGTACGCGTAGAACAGAAGGTCGACGCCAAGGATCGCGATTACCCAGGTGTACCACTGATTGGCAGGAAGTTTCCATGGCGCGAGGTATGCGTAGATCGCGGCATAACCCAACAGCCCCAAGAACTTCCATGCGCCCATGGTGAAGACCGACACCAGGCCCATCGAGATGCTGGCCAACGAGTCGGGTGTCAGGTGGGCCCCCAAAGCCGGACGGGGGGTGTGGGCAGCGGGGTTGAGGCGTTCGAGTTTGCGGGCTGCCGCCCATTCGATGGCCAACAGAAGCACGAAGAAGGGAATCGCGAAGAGCACAGGGTCGCGCATCTGCGCGGGTAGCACGTCCAGGAACGCCACGGCGGCACCTCCGGGAAAGTCGACGGATTTCTACAGAAAGCTCAGCACGTCGTCGCCCCAGGCGCGGCGCACGTCGGCATCGAGGTCGTCGACCACCGAGTCCTGCTTATCGATGACCAGAGTGGCGCGGTCCTGGGTGTCGTAGCGACCCCACTCCGGTTCGCCATCGAGGCCCGTCGGCTCGCCGTGGGCCGCGAAGTTCGTCCATCGGGCACGCACCCGGCGGGAGACTGCCTCGCCGACCTTGCGACCACCGAGTGCGAACATCGGATCCTTGGGCACCGCGCCAAGATTGCCCCAGACAAACGGAAGTTCGGTGGCGTGCGCAGCATGCAGACGCAGGATCCGCAGCATCGGGGTGGCGAAGTCGAAGCGGTACAGGTACACCGGGGCGACGGTGCGGTGACCGTTGGCGAACCAGATCGAGGGCATCCGGAACCCCAGGTCGCCGGCCACTCCCAGGTGCTTGGACTTGCTGCGGCCGCGGTAGGTGCCGTCGAGATCGGTTTCGCTCGGTAACTGCAGGCTTGGCTGTTCGGCTGCGATCTGGGCGAACATTGCCTTGATGGCTTCTGGCTTGATGGGCATGAGGGGCGACTTCATATAGCGGAACAACGCCGCTTCGTTCCTGTTGGTGCCGATGATCAGCGGTACCGGATGGGTCAAACCCTGCCTGGCCAGGGTGACCGGATAGTCCGGCAGGATGTCTCCGTCGACGATCGGTGCGAAGGCCAGCCTGCCCGGCGTGCGCACCGGGACCTCGTCGAACACCGTCGTGGATGCGGCCACGATCGCCTCGATCGGGAGCCCGGCCAGGCGTCCGAGATCCTGACGTCCGACTCCGAGCACCTCAAGGAAGCGTTCTGCTACCCGGCGGCCACCGTCAGCGTGGTAGGACGACGTGACCGGTGAACTCTGGGCGATCGCGGCGCTGAACAACCCGGCTGCGGCGGGGCAGCCCAGCAGCGCGGTCACCACGCCGGCTCCTGCCGACTCGCCGAACAGCGTGACCCGACCCGGGTCCCCCCCGAACGCCGCGATGTTGTCGCGTACCCAGCCGAGCGCCGCGAGGACATCGCGGAGTCCGACGTTGGTCGCGAATTGCTCGCTGTCGGCGCCCAGAGTGGCCAGTTCCAGAAAACCGAGCGCGCCGAGTCGGTAATTGAGCGTTACGACCACGACGTCACCGTCGGCGGCCAGTGTGCGTCCGTGGTAGAGGGGTTGACTGGCCGAGCCCAGGATGTAGGCGCCGCCGTGCACCCACACCATCACCGGTTTGCCCGCGCCCGGCTCGGTGCCTGACGGCGCCCAAATGTTGAGTCTCAAGAAGTCATCGCCCTGCGGGGCGCCCAGATCGATCGGAATCTTCGGGTCCGTCGGCTGTGGGCACACCGGGCCGACCTGCCCCGCGTCGGCCGGTTCCGACCATCCTTTCGGCGGTTCAGGAGCTCGCCAGCGGAGCTCGCCCACCGGCGCGGCGGCGTAGCGAATCGCCTTCCAGGCCTTGGCGGTTCCGTCGTCGATACCTCTCACCGGGCCATGGGTGGTGTCCACCACGGGTCGTCCGCCCGCGGTGTTGCGGGTCGTCGCCTCCGCGGTCATGCCGATCTCCTTCGGTCGGTCCTGGTACGGCAGGGTACCACGATGTGGTCCTAATCGTGGTGCTGTGGTGGGTCGGGGTCGGCTTGGAGGAGTTCCTCGGCGTGGTGGGCGTGGTTGATCTGGGGTGGGGATTGGCTGTTGGTCCATGCGAGGCGTCCGGCGGTGGTAACCGTGGCGCTGTGGTGGCCGGCGGTGAGGAGCTTGTGGTCGGGTGCGCAGGCGAAGAACAAGGTATCGGCGTCGGTGGGGCCGCCGGCGGCCCAGTCGGGGCTGTGGTGGACTTCGCACTGGTAGCCCGGCGTCAAGCAGTTGGGTCTTGTGCAGCCGCCGTCGCGGGCATAGCAGATTACGCGCTGGTCGGTGGTGGCGATACGGGTTTGACGGCCCAGGTACAGCGGGCGCCCGCTGTGTTCGTCGAAAACGGCCAAGTAGTGGATGGCGTCGGTAGCCATTCGGATCAGGTCGCGCATTGGAAGTGCGGTTTCTCCGCCGGTGCGCGCTGGTGAGGGCATCGACACAGCGGTGTTGTTGACCGCATGGGCGGCCTGGTTCAGCTCAGCGAGGGTGGTGCGCACGATGACGGTGACGGGGTGTCCGCGGTGAGAGCCCATTGCGCCGGAGGCGATACCGGCTTTGAGCCCGAGTTTGATGCCGTCGTGGCAGCGTTGGGCCATGCTGCGCTCATCGCGGGTCTGTTCCGTAGTGCCGTCGGACAGGTGGCGGCCCGGGCGCACCGCCGCGGTGACCGCCTCGAGGTAGCAGCGGGTTTCGGGGTCGATCCAGCCGACTAGCCGGGACATCCCGTCGCTCTGTTGCCGCGACAGGACCAGGCCGCGGCGCCGTGCCCGGTCGTTTTCGTCGTAGCGGCCGTCGGGGTTGAAGATATCGTCGATGCGACGGCCGAGAGCGGTGACGATATCGGCGTCGTTCTTGGTGGCTTCGCGGACCAGGCTGGCTTGTACCTCGACGCGGTCAGTATCGGAAGTGCACGACGGCAGAATGTCGAGGGTTTTGGTGATCGCCTTGAGGTGATCCTCACCGATCGTGCCGGATTGCACGGCCTCGGCGACGGCGGGCAGTTGAGCGGGTAACGGTGGGCCGGACAGCTGGCGGCGCGGCCGGATTCTGGCGGCCAGCTTGAACCGGCGTTTGATCTCGCGCGGCGGGATGCGCAGCCGCGCGCACAGGCGCCCGAGCATGTCGGGCGCCATCGCAGTTTCGTCGGGCGGGTCGGCGATCTGACCGAATACCCGATACATCAATCCGCGGTTGAGGCGTTCCTGAGTTTCGAGCCGCTCGGCCATCTCGATCCGGAAGGGGGTGCCGACCTCATCGCAGGACAGTTCCCGCATTTCGCGATAGGCGCCATCCACCTGATCCAGCAGGAGGCACACCCGCTGCCGCGCTGCCTGACCGGTGACGAACTGACCCATGGCCCCAAAATATCGAACAATTGTGCGACTATGTGTACAGAATCACGCGGCTGTGGATGAATCCCGGATTGGGGATAACTCAACCGACTCCACCACGAGGATCGCGATCACCGCAGAGGTTCGGCGTACACAGATCGAGCCGATCACGGCCGCCTCGCTCCGAGCACGCCGGCGAGCGCCATCAGCGAGATACCGGCGAGCGGGACGATGAGAAGCCCGGTCCGCAGGTTGGTCGCGTCCGCGACGACGCCGACAACCAGCGGCGCGCCGAGGAACCCCATCCGCATCAGCCAGGTCAGCACGGTCAGGCCCGTCCCCGCGCGAAGACCCGGTAGGTCGTCGGCGGCCCGCATCGCCGCCGGCGCCACCGTGGCCACCCCCAACCCGGCGGCGGCAAACCCCGCGATGGTGCCGGGCACCGTCGGAAAAGCCAGAGCAGCCCCCATGCCCACCGCTGCTATCAGGCCGCCCGCACGCACCACGGCGCGTTCGCCGAATCGATCCACCAGCCTGTCGCCGGCGAGTCGGCCCACGAACATGAATCCGACCAGCGACACGTACCCCATCGCGGCCACCGGACCAGGCGCCTCCAGGCTGTCCCGCAGATACAAGGTGGCCCAGGTGCTTCCGGCGTCCTCCACAGCGGCACCCGCAATCGCGATACCCACCAGCGCAAGCAATGCCAGGTACACCACGGCACTCGCGCCGCGTCCGCTCGCGTCATCAGCCGAGGGACGGTCATTATGGTCGGGGCCGTGCAGCAGGTGCGGATAGGCGATCGCGACCACCGCACAGAACAGGGCACCCGCAATGCACAGGTGCACCGGACGCGCGATATTCAGTGCGATCGCACCCGCGCCCATCAGGCCTCCCCCGATGGCGCCGACCGCCCACACGGCGTGCAGGGAGTTGATGATTGAACGTCGATAAGTGCGTTGCAGCCGAAGACCGTTGACGTTCTGCGCGACGTCAACGACGGCATCACAGGCGCCCGCGGCGAATAGGGCCAGGGCGAAGAGAAGCGGTGTGGCGGCCACGCCGGCCGCCACGATGAAGCCGGCTAAAGCCATCGTGGTCACGACGGCTACGCGCGCTGACTGAAACCGGCGGATCAGCGCGGCCGCGGACAACCCGGCCACCAGTGCCCCGACCGAGAACGATGCCACCGCACCGCCGTAGACAACGTTGGACATGGCCAAATCCGATTTGATCTCCGGCAACCGGGGCAGCAGGTTCGCGAACAGCGCACCGTTGGTGAGAAACACTGCTGCGACCGCGATGCGAGCCCGTATGTCGCGCGTGTCACCGCCCTCGAGCAGTTCGGGCGTCATGGATTGCGACCCTATCGAAGCGGCTTGGCCGTACATGCCGTCGACCGACGCGGCAAGATTGGTGGCATGCCCACTGCCCACGATGACGCCCCGGATGACTCTGTGGACACTGCCCCGCCCGCATCGCTGATCGAGCTCGCGCATCGGCTCGGAGTGGCGACCGGGTACGAGGACTGGGCGGGTCGGCAGGTGAGCGTGTCGGCATCCACCCTGATTGCGGTACTTGACGCGCTCGGTGTAACTGCCGGGACCGAAGAGGAGCGTGCCGCGGCGATCGTCACCCGGGACCGCGAACACTGGGCGCGCGCTCTGCCCCCGGTCATCGTCGGGCGTAACGGCAATACGACGCCGTTCTGGGTTCACGTCACGCACGGCGACCCGGCCCGACTGTGGATACGGCTTGAGGGGGGCAGTGTGCGCACTGGCTTGCGACAGCTCGAAAACAACAGGGCCCCATTCGAACTCGATGGCAGGATGGTGGGTGAGGCAACCTTCGAACTGCCGGCGGATCTGCCCATCGGATACCACCGACTGCACCTGCAAGTCGGCTCTTCAGACGTCGACACGGCGGTGATCGTGGCACCTTCGGCGCTGGAGCCACCCGCCCGCCTCGGCGCGGGCCGCGCCTGGGGCCTGGCCACCCAGCTCTACAGCGCTCGCTCCCGCAACTCCTGTGGCGTCGGTGATCTGACCGATCTCACGGACTTGGCTGTCTGGTCGGCCGCCTGCCACGGTGCGGGATTTATCCTGGTCAACCCGCTGCACGCGGCGGCTCCGACCGCGCCGATGGAACCCTCGCCGTACCTGCCGACGTCACGCCGATTCGTTAACCCGATGTACCTCCGCGTGGAGGCCGTTCCCGAGTTCGCCCAGGTCCGGCACCGGGGCCGAATCCGCAAGGCGCGAAAACAGGTGCAGGAGCGCGCCGATCGCAGCGAACAGATCGACCGTGACCGCGCGTGGAAAACCAAACGCGCGTCGCTGGAAAGCGTCTACCTCATCGAGCTTTCTGCCGGCCGCGAGATCGGTTACCAGGCTTTCCTGGATCGGGAGGGTCGAAGTCTCGACGATTTCGCCACTTGGTGCGCGCTGGCCGAGCACTACGGCGCGGACTGGCACCAGTGGCCGGAGGAACTGCAGCACCCGGGCTCTGAAGCGGTCGCCGAGTTTGTCGACGAGTACGCCTCGACCGTGGACTTTCACCGCTGGCTGCAGTGGATCGTCGACGAACAGCTGATGTCTGCGCAGGCCAGCGCCTTACAGGCGGGTATGGAGCTGGGCATCATGCACGACCTGGCGGTCGGAGTGGATCCCGACGGCGCCGACGCCTGGGCGTTGCAGGATGTCTTGGCGCTCGGTGTTGCCGCCGGTGCACCACCGGACGAGTTCAACCAGCTCGGGCAGGACTGGTCGCAGCCGCCGTGGCGGCCCGACCGGCTTGCCGAGGCGGCCTACGAACCGTTCCGTGCGCTCGTTGGGGCCGTGTTGCGGCATGCGGGCGGGGTACGCATCGATCACATCATCGGGTTGTTCCGGTTGTGGTGGATACCGAAGGGTGCGCCGCCGACCGAAGGCACCTACGTGCGTTACGACCATGAGGCGATGATCGGCATCGTGATGCTGGAGGCGTATCGGGCCGGTGCGGTCGTCGTCGGTGAGGATCTCGGGACCGTGGAACCCTGGGTGCGCGACTACCTTCGCGACCGCGGCGTGTTCGGCACCTCGATCCTGTGGTTCGAGATGGACCGCGACGGCGCCGGGGGGCCGCTGCCGGCCGAGCGGTGGCGGGAGGGATGCCTATCGGCGGTCACAACCCATGATCTACCTCCCACGGCTGGTTATCTCGCGGGAGAACATGTCCGGCTGCGTGACGAGCTCGGGCTGTTGACCCGCCCGGCCGCCGAGGAACTGGCCAGTGACCAGGTGCAGCAGCGGGCCTGGATCTCCGAGCTACGCAGGGTCGGGTTGCTTGACGGTGAGGCCGGTGACGACAGTGACGTTGATTCGGTGGTTCTCGCGCTGCACCGCTACCTCGGACGGACACCGTCGCGCCTGCTGTCGCTGTCGGTGGCCGATGCCACCGGTGAGGTTCGAACCCAGAACCAGCCGGGGACCACTGACGAGTATCCGAACTGGCGCGTCCCCCTCGGTGATCCACAGGGACGGCAGATGTTGCTGGAGGAACTGTTTGTCGATCCGCGGGCCGCCTCGCTGTGTGAGGCGATGCGGGCCGCGGTCAAGCCCCCGGTGTGACGGGGCGGGGGTCAACCTCGCTGTAACGCTGGGCGTCTCTGCAGCGGTTTCACATTAGGCAGCGCTGCGATATGTTGCAGCGACCACCTAGCGGAGGAGAGAACTGACGTGCGAAAGCTGGTTGTGCTCAGCGGCGGACTCGTCGTCACCGGAACGGCCGCGCTGATCGGCGCCGGTGTGGCGATCTCGCAGCCTTCGCAACAGGAGTCGCCGTACAACGTCACCGGCGAGCAATACGGCCGGGCGCTGGCGATTCTCAAGAGCCAGGGTGTCAGCGCGTATTTCGGTGGATCAACCGGTAGCGCCCTATCGCAGTCGGCATGCCTGGTCGACAAGCAGAAGATGACCAGCAGCGGCCGCATGCTGCTGACGCTGGACTGCACTCAGGAAGCGGCCGATTTCATCAAGTCCCAGGGGCCCACCGGCGGCCCCACTATCGGCGCCAACGGTGTCACGACGGTCACCCCGACGCCGCTGGTGCCGATTGCCGGTGCGCCCGGTGCGGGGACCCCTCCCCCGCCGGCCTGACAACCGCAACGCAGTAGCTATCCGGGACCCGCGTTCCCACCTACTTGACCTCTTCGTCGTAGAATCCAGGTATCCACGACGTATAGGAGCCCGCAATGTTGCGACCGCGCCGTTTCGATACCGAGGTAGACCCTGGACCGGTACAGATCCAGGCCCGCAAGGTGCACTTCGACGTGGCGGACAGTCCCTTGCACTGGATTCCCGGGCACCCGGTGGCCTCCCACGTCGTCAGCGTGCTCAACATTGTCCTACCAGCCGGGGAGCGCTGGTTCGTCGAAACCTTCAACGAAGCGTTGCCGCTGGTCAAGGATGCCAAATTGGCCGACGACATCCGAGGATTCATCGGTCAGGAGGCCACCCACGCCGATGTGCACGACGAGGCCCTGACGGCCTACATGGTCAAGAACGGCGTCGATCCAACCCCGATCCGCGTCCAGGTCGAACACGTGTTCACCAAGGTGCTCGCACCGCCGGCTTACACCGATCCTGGTCGCCGCCTCAACCACCTATGCGAGCGGCTTTGGCTGATCGCCGCGATCGAGCACTACACCGCGGTCATGGGTGACTTCGCGCTCAACTGCGCCTGGGACGACTACAACGCCGATCCGGCATTGGTCGACCTGTTCCGCTGGCATGGCAGCGAAGAGGTTGAGCATCGCAGCGTGGCCCACGATGTCGCTGTTTACTTCCATGACAGCTACTTCGCCCGAGTCCGGGCCATGAGCACGGCCGCGAGCATGCTGTTCGTGTTTTTTCAGCGGGCTGCCTGGCACCTGGTCAAGACCGACCCCACGATCACCGCGAACTGGTGGACATTCAATCGGATGCGGATGCGCGACTCCAGACTTGGACTGCTGCCCCGCTACCGCACCCTGTTCGGATCGAGCACGCTGAGCTACTTTCGGCCCCGCTACTCACCCGAGGAACTGGGCTCCACAGCGCAAGCCGTCGCCTACCTTGCGGCCTCTCCGGCGGCCCGCGCGGCTCATATGTGATGCGGCTGTTCGATCGCTACCGGCAGGTACCGCCGAGCGCGTCCGGTCGTACCCGTCATGACCGGACGGTGGCCGTTGCCGGAGTCGCAATCTCCGGCATGTTGGCTGCCTCAGCTGCGGTGCAGCGCATCCCGATGCCGAGCGGCCGAGACAGCACCATCGCGCTGAGCGTCGAACGGCGCCGCGTCGTTGCCCGGGATCAGGATGTTGTCGAGCTGACGCTGGCGCCCCAACCCGGCGTCACACTGCCGCGATGGTTTCCCGGCGCGCACATCGACGTGCACCTGCCCAGCGGGCGGGTCAGACAGTACTCGCTGTGCGGGGACCCAGGCTCGCCCGAGCGCTACCGCATTGCGGTGCGACGCATCCCCGACGGAGGCGGAGGGTCCATCGAGATCCACGACGGGCTACCGGAGGGTGCCACCGTGTACACCCACGGCCCGCGTAACGCGTTTCCGCTCACCGTGCCAGGGTACGGATCTCCGACGCGACGGTTTCGGTTCATTGCGGGCGGAATTGGCATCACCCCAATTCTTCCGATGCTGGAGCGGGCCCGTCTTCTCGACGTCGATTGGTCCATGGTCTATGCCGGCCGCAGCTTCGACAGCCTTCCGTTCGTTGATGAGGTCACCGCTTTCGGAAACAGTGTCGAGATCCGCACCGACGACGCGCACGGTCTCCCCACGGCGGCGGAGCTCCTCGGCGAGTGTGCCGAAGGTACCGCGGTGTATGCGTGCGGTCCGGCCCCGATGTTGACGGCGATCCGTTCGGCGCTGGTCGGTCGCGACGACGTCGAACTGCACTTCGAGCGATTCGCCGCCGCCCCGGTGGTCGACGGTCGGCCTTTCCGGGCGACGGTGTCCTCCAGCGGTGAAACAGTCGGCGTCGGCGCCGAAGAGACGCTGCTCGCCGCGTTGCGCCAGGCTGGGGTAAACGCGCCCTATTCCTGTCAGCAGGGATTCTGCGGTACGTGCCGCACCCGGGTGCTCGCCGGCGAGGTTGAGCATCGCGACACACTGCTGACCGAACCCGAACGCGCGGCGGGAATGATGCTGACGTGCGTCTCCCGCGCAGCCGGGGAATCCGGCCTGACTCTGGATCTGTAGGCGACGGATAGCCGGGCCGAACGAATCGGTCGATGACGTCGGCCGCATGCGAAGATGGGTTCACCATGGCCCGTCCATCGAAACCGGTCAGTCAGCAGAATCACATCAGGCCCATGCGCCGATTTGATCCTTTCCGGCCGCTCGACATGCTCACCTCGGTGTGGTCTGCGACCGCAATGGCGCCGGTCAACGGCGGCGCTGCGGCCGCCTACCGGACGCTGTTCATGACGATGCGCCGGTTGGTGGTCGGACGCAGGCTCACGGTACGTCTTGACGATGGCGATCTTTCGATGACGGTCACGAAGTTCGACTCCCGCCTGGATGTGCGTGGTCTTTCGGTCGGCCAGCTCAACGATGTCACCCTCACAGCCCACGATATTCGCTGGGGAACAAGCTCTTTCGAGCACGGAACCGTTGTCCTGCACAACGTGCACATCAGGCCCACCGCTCCCCCTGTCCTCGTGGCGGCGCCGGTGGATTTGACGCTGGAGGTGCCGACCCAAGCGCTCGACGATCTGTTCGTCTCGGCGGCGCCGCGGCTGCGAGCCGAGATCGGCGCCGACGGTGTGGCGCGGCTGCACATGGCTCACCGCCGGTGGATGGGTGACGTCGAAGTAGAGGCCAAGCTCGACGGCTCGGCGCTGTGGCTGAGGCCGCGGCGAGTGCGGATCGGTGGCTCACGGTGGCGGCTTCCGGCCCGAACCCCGGCCTATCGGGTGCGGTTGCCCGAATTCGCGCACGGGCTGCAGTTGACGGGCGTCGAGTTCAGCCCCGGCGCTGTTCGGCTGACTGGGACGCTGCCAGAGTGGCGTACCGAGCTACCGCGTAGTCGGTTGGAGGACATCGTCACCCAACTCGACGTGACCGGGGTCGTACTCAACCTGTCCAGGCTCGGCCGCCTGCGGTAGCTGCGGGGTCCCCGCGGTCGGGTAGCTGTCTCGTGTGCGCCTCAGATGCCGGTCCAGGCCTCGTCGAGGCGCTCCGCGACGTCGATGACCTTGGCCTTCACCGACTGCGGGCTGTCGATCTCGCCGGCGACGTGCGCGGCGATGAACCGCCTGATCTCGGCGTCCACTCCCCCGACGATGCGCACCACTTCGGCGCGTAGTGATTTAGAGGTCACGTGGATGGAGATGTCGGAGGCTCGGGGTTTCGCGACGTCGAGGATCAGCAGCAGTGGTTCGGCGGCTCTCGCTGTGGCGCGGAGTGCGATCTCGCCGAACACCATGAACTTGGGTCTGTCGATACGCAGGTCGACGACCATGTTGATCTCCAACGGGATGCGGATCGCGAAGGTGATCAACTCGCCGACCTCGCGACTGACCCGGGGTTCCAGGATTCGTACCTTGGCCGTGACCTTGGCGATCTTTCCCGGGCCCTGGGCGATGGGGCCCAGTTCGAACGCGTCGCCGGCGATCGCGCCGATCGCGCCGCCCACGCGCTCCTCGGTAACGGCAATCTCGAAGAATCGACGGCCGAATTCCTGGTAAGTGACGTACTCAGCAGCTTCCATGGTTGTCATACATTCTCACGACGACAGTGCCCCCCGCGGCAACGTGGCCGAATCGTTTCCAGCGCTGCTCTCGTCACCGGGTTTCGGCAAACAACCGAACCCGGGATATGGCTACCCGGTCGGCTGCGAGGTCTCCGATGATCACGCTTTGGCTGCCCCCTTTGTCGACGCGAGCCGCGACCGCACGCCCCGACCGGATGAGCTTGTGCCGGGTCCCGCCGGAAAGGTGTTTGACCAAGTCGGACGTGGTCAGCGGCTCGGTATCGCCGCGGGTAATCGAGATGTCAGCCGCCAACCTGCGGACGCCAACCTCATCCCCGCCGCACGATTCATCGAGGAAACGTGCGAAGAGGCCTCTTCCGCCGGTTCCGAGGCCCCGGAATCCGCTGAGAAATCCCAGGCCGCCGGATAGTCCCTGATGGCTGAGCATTGTTCTGCCGAGCGTGATCCCCGCAGGTATCGCCCCGATTCCGCTGCGAACGAACTGTCCGATCATCGCCGGTAGCTCCCAATATGCCGACAGTCCGGCGATTCGCAGATCATCACCGTTGGCCCGTACGTCGTAGCGGATGTAGGCGGGGACTCGCAGGGTCAGGTTCGGCGCCATCTCGATCTCGAGCTCGAGATCGCGCACTACGGTGCTTCCGACGACGATGTCGACATGTGGCTGATAGGTGATGGCGCGCGGCCCGATGAACGTGTCGTAGAAATGTTCTAGAGCGGCCCGCCCACGGTGCGGCTGAGACCCGACCGGATCCTCCACGCGGCCGTCGGCGGTGAACAGTCCGATCCAGCCCGCGCGGTCGTGCGCGCCGGCCGCGGCCAGCGACCGTTGGGCGGTTGCCAGCAGGTTCGCTCGTGTCGCGGGCATATGGATGCCTACCACTTCAGCCCGCTGTCAGTCGACTAGTTCGGCCGACGCGGGCACACTGGTCAGTATCCGCTGGCTGCGCGTGGCTATCAGGAGGGACCACTATGAGCAACAGTTCTCCCGGGGGGCCGTTCGGCTTCGATCCCGAGGACTTCGACCGTGTTGTCCGGGAAGCAGGCGAAGGCCTCCGCGACGCGCTCGACGGTCTGGGCAGGTTCATGAACACCTCTGGCCAGCGTCCCGGGTGGACGGCGCTGTTCGACGACTTCGTGCGGGGCGCCCAGAAGCCTGCGCAGCCGGAGACCACCGGCGACACCGGCGACGGCGTATGGGCCATCTACACCGTCGATGACGACGGAGGCGCCCAGATTGAGCAGGTGTATCCCACCGAGCTTGATGCGCTGCGGGCAAACAAGAACAACACCGACCCGACCCGGCTGGTGCGGTTCCTGCCCTACGGCATCGCGGTCAGCGTGCTCGACGCACCCGAGAGCGCCGACGGTACACAGCCCTAAAGCGTATCGAGAGCGGACCCGGATCGCGCCGGTGCGCGGTCGGCCCGACAGCGCAGCAGTGCCGTCAGTGAACCCGTGGCGGGCTGAGAACTTATATGAGCTAAGTTAAGGTCGGCAGTGCCCAAGATACGAAACCAGGGGTTTGCATTGGTCGGCAGTAATCGGGAGCAACTGGAGCAGGCGCTGTGATCGGTCTCGCCAAGAAGGTCTGGCTACCGCTGCTCATAGTCTTCGTCGTGGTGGTGGCGGGGCTCACCGTGGCGCGGATCCGAACGTTCTTCGGCGCCGAGGGCATCGCAGAGACGCCGCGCAACTTCGCCGACCTACCCGAACCATTCGATCCCAAAGTGGTTCGTTATGAGATCACCGGCACCGGTTCTTACGCTGACATCAACTATCTCGACCTCGACGCCAAGCCCCAACGCGTCGACGGTGCGGCACTGCCGTGGTCACTCACCCTGAGCACAACGGAGCCGTCAGCCGCGCCCAACATCGTCGCCCAGGGTGATGGCAGCACGATCACCTGCCGGATCCTCGTCGACGATGAACTCAAGGATGAAAGAACGACCGACGGATTGAACGCCCAAACTTTCTGCTTTGTGAAGTCCGCATGAGTGCACCAGTCAGCGAGACTCGCACCGACGCGTTCCCGCCCGCCCGGAAACCGGCACGTCCGTTCATCGCCCGAATGATTCGCACGTTTGCGCTGCCGATCGTCCTCGGCTGGGTCTCGCTGGTGGTCGTCCTCAACGTTGTCGTGCCCCAGCTGGAGACGGTCGGGCAGATGCAGGCAGTCTCCATGAGCCCGGACGACGCCCCGTCGATGATCTCCCTGAAGAAGGTCGGCGAGCTGTTCGATGAGGGCGACTCGGACAGCTCGGTGATGATTGTGTTCGAGGGCCAGGAGGCTCTCGGCGACGAGGCACACGCCTGGTACGACGAGTTGGTAAAGCGGCTTCGCGCCGACACCATCCACGTTCAATCAGTGCAGGACTTCTGGAGTGACCCGTTGACCGCATCGGGTTCGCAGAGTAATGACGGCAAGGCCGCCTACGTCCAGGTCAAGCTGGCCGGAAATCAGGGCGAGGCATTGGCCAACGAATCTGTGGAATCGGTTCAGGGTGTGGTTGACAGCCTCGAGCCGCCGCCGGGGGTCAAGGCTTACGTCACCGGCCCGGCCGCGCTGGCCGCCGACCAGCACATCGCCGGTGACCGCAGTATGCGGATGATCGAGGCGACGACCTTCACGGTCATCATCATCATGTTGCTGCTGGTCTACCGCTCGATCGTCACGGTGCTGATCACGCTGGTGATGGTGGTGCTGTCGCTGACCACAGCTCGCGGGGTGGTCGCATTCCTCGGGTACCACGAGATCATCGGCCTGTCGACGTTTGCCACCAACCTGTTGGTGACGCTGGCGATCGCCGCAGCGACGGACTACGCGATCTTCCTCAACGGGCGATATCAGGAAGCACGCAGCGCGGGCGAGGATAAAGAAAGCGCCTACTACACGATGTTCGGGACCACCGCTCACGTCGTGCTCGGCTCGGGTCTGACCATCGCGGGGGCGACGTTCTGCCTGAGTTTCACCCGGCTGCCGTACTTCCAGACGATGGGTGTACCGCTGGCGATCGGCATGTTTGTCGTGGTGCTGGCGGGTGTGGTGCTGATGACGGCGATCATCAGCATCGTCACTCGATTCGGCAGATTGCTGGAGCCCAAACGCACGATGCGGGTGCGGGGGTGGCGCAAGATGGGGGCGGCGGTCGTACGCTGGCCCGGTCCGATCCTGGTCGCGACGATAGCGCTGTCTCTGGTCGGCCTGCTCACGCTGCCGGGCTACCAAACCAACTACAACGACCGTAATTACCTGCCTGCCGATCTGCCCGCCAACGAGGGATATGCGGCGGCCGACCGGCACTTCTCCCAGGCTCGGATGAATCCCGAACTCTTGATGGTCGAAAGTGACCACGACCTGCGCAATTCGGCGGACTTCCTGGTGATCGACAAGATCGCCAAAGCCATTTTCCGCGTTGAGGGCATTGCCCGCGTGCAAGCCATCACGCGACCGGATGGCAAACCGATCAAGCACACCTCGATCCCGTTCCAGATGAGCATGCAGAGCACCACGCAGCGACTCAACGAGAAGTACACCCAAGACACCATGGAAAACATGCGGCAGCAGGCCGAACTAATGGGCCGGACCATCGCCTCCATGGAGAAGATGTCCAGCCTGACCGGCCAGATGGCGGCGGTTACCAACAACATGGTGACCAAGATGGAGGGCATGTACGTCGACATCGCCGAACTGCGGGACAGCATCGCCAATTTCGACGACTTTTTCCGGCCGATCCGCAACTACTTCTACTGGGAGCCGCACTGCTACGACATTCCGGTGTGCTGGGCGCTGCGATCAGTGTTCGACACCCTCGACGGCATCAACGTGATGACCGATGACTTCAAAGAGATTCTGCCGGAGATGCGTCGCCTCAACATGTTGATGCCGCAGATGGTGGCATTGATGCCCGAGATGATCGACACGATGAAGACCATGCGCACGATGATGCTGACGATGTATCAGTCGCAGAAGGGCATGCAGGATCAGATGGCGGCGATGTCGGAGGACGCCGACGCAATGGGTGAGGCCTTCGACGACTCGATGAACGATGACTCGTTCTACCTGCCGCCGGAGATTTTTGAGAACGCGGACTTTCAGCGCGGCCTGGAACAGTTCCTTAGCCCGGACGGCCACGCCGTGCGCTTCATCATCTCCCACCAGGGTGATCCGCTGACCACAGAGGGCATCAAGAAGATCGACAGGATCAGGACTGCGGCCATAGAGGCCATCAAGGGCACCCCACTGGAGGGCTCCAAGGTCTATCTCGGCGGCACGGCGGCCACGTTCAAGGACATGCAGGACGGCAACAACTACGACCTGTTGATCGCCGGCATCTCGGCGCTGTGCTTGATCTTCGTCATCATGCTGATCCTCACCCGTGCGGTCGTCGCCGCCGCGGTCATCGTCGGCACTGTGGTGGTATCGCTGGGCGCATCGTTCGGCCTGTCGGTCCTCATCTGGCAGCACATCATTGGCATCGAGCTGCACTGGATGGTGTTCGCGATGGCGGTGATCGTTCTCTTGGGCGTGGGCGCCGACTACAACCTGCTGCTGGTGTCACGGCTCAAGGAAGAGATCCACGCCGGGGTCGGTACCGGGATCATCCGGGCAATGGGCGGCAGTGGCTCGGTGGTAACCGCCGCAGGACTGGTTTTCGCACTTACCATGATGTCGATGGTGGTCAGTGAGTTGACCGTCATCGCGCAGGTGGGTACCACGATCGGTCTCGGTCTGTTGTTTGACACGTTAGTGATCCGCGCGTTCATGACCCCCTCCATCGCGGCGTTGATGGGGCCGTGGTTCTGGTGGCCGCAGCGTGTCCGGACCCGGCCCGTTCCATCGCCGTGGCCGAAACCTGAAAGGCTGGCGGCGACGCCGTCAGAAGGAGGAGCGTTATGAAGCACAGCTCGATGGGCGTAGCCGCGGTGGCCGCGCTTGTGGCGTTCGCAGCCCCGGCCGCAGCCGACCCCGATTCGGCCTTTGCCGAGGAGTTGCACACCTACGGCATCTACGGCCAGCGGGACTACAACGCCTGGATCGGCAAGATCACCTGCAAACGTCTGACCAGAGGTGTCGACCAGAACGCCTTCGAGTCGGCCGATTTCGTGCACAGCAACCTCGCCAAGGACAGCACCACCGAGCAGGCGTGGCAGTTTCTGGCCGCCGGGTTGCGCACGTACTGCCCCGACAAGCTGCCGATTCTGAGCAACACGGCGCAATAGTGAACATGAGGAGCGAGATGCTGTCTGCAATGGTGCGTGTCGCTGGTGCCGCGGTGGCGGTGTTCGGTGCGATCACGATGGCCCTACCGGCGGTCGCGGCCGCCGATGCCACCGACGACTATCCGATTCCCAATCGCATGCTGAAGACCACCTGCACCGCAGAACAGATCATGGCCGCGGCACGCGATGTTGCGCCGGTGTACTACGAGCGCTACATGATCGACTACAACAACAAGACCCCCGACATCCATCAGGCGGTCCAAGATCGAATCCACTGGTTCTACTCGATGGACTATGCCGGCCGCCGGGCATACTCGGAGGAGATCGCCACGAACATCTACGGTGAACCGCTGGCATTCAGGTGGCCGAACTGGGCAAAATTGTTCTTCAACAACAAGGGCGTGGCGGCTCACACCACCGACGTCTGCTCCCAGTACCCGCCGGGCGACATGTCCGTCTGGGTCTGGTAGTCACCGTGTCCACCCGCAGATCGTTCAACTCGGCGGTCACCGGGTTCTGGAGCTTCGCTGCGCCCGCCTACGACGCGGATGCGCTTCAGCGCTGGGTTTATCGTCCCGCGCAGGACGAGATGATCTCGCTGCTGAGGGCTCATGGCTCCCGCCGGATAGCCGATATCGCCTGTGGCACAGGGATCTTAGCTGCCCGCATCGCTAGCGAGATGGAGTGCGAGGCGATCTACGGCGTTGACTTCTCCGAGGGCATGCTGGCACAAGCCAGGGGCAGATCCACCGCCGTGCAGTGGATGGCCGCGCCCGCCGAGCAATTACCGTTTGACGACGGAAGTCTGGACGCGGTAGTGACCACCTCGGCGTTCCACTTCTTCAATCAGCCGGCCGCGCTGCGGGAGTTCCACCGGGTGCTGGCGCCCGGGGGGTTCGCTGCTGTGGCAACGTTCACTCCGTACCAACCGCTTCCGTTGCAGTGGCTGTCTGCCAGCCGGTTCAACCCCGCCCATAGCCCGTCACCGGCGGCGCTGCGGGGTCTATTTACCGACGCCGGGTTCAGGGTTGAGGATCAGCACCGGGTGCGCCGGCCGATCTGGACTCGATTCCTGTCCGACCTCATCACGGTCGGCACCAAACCCTAACCGTGGAGCCGGTGGTGGCCGGGGGGTTACAGCCCGAACTGGTCCTCGACTATGCCGAGCCACACCTGTGCCGCGTCGATGGCGACCT
>CAZCHU010000016.1:0-40244 GCA_964498215.1 uncultured Mycobacterium sp. | reverse complement strand
TGTAGTACAGCGTCTTGATGCCCTTGCGCCAGGCGTAGATCTGCGCCTTGTTCACGTCGCGTGTCGTCGCAGTGTCCTTGAAGAACAGCGTCAGGCTCAGCCCCTGGTCCACGTGCTGAGTCGCCGCGGCATACGTGTCGATAATCTTCTCGTAGCCGATCTCGTAGGCGTCCTGGTAGTACTCCAGGTTGTCGTTGGTCAGATACGGCGCCGGATAGTAGGCGCGCCCGATCTTGCCTTCCTTGCGGATCTCGATCTTGCTGGCCACCGGGTGAATCGAGCTGGTCGAGTGGTTGATGTAGCTGATCGATCCGGTCGGCGGCACGGCCTGCAGGTTCTGGTTGTAGATGCCGTGTGTCTGCACCGACTCCTTCAAGCGGACCCAATCCTCTTGTGTCGGAATACGAATGTCGGCTTCGGCGAATAACTCGCGCACCCGCTCGGTGGCCGGCTCCCACACCTGATCGGTGTACTTCTCGAAGAACTCACCCGTGGCGTACTTCGAGCGCTCGAAGCCGCCGAAGGCTCGGCCCCGCTCGATCGCGATGCGATTCGACGCCCGCAGCGCGTGATACAGCACCGTGTAGAAGTACATGTTGGTGAAGTCCACGCCCTCTTCGGAGCCGTAGTGGATTCGCTCGCGAGCCAGATACCCGTGCAGGTTCATTTGCCCGAGACCGATCGCATGAGATTCGTTGTTGCCCTGCTCGATCGACGGCACCGACGTGATGTGAGTCTGATCCGATACCGCCGTCAAGGCGCGGATCGCCACCTCGATGGTCTGCGCAAAATCCGGCGAGTCCATCGCCTTGGCGATGTTGAGCGAGCCGAGGTTGCACGAAATATCCTTGCCCACCTTGGAATAGGACAGGTCGTCGTTGAACTCCGACGGAGTGGACACCTGCAGGATCTCCGAGCACAGGTTGGAGTGGGTGATCTTGCCGTCAATGGGATTAGCCCGATTGACAGTATCTTCGTACATGATGTACGGGTAGCCCGACTCGAACTGCAGCTCGGCGAGCGTCTGGAAGAACTCCCGCGCCTTGATCTTGGTCTTGCGTATCCGGGCGTCGTCGACCATCTCGTAATACTTCTCGGTGACCGAGACGTCGGCGAAAGCCACGCCGTACACGCGCTCGACGTCGTACGGCGAGAACAGGTACATGTCCTCGTTCTTCTTGGCCAGCTCGAAGGTGATGTCCGGAATCACAACACCAAGACTGAGGGTCTTGATCCGGATCTTCTCGTCGGCGTTCTCCCGCTTGGTGTCCAGGAACCGATAGATGTCGGGGTGATGCGCATGCAGATACACCGCGCCGGCGCCTTGGCGCGCGCCGAGCTGGTTGGCGTAGGAGAAGGAGTCTTCCAGCAGCTTCATGATCGGGATGACACCGGAGCTCTGATTCTCGATGTTCTTGATCGGTGCACCGTGTTCACGAATGTTGGTCAGCAGCAACGCAACTCCGCCACCACGTTTGGACAGCTGCAGCGCCGAGTTGATCGAACGCCCGATGGACTCCATGTTGTCCTCGATGCGAATCAGAAAACAAGACACCGGCTCACCGCGCTGCTTCTTGCCCGAATTCAGGAACGTCGGGGTGGCCGGCTGGAACCGGCCGCCGATGATCTCGTCGACGAGCTTCTCGGCCAGCGCCGTATCACCGGAGGCCAGGGTCAGCGCCACCATCACGACGCGGTCCTCGAAACGTTCGAGGTACCGCTTCCCGTCGAAGGTCTTCAGGGTGTAACTGGTGTAGTACTTGAACGCACCCAGGAACGTCGGGAACCGGAACTTTTTGGCGTACGCACGGTCCAGTAGCGACTTGACGAAGTTGCGCGAGTACTGGTCGAGCACCTCGCGCTCGTAGTAGTTCTTCTGAACGAGGTAGTCGAGCTTCTCGTCCTGGTTGTGGAAGAACACCGTGTTCTGGTTGACGTGCTGCAGGAAGTACTGATTGGCGGCTTCCCGGTCCTTGTCGAACTGAATCTTGCCGTCGGCGTCGTACAGGTTCAGCATCGCGTTGAGCGCGTGGTAGTCCGTCTCCCCCGGCAGCGCATGCACGCCGGTCGTGGAGGCGGTGGCTACAGGCTCTGCAGCTGTGACGGTTGGTGGCACGTCTGTTCCTTCCAAAAATTTTCTAAGCCCGCGCGGACGGCCGCGACGTCCTCCGGGGTTCCCATCAGTTCGAAGCGGTACAGATATGGCACATCGCATTTGCGCGAGATGACATCGCCTGCGTAGGCGAACTCCGCACCGAAGTTGTTGTTACCCGCGGCGATGACGCCGCGAATCAGCGACCGATTGTGTTCGTTGTTCAGGAACGCAATGACCTGTTTGGGGACATAGCCACCGTCGTTGATGTTCGGCGTCGCCCGTCCACCCCCGTAGGTGGGCAGCACCAGAACATAGGGTTCGTCGACGTCGATGCGCCCATGCAGCGGAATCCTGATCGCGGGCACATCCAACTTCTCGACGAAGCGGTGGGTGTTTTCGGACACGCTGGAGAAGTAGACGAGATTGCTCACCGAAACCCCTCCACTCCGCCCGACACCCGTTGGGTTTGGTTGTCAGGCCGTCGCCGCGACCGCGCCACTGAGCGACTTGATCCGGTCCGGCCGGAAGCCTGACCAGTGGTCGTTGCCGGACACCACCACGGGCGCCTGCAGGTAACCCAACGCCATCACGTAATCGCGAGCCTCGGCATCCAGGCTGATATCGACCGTCTCGTAGGCGACACCCAACTTATCCAGGGCCTTGTACGTGGCATTGCACTGCACGCATGCCGGCTTGGTGTACACGGTGACGAGGGACGGGGCGGGCTGAGTCATCTGCGGTACGGCTCCTCTGCGGGAATTGGGATGGTACGAACACTGGCAACTGATCGGATGGTGCATGTCGCTCTGTTTCAGCGGCCCGCAGGCCTCCAAAATTCCAGGCCGTCCGGGCCGTGGTCCGTGGCGTCGGGAAACCGACTTCGCCGGATCTGGCGGCTCCGGCCGACCTCCGCGTCCTGGTGGTCTGTCGGTGTTCAAAACACTACACCTAGTGTCCGACAATCAGAGTAGATACAAGATGTTCGGAATAACATTCTTGAAACTCCCAGGTCGTAAGCATCGGGGTGGCAGCCCGCCCGGCGTGTCGCACGTCACATTTACGTGTGTCGCTGACCAAACCCTCGGACCTGTCCGGTCTACCATGAGCCACCGACACCCACTCGGTACCGCAGCGGCGATCCAACCACCGCCAGCAAACTACCGGGCGGCCCTTGTCACGCCGCCGGAAGTGGCCGATCTGCCGTTCCCGCGCCGGCTTGGCCACCTCAGCCAACCTCGGCGATCAACCTCTCGATGACCTCGGTGAGCCGCTCGGCGATCTGCGGGTGCTCGCGCGGGTGCTTTCCGTCCAGCGACGCTGCCGGAATGGATTGGTCGAGACCGTCGATCACCCGCACACCGGCAAGGCCGAAGGATTTCCGAGTTTCGTCATGCGCCCACACCCCTCCGTACTGGCCCATCGCGGTGCCCACCACCGCCAGCGGCTTGGCCTTCAAGGCGCCGTCCCCAAAGGGTCGCGAAAGCCAGTCGATGGCGTTTTTGAGCACGCCGGGGATGCTGCCGTTGTACTCGGGGGTGACGATCAGGGCCGCATCGGCGAGTCCTGCAGCCTCGCGCAGGGCCGCGACAGGTTCGGCGACACCACCGTGTTCGGGATCGCGGTCGATGTCCTCGTTGTAGAACGGCAACTCGCCCAGCCGCTCGAACAGTTCCAGCGACGCCCCCGCTGGGCTCACCTCGACAGCCAGTTCGGCGAGTTGGCGGTTGAGCGAGGCCGCGCGCAAGCTCCCGACCAGAACCAGGATTTTGACCCTCGAGTCATCGGACATTTTCCTACCTTTCGATCGCCTGGGACTATCGCCCCAACAAACCGGACCGCAGTCCGAATTATTCCTCGCCGCTGTTCCGAGCCGAGCTAGAGTTGCTCGGTGAGTATCTCCGACCGGTCGACAAGGTCACCGGTCACCGAACCCGGCTCACCGGGGCGAAGTCAAGAACGAGGCGATGCAGCGCGAAACCGGGTTCTGCTGCTGGACGCCGCACGCCGCCTGGTAATCGAGCGCGGCGCCGAGGCGGTGACTACCGACGACATCGCCGTCGCCGCCGGCGTGGGCAAAGGCACTCTGTTCCGCAGGTTCGGCAGCCGCGCCGGCTTGATGGCCGTTCTGCTCGACGAGGACGAGAAGGCACACCAGCAGGCGTTCCTGTTCGGACCTCCCCCGCTGGGTCCGGGCGCAGCACCGCTGCAACGCCTGCTCGCCTACGGTCGGAATCGGCTGGAGTTCGTCAACACCCATCACGCGCTGCTCTCCGACGTCAGCCGCGACCGGCAGATGCGATTCAACGCACCGGCGACCCTGCACCACACCCACATTCGGTTTCTTCTTGAAACAGCCGGCACCACCGGCGATCTCGACACCCAAGCCAGCGCGCTGCAGGCCCTACTGGATGCCGATTACGTGCACCATGAGCTCAACGAACGCGGTCGCACGCTAAGCGAACTCGGTGACGCCTGGGAGACTGTGGCGCGCAAGCTGTGCGGGTCTTGAACGCCGGTGCACCTCAGCGCGGCTTCGGATGCGGCCTCAGCACGCGGGTGAAAATCACGTTCACCCGTTTCATCGCCATGCTGTAGGGCAACCACATGGTCCGCTTGAACAGGTATAGCGCACGAATGTCCGGCGAGGTGTAGATCAGGAACCGGTTGCGGGCCACACCGCGCAGGATCTTATCCGCGGCGACCTCTGGAGAAACCGCGTGCCCGCTGAAGCGCTTCGTCCAGAACTGCACCCGCGGATGCTCGCGGTCTACGCCCGCGATATGAAGCGAATCCACCAGAGGTGTCTTCACCGCGCCGGGCACGGCCACCGATACGCCGATGTCGTGCCGGTCCAGGTCGAAGCGCAACACTTCCGACAGCCCGCGCAGGCCGTACTTGCTCGCGGAGTATGCGGCGTGCCAGGGCAGTGCGACGAGACCGGCGGCAGACGAGACGTTCACCAGGTGCCCGCCGCGGCCGGCCGCCATCATGGGCGGCATGAACGTCTCGATGACGTGGATCGGACCCATCAGGTTGATGTCGATCATGGATTTCCAGTGTTGATGGGCGAGCTGGTCCACGGTCCCCCACGCCGACACTCCGGCGATGTTCAGCACCACATCCATCGCCTCGTGGTTGGTGTGGATGTCGGCGGCAAATCTGGCGACCTCGTCGTAGTCGGAGATGTCCAGCGCTCGATGCTCTGCCACCACGCCCCCGAGAGCGCGCGCGTCGGCCACCGTCATCTCGAGTCCCGCGACGTCACGATCGGTCAGATACAGCTCAGCTCCGTCGGCCGCCAGTTTCAGCGCGGTGGCACGCCCAATCCCGCTGGCGGCCCCGGTCAAGAAACACCGCTTGCCGGCAAATCCTGCGGTGAACCCACTCTGCTGCGCCATGGCGGCGACACTACTGACCGCTAACGGCCCCCGCCGGCGCCACCCCACAGGGCGCTACGCCACAGCCGTTCAACGATCTCGACGGCCGCGGCAGGATCCTCATTGCGGCCCACGAAAGCGCTGTCGTGCGCGAGTGTCATGGACGTCACCGCGGTCAACGTGCGCACCAGTGCCGTGAGGTCGTCCGACACCGGGCGCGCGGCAGAGTCATCCTTGACCAGCCCCACGATCTTGTCGATCACGGTGTCCTGAAAGTCGTCCATGATCTCGCGGATCTGAGCGTCGGTGCTGCGCGCCAGGTTGCAGGCGCTCATGATCGGATCGTGCGACGAGAACACGGTCGCGGCGTAGCCGACCATGCGCTTGGCGAAGTCCGATGGTGACTCGCCGGCCTCACGCGGGGCGAAGTCGTGAGTGAGCTTGTCGAGTTCGGCCATGGCGTCGGCAACGATCACCGCGAGCACCGCGTACTTGGAGTCGAAGTAGAAGTAGAAGCCGGATCGGGCGACACCGGCGCGCTCGCTGATGGTGCTCACCGAGAGGTCGGCAAACGACCGCTCTTCCAGTAAGGCACGGACCGCGGTGATGATCGCGTCGCGTTGCCGGTCACCGCGACTGCGGCGCTCCTCCGGAGCACGTGATGGTTCGGCGGTCATGGCACTAGACCTTTGCATCGCGACTCGCTCCAATCAAAACCGGCAAGACTTGACATGCGTCAAGTCGCGCGATGAGGATGTGGGGCACGGGTGACATCCACCACAGCTTGCCTTTTCCAGGAGCGTTCATGGCGACGATCAGCACCAAGGACTACCTGCTCGACCAGGCGAAACGACGCCTGCGGCCGACCCCGGTCACCATCCCGGGGATGGGCACCCTGGAGAAGCGGCTGCTTGAGCACGAATGGAAGAAGATCGTCCTGGCGGAGCCGCCTGCGGGCAGCGGACTCAAAGCAGTGACGGGCGACAACGGGCTACCTGTGTTCGCGCACATGATCGAGTTGTTCCGCGGCGGCCCCGACTACGTCCTGCATCTGTACCGCAAGCACGGGCCGATCCACTACGCCGGCTCTCAGGTGCTTCCCGCTGTCATGGCCCTGGGCCCCGACGCCACCCAGGCCGTGTTCTCCAACCGCAACAAGGATTTTTCGCAGAAGGCGTGGGATCCGGTCATCGGGCCGTTCTTCGAGGGTGGCCTGATGTTGCGCGACTTCGACGACCACATGTACCACCGTCGCATCATGCAGGAGGCGTTCACCCGCAGCCGATTGACCGGATACGTCGAGCACATCGACTCGGTGGCCTCGGCGGTAATCGCACAGGACTGGGTGGCTGACGATCCTCGATTCCTGTTCCACCCGGCGGTCAAGGAATTGACCCTCGACATCGCCTCGGTGGTCTTCATGGGCCACCAGGCCGGCACCGACAAGGAATTGGTGACCACCGTCAACGAGGCGTTCACCACCACGACGCGGGCCGGAAATGCGATCATCCGCAAGCCCGTGCCTCCGTTGACCTGGTGGCGCGGCATCCGTGCCCGTAGGACGCTCGAGGACTACTTCAACGCGCGCATCGCCGAGAAGCGGCGCTCGGAGAGCACGGACATGTTCAGTGTGCTGTGCCACGCCCAGGATGAAGACGGCCAGAGTTTCACCGACGCAGACGTCGTCAGCCACATGATCTTTCTGATGATGGCCGCCCACGACACGTCCACGTCGACATTGACGACGATGGCCTACCATCTCGCGGCCAACCCCGAATGGCAGGACCGATGCCGCGAGGAGTCCACACGGATCGGCGACGGCCCACTCGACATCCAAGCCTTGGAGAAGCTCGAGACCTACGACCTGGTGATCAATGAGGCCTTGCGGATGGTGACCCCGCTACCGTTCAACTTCCGTCAAACCGTCCGGGACACCGAGCTGATGGGCTTCTACATCCCGGCTGACACGGCAATCATGACCTGGCCGTCGATCAACCATCGGTTGCCCGAGCTGTGGACCGATCCCGAGAAGTTCGATCCGGCCCGGTTCGCCGAACCCCGCAGCGAGCACAAGAAACACCGCTACGCATTCGCTCCGTTCGGAGGCGGCGCGCACAAATGCATCGGAATGGTGTTCGGTCAGTTGGAGATCAAGACCGTGATGCATCGGCTGCTGCGGAAGTATCGGCTGGAGCTGGTCCACCCTGGCTACCGGCCACAGTACGACCACGGTGGTATGTCTGTTCCGATCGACGGGATGCCCATCATGCTGCGTCCCCTGCACTGAGCCTCGCGGGCTTCAGTACAACAGCCGGTTGACGCAGGCGACGACGGCGCGCAGCGCCGACTGGATCGGGTCCGCGCACCACCCCATCGCCCACTCGGGTGCGCCACCGGCGCTGCAGCCTCGGACGAACGTTGCGGTGTTCTCCCCGGCAGGCACCTGGTGAAACCTGGTCAGTTCGAACGAGATTCCGCGGTCATAGAGCATGGCGGTCAATGCCGCCACCGGCCCGAGGGCTGCGGCGTGGGATGTATCGGTGTGGTCGCCGATCGCGAGTGTGGCCTGGTAGTTGCGGGCCTGCGGGCCGAGACGACCGGAGGGCCGCTGAACGTCGCTGCATACCCATTGCCCGAGCCGTAGCGGACCGCTGGAGGGGGCGTATTCCGCGACGAACTGGTCAAACGACCGCGCGTTGGCCTGCTCCCGCAGCGCCAGCGGTATCGGCCCTTGCAGATACGTGGTGAAACATCGCAGCGCTGTCGACTGTTCGGTGACCAAATGGGAGTTCATGTGCCGGCCCTGTGACTTGCAAAAGGAAGCGACCGACAGATAGCGACGACCCGCAGCGGGGGGTCGGTCAGGATCAGACCCCGCTGCGGGTAATTACTACGACTCGCCTGGGCACGTCAGCGATGTTAGACCGCGCAGATCGGTGGGCGCAAAATGTATCGTCGCTCGCGCCTCCGCGCTGACATCATTCGGTAAGACTTTCCGGTTCGGCGGGGCGGTAGCTTGGTCTCATGACCGCGCTGGGCGCCAAAGCCATGGGGGGCATCGCCGCGGCTGCTGTCTCGGTCGGCGTGGCCCAGTTGGTCGCCGCACTGTTCGGTCCTGAGGCCGACGTCCGCACCGCGGTCGGGTCCTCGGTGATCGATGTGACCCCGGGTCCGGTGAAAGAGTGGGCCATTGAGACCTTCGGCACCTCCGACAAGCTGGTTCTGACCGCGCTCGTTCTCGTGGTCATCGCGGTGCTCGCAGCGGTCGCGGGGATCCTCGAGTCTGTTCGCCGACCGGTGGGAAGCGCAATGATCGTGGCCGCCGGCGTCGCCGGCTGTGCGGCGGTGCTAACGCGGGCCGGCGCCACGCTCGTGGACGTTGTACCGACGGTGGTGGGTGCGGCGTGCGGAGTGGCCGTGCTGCGGGTGTTGGTCTCACACCGGTTCAGCGACACGGTGCCGGATAAGGCGCAGCCGGACGCACCCGACCGCGGCAGACGGCTGTCGTTGCTGACACTGGGCTTGCTCGCGGCCGGCGCCGCCAGCGGTGTCGCCGGGGTGGTGATCGGCAGGCTGAAGTCCTCGGTAGCGGGAGATCGCCAGGACTTCGCGCTGCCCGCCGCCGACGTCGCCGCTCCCCCGATACCCGCATCGGTGCAGCCGAAAGGTGTTGAGCTGCCGTCATTCATCACCAGCAACGCGGAGTTCTACCGCATCGACACCGCACTGACCGTGCCGCAGCTCAGTCGCGACGAGTGGCAGCTGCGGATCCACGGGATGGTCGACCAGGAGGTGACCTACCGATTCGCCGATCTTGACCAGTTCGAGGTCGTCGAGGACGTGGTGACGCTGACGTGTGTGTCGAACCCGATCGGCGGCGACCTCATTTCGAATGCTTCCTGGATCGGCTACCGGGTGCGGGATCTGCTGGCCAACGCCGGAGTGCAACCCGATGCCGACATGGTGCTCTCGATGTCGACCGACGGATGGACCGCCGGCACCCCGGTCGAGGCACTCACCGCCGCGGACGCCCTGCTGGCGGTCGGCATGAACGGCGAACCGCTACCCGTCGAACACGGATATCCGGCGCGGCTGGTCGTTCCCGGCCTTTACGGATATGTCTCTGCCACCAAATGGGTGGTCGACCTCGAGCTGACCCGCTTCGACCGGGCTCAGGCCTATTGGACCCGCCGTGGATGGTCAGCGCGCGGACCGATCAAGACGCAGTCCCGCATCGATGTGCCGCGAGCCGGTAGTGAAGTACCGGTCGGCCCGGCGAGGTTCGGTGGTGTCGCGTGGGCGCAGAACCGCGGCGTCCGCGACGTCGAAGTGCAGATCGATGACGGCCAATGGCAGCGAGCTGAATTGGGCGACAGTTACTCGAATGCCACCTGGCGACTGTGGAGCTTCGACTGGTACGCCCAGGAGCCCGGGCTGCACACGATCACCGTGCGCGCGACCGACAACACCGGCTACACGCAGACGTCCGAGCGGGCCGATCCGGCGCCCGACGGCGCGACGGGTTGGCAATCGGTCACCTTCTCCGTCAGGTAACGGCCGCCGCGCCGAAACCCAGGTTTCACGTCATCGCTGATTTGTCGGATGTAAGGATCAAGGCTCGTGATCCTGCGCAGAGTCGCGCGACGAGGAGGGCCAGTGGCTACACCAACCGCCGCATCATCAGAGCGCATCGAAGAACGAGACGGCGACATCACCTACGTCCGTACGGACAAGCAGTTGCCGCCGGTGGCGATCATCGATCGGTCACCGATCAGCACCCGGCACAGAATCATCTTCGCGGCCATCGCCGTGCTGGGCGCGGTGTGCTGGGCGATCATCGCGTTCTTCCGCGGCGAGACCGTCAATGCGGTGTGGTTCGTCCTCGCCGCGATCTGCACCTACGTCATCGGATTCCGCTTCTACGCCCGACTGATCGAGATGAAGGTGGTGCGCCCGCGCGACGACAACGCCACGCCGGCAGAGATTTTCGAGAACGGCACCGACTACATGCCCACCGACCGGCGGGTTCTCTTCGGCCACCATTTCGCCGCGATCGCCGGTGCCGGCCCACTCGTCGGCCCGGTGCTGGCCATGCAGATGGGTTACCTGCCCGGCACGATATGGATCATCATCGGCGCGGTGGTCGCCGGCTGCGTCCAGGACTACCTCGTGCTGTCGATCTCGGTCCGTCGCCGCGGCCGCTCCCTCGGCCAGATGGCGCGCGACGAGCTCGGGACTGTCGGTGGCACCGCGGCCATCGTTGGCGTGCTGGTGATCATGGTGATTCTGCTCGCGGTGCTGGCGCTCGTGGTCGTCAACGCGCTGGCCGAGAGCCCGTGGGGGGTGTTCTCCATCGCCATGACGATCCCGATCGCCATCTTCATGGGGCTCTACCTGCGGTTTCTGCGGCCTGGCCGGGTTTCGGAGGTCTCACTGATCGGTGTGGCGCTGCTGCTGCTGGCGGTCGCATCGGGCGGCTGGGTGGCCGAGACCGACTGGGGCGCTGACTGGTTCACGCTGTCGAAGGTGACACTGTCGTGGTGCATCATCTTGTACGGTCTGGCAGCTTCGGTGCTGCCGGTCTGGCTGCTGCTGGCCCCCCGCGACTATCTGTCGACGTTCATGAAGGTCGGCACGATCGCGCTGCTGGCCGTCGGGATTCTGATCGCCCGCCCGATCATGGAGGCGCCGGCGATCTCCACCTTCGCCACCAGCGGCACCGGCCCGGTGTTCGCCGGGTCTCTGTTCCCGTTCCTGTTCATCACCATCGCCTGCGGTGCACTGTCCGGCTTCCACGCGTTGATCTCTTCGGGAACAACACCGAAGCTGCTGGAAAAGGAAAGCCAGATGCGGCTCATCGGGTACGGCGGCATGCTGACCGAGTCGTTCGTCGCGATCATGGCCCTGATCACCGCGGCGATACTCAATCCGCACCTGTACTTCGTGATGAACGCGCCGTCGGCGTCGACGGGCGCCACAGCGCAGACGGCCGCTGACTACGTCAACGGTCTCGGTTTGTCCGGCGCCCCGATCAGCGCGCAGGAGATCACTGATGCCGCCGAAGGTGTCGGCGAGGATTCGATCGTGGCTCGCACCGGCGGTGCACCAACACTCGCCTTCGGCATGTCCGAGGTTTTGCACCAGGTATTCGGCGGAGCCAGTCTCAAGTCGTTCTGGTATCACTTCGCGATCATGTTCGAGGCATTGTTCATCCTCACCACCGTCGACGCCGGCACCCGGGTGGCGCGGTTCATGCTCTCCGACGGGCTGAGCAATCTGGGTGGCCCGCTGAAGAAACTGCGCAATCCCAGCTGGCGGGTCGGCGCCTGGGCCTGCAGCATCATCGTCGTCGCGGCCTGGGGCGGCATTCTGCTCATGGGCGTCACCGACCCGCTCGGCGGAATCAACACGCTATTCCCGCTGTTCGGCATCGCTAACCAGTTACTCGCCGCCATCGCCCTGACCGTGGTGACGGTGGTGATCATCAAGCGCGGACTACTGAAATGGGCGTGGATACCCGGCGTGCCGCTGCTGTGGGATCTCACCGTCACGATGACCGCTTCGTGGCAGAAGATCTTCTCCGGGGACCCGCGGGTCGGTTACTGGACCCAGCACTTTCAGTACCGCAACGCCAGGGACGGCGGCCAGACCAGCTTCGGCGCCGCCAAGGACGCCGGCGAACTGGACGCGGTGATCCGTAACACCTTTATCCAGGGGACCCTGTCGATCACCTTCGCGGTGCTTGTCGTCATTGTCTTCACTGCGGGAGTGTTCATGGCACTCAGGTCAATTCGCGGCCACGCCCCTCCGCTGGCCGAGGATGATCCGGTGCCGTCCCGGATGTTCGCGCCCTCGGGCATGATGATGACCACAGCAGAGAAGGAGGTGCAGAGACAGTGGGACGCGTTACCACGCGGGCACGCCGGGCAGTCGGCGAGATCAGTTGGTACTGGCAATCATTGATGGGCGATAACCACTATCAGCGTTACCTCACCCATCGCGCACGCAGGCATGCGGGCCAGGCGGTGATGTCCGAGCGGGAATACTGGCGCCACCGCCACGCCGCCGCCGATGCCGATCCCGGCGCACGCTGCTGTTAACCAACCTAGCCATGAGAGGCCGTATGCCCGAGTCGACCCAGTTCACCGTCCCAGCCGCCGCGGCGGCCGTTGCATCGGTCATCGGAGATCGCGAATTCATCATCCAGGGTCCGCGCCGCTTGACCTACCGTGAGATGGTCGAGCGGTCCAACCGGCTCGCGACGTTCCTGCACTCCCGCGGGCTGGGGTGTCACACCGAACGTTCGCAGCTGCCGGGGCATCAGGTCGGACAGGATCTACTGGGCATCTACGCCCACAACGGTCCCGAGTACGTCGAAGGCATGCTGGGGGCCTGGCGAGCCCGGGTCGCTCCGTTCAACGTCAACTATCGGTACGTGAAGAGCGAATTGCAGTATCTCCTGTCGGATGCGGGCGCGACCGCGCTGCTCTACCACGGCGCCTTCGCTCCGCGCCTGGCCGAGGTGCTGGACGAGCTGCCTACGCTCCGGCTGCTCATTCAGATCGCTGATGATTCGGGTAACGCGCTGCTGCCCGGTGCCGTGGACTACGAGTCGATCGTGGCCGCCGGGCCTGCGGATGGGCCGCCGGTGGAGCCCTCGCCCGATGACTTGTATGTGCTCTACACCGGCGGAACAACGGGCATGCCCAAGGGTGTGCTGTGGCGACAGCACGACATCTTCATGACCTCCTTCGGCGGCCGCAGCCTCTACACCGGCGAACTGGCCACCTGCTACGAAGACATCGCCGAGCGCTGCGCCGAAGCGCCCGGCACCAAGCTCATGGTGCTCCCCCCGCTGATGCACGGCGCCGCGCAGTGGGCGGTGATGACGGCAATGACGACGGGCCAGTCCGTGGTCTTTTCAACGGTGACCAGCCATCTCGACGTCGAGGACGTGGTGCGCACCATCGAACGGGAAAAGGTTCTCGCTGTCACGGTGGTCGGCGATGCGATGGCCCGCCCGCTGGCGGAGGCGTTCGAGCGCGCGGGCGCGGATCTGTCGTCTCTGGCAGTGGTGGCCAACGGAGGCGCACAGCTCACCCCGACCGCCAAGCAGCGGCTCATCGACAGCAAGGCCAACCTGATGGTTGTCGACGGCGTGGGCTCATCGGAGACCGGCGCCCAAATGACACACATGTCGGCATCGGGAAACGTGTCCACCGGAAAATTCAGCGCGGGACCGGACACCTTCGTCGCCTCCGAGGACCTCGGATCGATCCTGGAGCCTGGCCATGACGGCATCGGATGGCTGGCGCAGCGTGGCTACGTTCCGCTGGGTTACAAAGGTGACGCGGCCAAGACCGCCGCGACCTTCCCCGTCATCGGCGGGGTGCGGTACTCGGTGCCCGGCGATCGCGCGCGCCATCTTTCGGACGGTTCCGTCGAACTGCTTGGCCGCGACTCGGTCACCATCAACTCCGGTGGCGAGAAGATCTTCGCCGAGGAGGTGGAGTCAGCGATCGCGTCGCACCCTGCGGTCGCCGATGTGGTGGTCGCGGGTCGGCCGAGCGAACGGTGGGGCCAGGAAGTGGTGGCCGTCGTCGCTCTCGGCGATGGCGCCTCCGCCGAAGCGCAGGAGATCATCGACCACGCGGGGAAGGTGATCGCCCGCTACAAGCTGCCCAAGGCCGTGGTGTTCCGGCCGATCATCGAGCGCAGCCCGGCCGGAAAGGCCGATTACCGGTGGGCGCGCGAGCAGGCCGCCGGCCAGGCCTGAACCGAATCTCTACCGCTCATCTGCCCGTCCAGTTGGGGGTGCGCTTCTGCGCGAATGCTGCCGCACCCTCCATCGCGTCCTTGGACGAGAAGACCGGCGCGATCAGTTCGACCTGCTTCTTCCACATCTCGTCCTCGCTCCAATCAGCAGACTTGACGATGACCTCCTTGGTCACCGCCACTGCCAGTGGCCCGTTGGCGGTGATGCGCTCGGCCAGCGCCAGCGCACCCGCGAGCGCCTCGCCGGGCTCGGTCAGCACGTTGACAAAGCCCCATTGATTGGCCTGCTCGGCGGTGAAGCTGTCGCCGGTCAGCGCGAGTTCGAGCGCCTTCTGGTACGGGATTCGGTGTGGGAGCCGCAACAGTCCGCCGCCGGCGGCCACGAGTCCGCGTTTGACCTCGGGGATACCGAACTTCGCATTCTTGGCAGCGACCACGAGGTCGGTGGCTAAAACGATTTCGGTGCCGCCCGCGAGGGCGTACCCCTCGACCGCGGCGATGACGGGTTTGCGTGGGGGTCGCTCGGTGAAGCCGATACCGCGGCCGGGAATGGCGGGCACCTCTCCCGCCATGAATGCCTTCAGGTCCATTCCTGCACAGAAGTTTCCGCCCGCACCGGTCACGATCGCCACCGATAATTCCGCGGTGTCGTCGAGTTCGTCCATCGCCTCGGCGAGGCCCCGGGCGACCGCGAGGTTGAACGCATTGCGCGCCGCCGGCCGATTGATGGTGATCACCAGAACCCGGTCGCGCCGTTCTACCAGTACTTCATCCACTGCTCTGCCTCTGACCTTTCGTGAGATCTCACTCAATATTCCTGGCAATCCCTGGGGCTGGTGGCTCCCCCTGTGCGTCCACTCACTCCTGCGGCGCGGGCTTCAGCACGCTGAATATCGCTCCCTGCGGATCGCTGAGCACCGCGTTGCGCCCCACCGACGGAATGTCGAACGGCTCAGCGACGACGCGGCCGCCTTCCGCGGCGGCCTTGGCCGCCGTCGCGTCGGCATCGTCCACCGCGAAGTACACGTGCCATTGGCTGGGCACGCCCGGCATCGGGGGCTCCATGCAGCCGCCGACGTCGCTGTCGCCGACCTTCAGCACGATGTAGTTCTGGCCAGGAGCCATCTCCATGGTGGAGTGGGTCATTCCGAGCACAGCTTCGTAGAACGCCAACGCCACATCGGGCTTGTCCGTGTGCAACTCGTTCCAGATCACCGTGCCGGCTTCGTTGACCAATGTCGCACCGACATGCTCCCGCGCCTGCCACAAACCGACCGCGGCGCCGGTCGGGTCTTGGACAAACGCCATCCGACCCGCGTCCTCGATATCGGTACCCGGCAACAGTACCTGCCCACCAGCCTCAACGACCTTGCCGACCGCGGAGTCGATGTCGTCCACCGCCAGATACGTATGCCACATCGGCGGAATGCCATCCGGCGCACCGGATGGCATCTGGGCGATGGCCGTCACGTCTTCCCCTTTGAGCTTCGCCATCGCGTAGCCGGTCTCGCCCGGGCTCGGTTGATCCTCGAATGTCCAACCCAGCAACGATCCGTAGAACTGCTTGGCCGCGGATTGATCCGTAGTCTGCAGATCCGTCCAGTTCGGCGTACCCTGCGCATACTCGGTTTTCTTTGGCATCAAAGCCCTTTCGCTGATCGAAACATGCTTGAGCGCACCCGTCTAGGACGCTGCGGCCAGGCCGGCAAAGTCACGGGCTTGCGGGGCGGTGGTCGTTGGGGCCAGCCTGGCTACATGGTCGCATATCGCCCGGAGTCCACCACCACCTGACCCGGAGCCATCGCGAAATCATCAGCATTGAACGATGATTCGGTCGGCCGCCCATCATCGGGAAACGCTGTCGTCGGCTGCCGATTGACCGACCACTCCGCGCCGGGTCAGATGCTCGATCAGCGGTGCTGCCCCCGCGGCCAGGTGCTCGGACATCGCGGTTCGCGCCAGCGACTGATCGCGTCGCGCCAGCGCATCGAGCAGCCGCCGGTGGTGACGATTGGACTCGTCGGGCCAGCCATCGATCGTGGGGAACACCGACTCCGGTGCGTAGCGAGTGATCTGGGACATCAGTTGCGCCAGCTTGGGTGAGTCCGCGGCGACGTTGATAGCGCGGTGAAACTCGTGGTTGAGCCGCACGGCCCGCTCACCCTCATCGGCGGCGTATGCGGTTTCCAGGTCGCATTGGATCCTGTTCAGCTCATCCAACTGGGCACCGGTGATGCCGGCCGCCGCCCGGGCTGCAAGCTCGCCGCCCAGATACGCCTGCACCTGTGAGACATCGGTGATGTCGCGAACAGTCACCGGCCGCACCACGAAACCGCGTCGCGGTTGCTGCTCGAGCAGGCCTTCGGCCTTCAGTTCTAACAACGCTTCCCGCACCGGGGTGACGCTCACGCCAAGCTCGGCGGCCAAATGGTCGAGCCGCACATAGGTTCCAGCGCCGTAGGTGCCGTCGAAGATCCGCCGACGGACGATGCGTGCCACATCCTCGGCCAGTTGAGGCCGGGCGGCGAAATCGGGGATGCTCACAACATCAGACCCGGTAGTCCGCCAACAGCCGCTTGCTGATGATGTTCTTCTGGATCTCGCTGGTGCCCTCCCCGATGAGCAGGAACGGGGCATCCCGCATCAGCCGCTCGATCTCGTACTCTGCGGAATAGCCGTACCCACCATGTATTCGGAAGCTCTGCTGGGTTACCTCGGCACATACCTCACTGGCAAAGTACTTCGCCATACCGGCGGCGACGTCATTGCGATCCCCGGAGTCCTTGATCCGCGCCGCGTTGACCATCATCAGGTGGGCGGCCTCGACTTTGGTTGCCATCTCCGCCAATTGGAAGGCGATGGCCTGATGCTCGGCGATGGGTTTGCCGAACGTTCTACGCTGCTGGGCGTACCGCACGGCCAGCTCGAAAGCCCGGACACCGACCCCACACGCTCGGGCGGACACATTGACCCGTCCGACCTCGACACCGTCCATCATCTGGAAGAAGCCCTGCCCGGGGGCTTCACCGAGGATGTCGGTGGTCTTGGCGCGGTATCCGTCGAAGATCAGCTCGGTGGTGTCGATGCCCTTGTAGCCGAGCTTGTGGAGCTTGCCCGGAATCGTCAGCCCGGGTACCACTTCCCCGAATCCGGTGGGCTTGTCGACCAGGAATGCGGTCAGGTTACGGTGCGGGGTGTCCGCACCCTCGTCGGTGCGTACCAAAGCAGCGATCAGCGTCGAGCTGGCACCGTTGGTCAGCCACATCTTCTGGCCGTCGATGGTGTAGGTACCGTCACCATTGTTGCTGGCCCTGGTCCGGATCGCGGCCACGTCGGAACCGAGTTCAGGCTCCGACATCGAGAAGGCGCCGCGGGTCTCGCCGGTGGCCATCCTCGGCAGGTAGTGACGCTTCTGCGCGTCCGTGCCGTGCTGCCGGATCATGTAGGCGACGATGAAGTGGGTGTTGATCACACCCGACACACTCATCCAGCCGCGCGCTAGTTCTTCCACGCATAGCGCGTAGGTCAGCAGCGATTCCCCCAGCCCGCCGTACTCTTGGGGGATCATCAGCCCAAACAAACCCATTTCCCGCATCGCGTCGACGATCGACTGCGGGTAAGCATCGGCCCGCTCGAGCTCCTGCGCGTTCGGGATTACCTCTTTGTCGACGAACTGTCGCACGGTCGAAAGGATTTCGGCCTGGACTTCGCTGAGCCCGAGCGTCTGCGCCAACTTGGTCATGCGCTCACCCTCTCGAAGACGGCCGCCAGACCCTGTCCGCCGCCGATGCACATCGTCTCCAGGCCGTAGCGAAGGTCGCGGCGGTTCAGTTCACGGGCCAGGGTCGCCAGCATCCGCCCTCCGGTCGCTCCGACCGGGTGCCCAAGCGAAATCCCCGAGCCATGCACGTTGGTCCGTTCCATATCCGCTGCCGTGAAATTCCATTCGCGCATACACGCCAGGGCCTGGGCGGCGAACGCCTCGTTGAGCTCGATGAGATCCATGTCGACGAGCTCAAGTCCGGCCTTGTCCAGCGCGACCTTGGTCGCGGGCACCGGGCCGATGCCCATCACGTCAGGTGCCACCCCCGCAACTCCCCAGGACACCAATCGGACCAGCGGTACGAGGCCGAGTTCGGCGGCTTTCTCCGGCGTGGTGACCAGGCACATCGAGGCGGCATCGTTCTGCCCACTGGAGTTACCCGCCGTCACTGTGGCATCGGGATCATGTTTTGCGAGAACGGGTTTGAGTTGGGCAAGCGATGCCATCGACGTGTCAGCGCGGGGGTGTTCGTCGCGCTCAAGCACGTCCTGTCCGCGGCGCGAGGACACCGCCACGCCGACGATCGTCTCGGCCAAGAGCCCCTCGGCCTGCGCATCGACGGCGCGCCGGTGCGACAACAGGGCCAGCTCGTCCTGTTCCTCCCGGGATATCGAGTATTGCCTTCGCAGGTTCTCCGCGGTCTCGAGCATCCCGCCGGGCACCGGGTGGTTCTTGCCGCCTGCGGTCGTTCTGCCACGAGTGATTGCGTCGTGCACGCGGACGCCGTCACGGGGCGGCTGCCAACGGATATCGGTCGAATGGAAAACCACGTTGCTCATCGATTCGACGCCACCGGCGACGACGACATCGTTGGCGCCACTGGCCACCTGCATGCACGCCTGGATCACCGCCTGCAGACCGGAACCGCAGCGACGATCGATCTGCATTCCGGGCACGCTCACCGGCAATCCGGCATCGAGGGCGATCACCCGGCCGACGGCCGGGGCCTCCATGCTCGGATAGCAGTGTCCGATCACGACGTCTTCCACCGCCTCGGGTGCGATACCGGTTCGCTCGAGCAATCCCCGCAACGCCGCAACCCCCAGGTCGACCGCGGTCAGTGATTTGAACATGCCGCCATAGCGACCGATCGGTGTGCGAACCGGTTCGCAGATCACGGCCTCACCCATCACAGATGCCGCCCACCGGTGACTTCCATGACGGTGCCGGTCATGTACGAAGACAGGTCCGATGCCAGGAACAGCGCCACCTTCGCCACCTCATCCGGCTCGCCGGCCCGGCCCATCGGCACCTCGGAGACTTTGGCGTCCCAGATGCGTTGCGGCATGGCCTCCGTCATCGCCGAGCGGATCAGTCCGGGCTGGATTGCGTTGACGCGCACTCCCAGATAGGCGAGTTCCTTGGCGGCGGCCTTCGTCATTCCCACGATGCCGGCCTTGGCCGCCGAGTAGTTGGTCTGCCCGACCATGCCGACCTTTCCCGAGATCGACGACATGTTGACGATCGCACCGCTGCGGGCCTCGCGCATTACCGCGGCCGCCGCGCGCAAACCATTCCAGGTGCCCTTCAGGTGCACGGCGATCACCTGATCGAACTGCTCCTCGGTCATCTTGCGTAGTGTCGCGTCACGGGTGATACCGGCGTTGTTGACCATGATGTCGAGCCCACCGAAGCCATCTACGGCGGCGGCCACCAATGCATCGACCTGGTCGGAGCTCGTCACGTCGCACCGCACCGCACGGGCGACGTCGGCCCCTCCGAGTTTCTCCGCAGCGGCCTGAGTCGCCTCCGCGTTGACGTCACCCAGGACGACGCGCGCGCCTTCGGCGATGAGCCGCTCCGCAATGGAGAATCCCAACCCCTGGGCTGCACCCGTGACCACAGCGGTCTGACCTTCCAGCAATGCCACCTGTCCTCCTCGCGACTCGGGACCCGACACGACCAATGTCATATTTCATATATGATATTTGAAGCATACGTGCCGAGGAGCCTCATCGATGACCACAGCCGAAGTCGGCGACGACGATTTCCAGGCGATCCTGGCCCAGACCCGCGACTTCGTCCGTACCGCGGTCGTCCCCCGGGAGCAGGAGATTCTCGCAGAGGACCAGGTTCCCAACGATCTGCGCGAGCAGGCCAGGATGATGGGCTTGTTCGGCTATGCGATCCCGCAGCGGTGGGGAGGGCTCGGCCTGAACCTGGCCCAGGACGTGGAGCTGGCGATGGAGCTGGGCTACACCTCATTGGCACTGCGTTCCATGTTCGGCACCAACAACGGGATCGCCGGCCAGGTCCTCGTCGGCTATGGCACAGAAGAACAGAGGTCGCGGTGGCTGGAGGGCATCGCCGCGGGTGAGACCGTTGCGTCGTTCGCTCTCACCGAGCCGGGTGCAGGCTCCAACCCGTCAGGGCTACGTACGAAAGCTGTCCGGGACGGCTCGGCAGACAATGCCGATTGGATCATCAACGGCCAGAAACGGTTCATCACCAACGCCCCTACCGCCGATCTGTTCGTGACGTTCGCCAGGACCCGGCCAGCCGACGACAAGGGCCCGGGGATCGCGGTGTTCTTGGTTCCGGCCGACGCTCCCGGTGTCGAGGTCGGCGTCAAGGACAAGAAGATGGGTCAGGAAGGAGCCTGGACCGCCGACGTCGGCTTCACCGACGTGCGAGTGCCCGGTAGCGCGCTGGTGGGGGGGTCCGAAGACATTGGCTACCGCGCAGCCATGACGTCGCTGGCCCGCGGTCGCGTGCATATCGCGGCGCTCGCGGTGGGCACCGCGCAGCGCGCCCTCGATGAATCAGTCACCTACGCCGCCACCGCAACACAAGGTGGCACCGCGATCGGTGAGTTCCAGTTGGTACAGGCGATGATCGCCGACCAGCAGACCGGGGTGCTGGCCGGGCGCGCACTCGTGCGGGATACCGCGCGCAAGTGGGTTACCGAGGAAGACCGTCGGATAGCCCCGTCGGCCGCGAAGCTTTTCTGTACCGAAATGGCCGGCAAGGTCGCCGATCTCGCCGTGCAGATTCACGGCGGCAGCGGCTATATGCGCGATGTCCCGGTGGAGCGGATCTACCGCGATGTTCGGTTGCTTCGGCTATATGAGGGCACCAGTGAGATCCAACGACTGATCATCGGCGGCGGGCTGGTCAAGGCGGCACAGCGATAAGCCACTCGACGTGTCAGCCGATGAATCGCACAATCGACTCCACGACGGCGGCGGGTTTCTCGGATCCCTCGATCTCGACCGTCGTTGCCAGCGTCGCCTGCACCGCGCCATCGAGTTGGGTGACCGCCGCGATCTCAGCCCGTGCCCGGATGTTGGAGCCCACCCGGACGGGCGTGATGAAGCGGACCCTGTTGTACCCATAGTTGATCGCCATGGCGACGTTGTCGACGCTGTACAGCTGATGGGTGAAGTGCGGGATCAGCGACAACGTCAGCAGTCCATGCGCGATCGTCCCCCCGAAGGGCCCGTCGGCGGCCCGCTGCGGGTCGATGTGGATCCATTGATGGTCGTCGGTGGCATCGGCAAACAGGTTGACCCGTTCCTGGGTGACCTCGAGCCAGTCGGTCGGGCCCAGCAGTTCGCCTTCGGCGGCGATCAACTCGGCTAGACCATTGAATTTTTTCACTCATGTCTCCTTTGCCCCAGGGCTGTCCGGCGTAACCACCAAAGTATCCCGGGGTGTGATACCCCGGTCCTCACCATGCGGTACCACACCGATGCGAGCAAATTCTCGCGGCCACCCCACACAAAGCAGGACACCGTATCCTGGCGGGACGATGTCAGACCACGCCGTGCGCCGCAGTCTCCACCTGGTGATCACGTCGGCGGCCACCCAGTTGATGGGAGCCAACGCGGCAACCTCGGCCGAGGTCAGCCGGCAGGTGCTGGCCGAAGTGGCATCCCACCTCGGCGTGGACGCCACCTTCCTGCGGTACAACGACCACGCGATTCACGCGTCGCGGTTAGTCGCCGAATGGCCGGACGGATCCGACGGGAAGGATCACGACGCGCTTCGTCTGGTGCATTTCGCCGATGCTGATCGCGTGGTCGCCGAGTCCGAGCATGCCCGGCGGCCCATGGTTTTTCGTCCCGAACGGGGCGCCTCTTCGGACCCGTCGGTAGCGGTGGCGCCGTTGGTCTCCGGGCAGATAACTACCGGCGTGTTGGGGTTCGTCAGATCCGGCGACAGTGAGTGGGGCCCGGACGAACTCGGCGCTCTGGAAGCCATCGCATCGCTGTTCGCACAAGCCCAGGCGCGGGTCGAGGCCGAGGAACAACTGCGCTACCTTGCCGAACACGACGACCTGACGGGTCTGCAGAACCGCCGGACATTGGTGGACCACCTCGATGCGCGGCTGACGGACGGCGAGCCCGGACCTGTGGCGGCGCTGTTCGTCGACCTCGACCGTCTCAAGGCGATCAACGACTACGTCGGTCACACCGTCGGCGACCGATTCATTCGTGCCCTCGCCGAACGCCTCCGAGACGGCGCCGACGGTGACGCACTGGCCGCCCGGCTCGGCGGCGACGAGTTCGTCCTGGTGCCCGCCGGCCCCATGGGTGCCTCCGCCGCGGAAGCGCTCGCACACCGACTTCAGTCGACACTGCGCAAGGGAGTGTCCATCGACGGCCAAAACCTCACCCGCACGGTGAGTATCGGTGTTGCGCTGGGAATTCCGGGTAAGGACAGCACCTCGGAGGTATTCCGTCGGGCCGACCATGCGATGAATGCGGCCAAGAACTCCGGAGGCAACGCGGTGTCGGTCTTCACCGACGACATGGCGATACGAAACGCGTTCCGCAACGATATCGAGCTCAATCTGCGTAGCGTCATCGAGAACGGCGCGCTGCATCTGAATTATCTTCCAGAAGTAGACATGCGCACGGGGGACATCGTTGCCGCCGAAGCCCTCGTCCGCTGGCGGCACCCAACCCGCGGGCTGCTCTCCCCCGACCTGTTCGTCGGCATCGCCGAATCGATCAATCTGGCCGGCGAGTTGGGGCGCTGGGTGATGCGCACCGCGTGCGCCGAACTCGCCGGCTGGCGATCGCGAGGAGTCGGCAACGACGTCCTGCTACGGGTGAACATCTCACCGATGCAATTGGTCACCGAAGGTTTCGTGGAATCCGTGGCGGAGGTCATGACCGAATTCGGTCTGGAACGTGGCTCGGTCTGCCTGGAGGTCACCGAGAGGGTGGTGGTCCAAGACATGGATACCACAAGAATCACCCTTGCCAGGTTGAAAGATGCCGGCGTACAGGTCGCGATCGACGACTTCGGAACGGGCTACAGCGCGCTGTCCCAGTTGAAGACGCTGCGGGTCGACGCCCTCAAGATCGACCAGGGTTTTATTCGCGAACTTGGTTCCGACCCAGGTGATCTCGCGATTGTGCGGGCGATCATCGCGCTCGCCGAGGCGTTTGATTTGGAGTTGGTGGCCGAAGGCGTCGAAACGGAGGCCGCAGCTTTGACCTTGCTCCGGCAGGGGTGCTACCGGGCGCAGGGCTTCCTGCTGTCTCGCCCGGTCGACGCGGCGGCGATGGAGGCATTGCTGGCCGAGGGAAGGATCCCACTGAGCTTCTAGGCCTCCCGAAAGCACCTAGTTAACTAACTAGGTTTACTGTGTGTGAAGCACGCCGAGGAGGAAGGGACCCCGATGGACCTGCAGTGGTCGGCGACCGACCTCGCGTTCCGCGACGAGGTCCGAGCCTTCCTTCAGGAGAAGCTGACGCCCGAGTTGCGCCGCGCCGGACGCCTCATGACCAGTGTCTACGCCGACCACGACGCCAGCATGGAATGGCAGCGCATCTTGCACGAGCAGGGCTGGGCCGCTCCGGCGTGGCCGGTCGCCTACGGCGGATGCGACTGGAGCCTGACTCAGCACTACATCTTCAGCCGGGAATCCACGTTGGCCGGCGCCCCCTCGCTGTCACCGATGGGCATCAGGATGGTGGCCCACGCGATCATCAAGTTCGGGACTGATGAGCAGAAACAGTATTTCCTGCCGCGAATCCTGACCGGCGAGGTGTTTTTCTGCCAGGGCTACTCCGAGCCGGAGGCGGGTTCGGATCTGGCGGCGCTGTCGATGGCCGCCCGCGATGACGGCGATCACCTGGTCTGCACGGGCAGCAAGATTTGGACCACCCACGCCCGGGAAGCGAACTGGATGTTCGCCCTGGTGCGCACCACCCGGTCCGACAAGAAGCAACGGGGTATCACCTTCCTGCTCTGCGAGCTGGCATCCGCCGGGGTCGAGATCCGACCGCTGGTGATGACCTCGGGCGAAGAAGTGCAGAACCAGGTGTTCTTCGACGACGTGCGGGTGCCCAAGGCGAACGTCGTCGGGGAGATCGACGACGGCTGGACGGTGGCGAAATACCTGTTGGAGTTCGAGCGCGGCGGTGGCGCATCGGCACCGGCATTGCAGGTGATGGCCGACGACATTGCCACCGTGGCAGCCGAACAACCCGGGCCGGGCGGGGGTTCGCTGCTCGACGACTCCGCCTTCGCGCGCAAGCTCGCAGAAGTGCGGATTCGCACCGAGGTGCTCGAGATCCTGGAATACCAGGTGCTGGCAGTGGTGGCAGATGGCGGCAATCCGGGAGCACAATCGTCGATGCTCAAGGTTCTGAGCACCGAACTGAGTCAGTCGATCACCGAGCTCGCAATGGAGGCCGCCGGACCGCGTGGCCGGGTGTACCAACCCCACGCGACATGTCCCGGCGGGCCCATTGCCGGTTTCGAGCCACCCGCTGGTGGCTACGTCAGCGGACAGGCCTGGCAGGCGGTTGCTCCACTGCGTTACTTCAATGACCGCGCCGGCTCAATCTACGCCGGCAGCAACGAGATTCAGCGCAACATCCTGGCCAAGGCAGCATTGGGACTGTAGATGAACTTCACCCTCAACCACGAACAGGAACTGCTGCGCGCCGGACTCACCAGGTTCCTGTCGACACGCTACGGCCTCGACGAGAGCCGGTTGGCCGCCAAGACAGGCCCCGGGTGGCAGCCCGACATCTGGCGGGCTTTCGCCGAGGAACTCGGCATCCTCGGCGCCGCGCAGCCCGAGCCCTACGGCGGCGGCGGTCCGGTGGAGATGATGCTGATCGCCGAGGCGCTCGGGTATGCGCTGGTGGTCGAGCCGTATGTCGACACGGCGGTGGTGGCGGCGGGTTTACTCCGTCGGGCCGGCGATTCCGCCGCCACCGATCTACTGGAGAAGGTCATCGCGGGGTCGGCGATCGTCACGGTGGCGGCCACCGAGCCGACCTCGGGTGAGCACTGGCGCGACGTTTCGACCGTCGCCCGACGCGACGGTGACGGTTGGGTGCTGACCGGCTCGAAGATCGTCTCGGCGAGCACCCCGTTGGCCAGCCACGTGTTGATCACCGCAAGGACCTCGGGCCGCCGGAGCGACGAGGACGGCATATCCCTGTTTGTTGTCGACATCAGCTCGGCCACAGCGGGTATCGAGAGGCATGACTACCGCACCGTCGATGACCGGCGAGCTTCGGACCTAGTATTCGAGGAGCTCCGGTTGCCGGACGCTGCACTGCTCGGCGACCAAGGCGGCGCGTTTTCCTCGCTGGCGCAGGCACGCGACGAGGGCGCAGCGGCGATCTGCGCCGAAGCTGTGGGATGTATGCGCAAGGTGCTGGCCGACACAGTCGAGTACTGCAAGCAACGCCGGCAGTTCGGGGCACCGATCGGCAGTTTCCAAGTGCTCCAGCACCGCATGGTGGACATGTACACCGAGGTCGAACAGTCCGCGGCGGCAGTGCATTTGGCGATCCTCAACCTGGAGGCCGACGCTGCCACGCGGGCGCGCGCCGTGTCGGTCGCCAAGGCGACCGTCGGCAGGGCTGCCCGGTTCGTGGGGCAACAAGCGGTGCAGCTGCACGGCGGGATGGGTATGACCGAGGAACTTGCTGTCGGACACTACTTCAAGCGGTTGACGGCGCTCCAGTTCGAGTTCGGGTCGACCGATCACCACCTCACTCGGTACGCGCAGCTCACCGCGCGGTAAGCGGTTCGGGTGTTGTTTCAGGGGCCGTAGGCTTGTCCTCTACCCAACCGTTTTGCGTGATACATGGCCTGATCGGCGCGTCCCAGTGCGTTCTCCCCCTGGCCGCGGGCAAGCATGGCGATGCCAACGCTGACACTGCCTCGGGTGTGGCTCTTGACCTGGTCGACCAGCGTCCGTGCCACCTGCTGAGCCTGGTCGACGGAGGTGTGCGGTAGGAGGGCCGCGAATTCGTCTCCGCCAATGCGGGCAAAGACATCGGAGATCCGCAGCCTTCGGCTGATTACCTGGGCCACGTGCTTGAGGTAGTCATCACCGGCCCCGTGGCCGGCCCGGTCGTTGACCTGCTTGAGACCGTCGAGATCAATCATCAACACCGCCGCCTCCTCCTGGGAGCCATGGCGACCGACTAACGCCTCATACCGGGCCAGTTCCTCCTCGAATCGGCTGCGGTTGAGCACACCGGTCAAAGCATCCCGGGTTGCCCGGCGTCTGAGCAGTTCCTCGTCGCGTTTGCGCGCAGAAATATCCTCAATGTGGGCGATGAAGTGCAGCGGCTGACCATCCGCGTCGTGCACGATGGACGCCGAGAGGTGGACCCAAATGAGGTGCCCGTCCTTGGCGTAATAGCGCTTGTCCATCTGGTAGCTGTCGATCTCGCCGTTCAGCAGCCGGGTGGCCTCCCCCACGTCGGCGTCGAGGTCATCGGGATGGGTGATGTCCTGAAACGTCAGCTCGGCCAGTTCGTCGCCGGAGTATCCGGTGATCGCGCACAATGCCCGGTTGACCCTGGCGAAGCTGCCGTCGAGACCGACGAGGGCTATCCCGATCGGTGCGTTGAGAAATACCGCTTCGAAGGTGGCGTCAGCGCTGAACTGGACCGCTCGAGCCTCAGCAAGCTCGGTCATGTCGCGAACGAAGGCATGAAAAGTCAGCTCAGGCCCGGAGCCAACGGCATTCACGATCAGTTCTGTGGGCAGCTCGGAGCCGTCTTTGCGGCGCAGGGTGAATGGTGAGACCTGACCGACCACTGGTGACTTGCCGGTGTCCACATAGCGGCGCATGTCCTGTGAGACCCATTCGCGCTGACCGTCGGTGATGACCAACTCCGTCAGCAGCTGCCCGATCGCTTCCTCCCGGGTCCAGCCGAACATTCGGACCGCCGCCCGATTCCACTCCAGCACGCGACCTTCCGAATCGAGCCCGAGGTAGGCATCCACTGAGGTATCCAGTACCTCACGGCTGAGTTCCCGCTGGGTTGCCGCCCCGGGGGCCTGGCTCATGACCGTCGCGCCACAATCACCGGAATACGGGCCCCTTGCACCACCTGCAAGCCCACCGAGCCGAGCAGCATCCCGGCAAAACCGCCTCGACCGTGGCTGCCGACAACCAGCAACTGCGCATTCTTGGCTTCCTCGAGAAGCCCCCGACTCGGCCGGTCGCGATGCACCACGCGTCGCACCGTGACATCCGGATAGCGCTCCTGCCAGCCCGCTAGCCGCTCAGCCAGCAGCATGTCCTCCTCCGGTTGGATCTCGCTCCAGCCGGCACCGGGCAGTTCATAGCCGACATCACTCCAGGTATGCACGGCGACCAGTTCGACTCCGCGGCGCGAGGCCTCGTCGAACGCGAGCGCGGTGGCGTGCTCGGATGCCGGCGAGCCGTCGATACCGACAACCACCGGCGCCTGCGCCGGATGCGGGATCAAGGGATCCTCGTCGTGGATCACCGCCACCGGGCAGTGCGCGTGCTGCACCAGCCCGGAACTGACCGACCCGAGAATCCGGCGTTCCCATTTTCCCAGTCCACGTTTGCCGACGACGATCATGTCGGCGTCCTTGCTGAGGTCGGCGAGCACCTGTACGGGCTGCCCGGATACCACTTTCTGGTCGAACCGCACCCCGTCCACACCCGCGGTCGCGGCTTCGGCGACGCCCTGCGCGTCACCCAACGCCTCGCGCGCCGTCTTCTCTTCGTCCTCGAAGAAAGCGGCTGGGAGCGGCACTTGGATCCAGGACTGGACGGTCGCGCCGGGTAGCACGTACACCAACGTCAACGCGACGCGCCGCAGGGCCGCAGCACGCGCTGCCCAGTCGACAGCGACTCTCGACGGAGCCGAACCGTCGACTCCTACGACGATGCCGAGCGCTCCTGGTTGGGTGGACATCGGGCGTGCCTCCTATAGGTAGCCGACAATATTACCGCCGAGTAGCCCAACGCTACCGCCGTGCGATGTCGCCGATAAGGGGACCAGGGTAACCGCGGCGGTGGGACGAAAGTCCCTCATTCTCCGAGAAATCGCGGTGAGCTGACCGAGCCGCAGAGCAGACCAATCTGCCCAGAGGTTGGCAACGAATCCCTCAACGGCATTGAATGGGAAATGGCCTTGCTTTCGGTACCTGCGATATCGGGTGGTGTTCATGAACGTCTGCACGAACCCAGTGCACGGCCAGGAGTTGGTTGTCCTTCTCGACGACGCGGGCCGTCGCATAGGCACCGCACCGAAGTCGGAGGTGCACCACGGCTCGACGCCACTGCATCTGGCATTCTCCTGCTACCTCTTCGACGACGCGGACAGGGTCCTGCTGACCCGTCGCGCACTGGCCAAGCGGGCCTTCCCGGGCATCTGGACCAACTCCGTGTGCGGACACCCCGGACCCGACGAAAACATGCGGGACGCGGTCACCCGCCGAGCATCCGAAGAGCTCGGCGTCGACATTGCGGATTTGCGCTGTGTGCTTCCCGACTTTCGCTACCACGCAATCGACGCCGGAGGTGTAGCAGAAAACGAGGTCTGTCCGGTCTTCTGCGCCCGCGCCACCGGCTCCCTCAATGTCGACCCGGCCGAGATCATGGATACGGCATGGGTGAGCTGGGATCAGCTGAGGACAGCCGTGCAGCTCCCCTGGGCGATCAGCCCCTGGGCCGCCGAGCAGGTCCCGCTGCTCGACTGCGCCGGTATCGGATCGACTGGTCAGGACCTCAGCTCGTAGAGGCGCTCGGCGTAGGCAAGGTCGTCGCGCCACAGTCGGGTCGATGCCAGCCCCATCAACGATCTGATCACCGGCGCGACCATGAGCGCCTTCCCGAAATTGCGGCGATCCGAGTGCGCGATGGAGGCTTCCACAACAGCGGTGCGCGGCAACCCATCCGGCCCGGCACCCAGCGGTGTGGCATGAGTCTCCACCACGCTGCCCTGGCCTTCGCCGTCAACGATGCGCATGACGACGGTGCGCGGACCGGGAGTGCTGAATTCGGCGATGACCGGCACCCCGAGCCTGCCCATGCGAAACGTCACGGCAACGACGAAACGATCGGAGTCCTCGGGGAGGTCTGCCTCAGGGGCAGGCGCGCTGAGTACCTCGAGCCGGGTGAACGAGTACGGGTGGAACCATGATCCGTGCCACGGATCCAGCCTGTTGGCGACGACATCGCAAGGCTCACAGGTGCCTTCGAGTCGGGCAACCGCAGCCACTCTCGGGCCCGATGGCCGTTCCGGGATGATCGGAGCGTCGGTGGCCGCCTCAGCCCCGGCACTGTCTGCGGTGTCGAGGCGAACCCAACACAGCACACCGTCGTCGTGGGACGGGAAAGGTCGCCACGTGCCGTGACGCTGATCGGACAGCCGCAGACCGTGCCACGGGCACACCAGCGTTCCGCATTCCACCGGCGCGGTCGCCAGATCCGCGCCGAGATGCGGACACGCGCGCGGCGCCACCCGCAGCCCCCCATCGGCTGCCCGCCAGGCCACAATCTGCACACCATCCACCGTGGCGCCGAACGCCTTGCGGGCAATCTGTGAGCTTGCCGCGAACGCGAACCAGTTGCCGCCCGGGCGTCGCTGCGCACGTGACAGCGCCGCCCGGATCACCGCGGGATTTGCTTCGCTGTAGGTGGGTTTCTGAGTTGACCAGTCCGACGGTGGAAGGATTTCGAACGGCCAAGCCTTGGCCGCTCTCAGCCGCAGGTCAGCGAACTTGCTCATCGACGTGAACCTACTCCGCGCTCGGCTAACCTGCCCAGCAGCGCCGATCGGCCGTGATTGGGCACCGTATGCAGGACGTGGCCGGCCAAACCGTAGCTGGCCAGCAGTTGATTGGCTGCCAGCCACCCGGTGGTCGCCGCCCGCTCCATCAGCGCCACCGGAAGATCGACACGAATTCCGTCCCCCGCCAGTGCCACTCGCGGCTCGGGTGTTCGGACACCGGGCCGCCGGGCGAAATCGCCCGGAGCCAGGCGGGGACAGTCGTCGCGGCGTAGCAGTCGTTCGTCGATGATGGACGCACCGGCGGTTTCGGGGTAGAGCTCATGCATGCGCCCCACCAGAGCGTGGCGAACCTCGTCGTCGGTGCCGGTGACGGAGTAGGCGTGCAGTTCCACCACCGAACCCCCGTTGCGGGCGGCCCACTGCGCCGCTTCTCGTTCGTAGCGCTCCAACACGCTGACATTATCCAGGGGCGGGCGGCCACCGGTACCCATGAACGGTGCTCTGTCGTCACGGACCGGACGATCCAGCCACAGCCGCAAGACGACGAATGGCGGTGCGTTGTGCAGTTCGGCGACTCGGCGTCGCCAGTCGTCGTCACCGAGTCCCGGCGATGCCGCCACGACTCGGCGCAGACCGGCTACGTCGGTGGCCAGCACCGCCGCGTCGGCGGTGAACTCGGCACCGCCTTCGCAGGCCACCCGTACTTCGGATGACACGGTCAGGCTCTCGACTGTCCGCCCGGTGTGGAAACGTACACCGCGCGATTCCAGATACCTACGCAACGGGTTCCACAGTGCAACATCGAAGTTCGCGTTCGAGACGTCGAATAGCAGCCCCTCGCTGGAGCCGAGGAAGTAGATGTGGAACATCGTCACCAGCTCGGCGGCCGACAATGTCTCCGGCCGGGCGAAGAAGCTGCGAGCGAACACCTCGAAGGCCAGATGCCGTGCGGCATCCGGAAAGTTGATATCCCGAAGGAACGTACCCGCATCAACGTCGTCGAGTTCGCTGTAGGTGCGGGGCACCGACACCGTCGCCAGCGGCGCAGCGGCTTTGGCGTCGAGCCGGACCAGGTCACGTAGCCGGAACGTCGGACTGCGCAGCGCAAAGGCCAGTGCGTTCAGCGGTGGGGTCCGAGGCAGGCCGCGGAAGGTATCGCTGCGCCCGGTGGCATCGACCAACGGATAGTCATCCACCGGCGTCAGCGCGCTCAGGTGCGGATCCGCGCGGCGCAGTAGCGATCTCAGGTTGTAGTACTGGCGAAAGAACGCGTGGAATCCCCTATTCATCGCCGTCACCGACTCATCGGACAGGGTCTCTTGCCAGCCGCCCACCCGTCCGCCCAGGTAGTCACTCGCCTCAACCACGTCGACGCTGACGCCGCGTTCGCTGAGCCCGGCTGCAGCGGCAAGACCGGCGATTCCGGCGCCGACGACGACGACTCGGGGCACTCGCTCAAGTGAACCGGCGTCGCCGCGGCCCGGTCGGGCGGGCAGCGTTTGGCGCAGTCGATCCGGCTGGTTCACTGCTGCTCCGACACTTCCGCTTGCGGCCGGCGCCGCTCCCAGAGCAGGAGTACCGCGGTCACCAGGGCAAAACCGAACAGGAAATCCTCGATCGGGATGTCGAGCGGGAAGCGGATTCCGGTGGAGTGCTGTTCGTTGTAAAGAACGATGGGTGCGCTGAGCTTGGTCAGCCAGCCGTCGACCGGAATCTGGAAGCCCAACACGATCACCATGGAGATCCAGTAGGCGGGCCGGCGGAACAGGCCGGTACGCCACACCCGCACTTCCAGCAGGCATACAGCGATCACTGCAAGCACTGCTGGAAGCGTGTAGCCGAGCCCGCTCATCGGTTCACCCCGTTCTTCGCGCGCCACCTGTTGAGCTTGGCGAGGATGGCCTCGACCGCCGAGTAGGTGAGCAGTCCGCACAGCGGAATCACCACGAAGAACAACACTTCTTCCAGCGGTAGATCACCGGGCGCAATCAAGCCCAGGATGTAACGGGGGTTGTACCACCAGACGCCGGCGGCGACCGCGATGGCATCCCAGATGAGGAACACCGCGGCGACCGGGAGCAGGGCTGCCAGCAGGCGGCGGGGCTGCCGGTAGACACCGCGGCCGAACAGTTCCAGTGGAGCGGTAATCAGAATGCATGCGCCGAGAACGATCAGGTACTGCCAGCGGTCCACACTCACCTGCTCCCGTGCCTGAGCCGTGCACCCCACGACCGTACGATTCCGCGGCAGGCGACACTGAGCCGGCGGGGTTTACCAACCGTGGCACGCTGGCCGAAGATCTGGAAATCGATCTCCTCGATACGTTGCAGTATTTCTGAGTACAGCGTCAACGCCGCAGTGACACACGGGCGGGACACCGGGGCCAACTTCTCGATTCCCGGCCGCGCCTTGGCATACACCGCACGAGCGGCGGCGTGTTGATCCATCAACGCTCGACGCACCCGGGGGTCGGTTCGCTTGTTGCTCTGACACCAGCTCAGCAGCTCACGGTCAACACCGTGGGCGGCGAGCTCGTCGGCGGGCAGGTACACCCTGCCGCGGCGCAGATCTTCGTCGACATCCCTGATGAAGTTCGTCAACTGAAACGCTTTACCGAGTGCCGCGGCATGCGGGGCGGCGTCCTCGCGGGGGCCGACGGTGCCCAGTATCGGAAGTAGCTGCAGCCCAATCACCTCCGCCGACCCGTACATGTAGCGGTCCAGTGCCGCACGATCCGGGTAGTCGGTCACGGTCAGGTCCATCCGCATCGACGTCAGGAAATCGTCGAAGAGACTCCATCCGATGTCGTATTCACGAGCCGTGTGCACCACCGCCGTTAAGGACGGGTCGTCGCAGCACGGCTGGTTCTGCACAAGGGAATTGAACAGCCTGGTCGACAGCGTCTGGAGCTGGTCGGCGCGTAACTCGGGGCTGCGGTCGTCAAAGTCGTCGACGATGTCGTCGGCGCGCCGGGCGAACCCGTAGAGCGCGTGCACCGCGGGGCGCTGCCGCGGCGCCAGCAGTCGGGTGGCCAGGAAGAAGGTCTTGCCGTGGCGAGCGTTGATCTTGCGGCATTGCCGATAGGCCTCCCGCAGTGACGGGTCACGCAGGCCGGCGGCATCGAGCTCGGATCCGATCATCGTTGATACACCTCTCGATCAGTGCGGCATGGCGCTACTCCGGTGACGCGGTCGGCCGCCAAACGCCCCGACATCACCGCGGTCGGTACGCCCACTCCGGGAACGGTCGAGGAACCGGCCAACACCACGTTCTCGGCGCTGCGCACGGTGTTGGCCGGGCGGAATGGTCCGGTCTGGCTGAACGTGTGGGCCAGCGCGAATGGTGTGCCTGCGGCCATACCCTGCCGGCTCCAGTCGGCAGGGGTGACCGCGTGCAACAGTTCGAGATCGTCGCCGAGTTGCGGCAGGCGTTCGGACACCGTGCCGAGCATGTCATCAACGTAGCCCGACCCGATGGAATCCCAATTCACCTGCCCCACTTCAGTATTGGGCGCAGGGGCCAACACGTAGAGCAGATCGCGGCCCGGCGGCGCGAGACTCGGGTCACTGGCCGTCGGTCGGGTCACCAACAGCGACGGGTCGCGCATGACGCGCCCGTGGTCGATGATGTCGCCGAAGGTCTGCTTCCACGCGTCGCCGAAAACGATGGTGTGGTGCCCGACGTCACTGCCCACGGCGCGGCATCCGACGTGCGCCACCACCGCCGAGGGCGCCGGGCGCAGTTTCACCAGCCGACGGGGTGTGTGGCCAAGCAGTCGGTAGGTGTCGGGAAGCTCGGTGGTGAGAACGACAGCGTCCGCGGCGATGCGCTGACCGTTCTGCGTCCGCACCGCGGTGACCCGTGAGCCGCTTCGTTCGAGCTCCGACACCGTTGACTCATAGATGAATTCGACCCCGGCGGCGGTTGCGGCGGCCGCCATGGCGTCGGGCAACGCCCGCATGCCGCCACGCGGAAAGTACACCCCGGCAATGGTGTCCATGTAGGCGATGACCGCGTACACCGCCAGTGCGCTCTGCGGCGGCACCCCAGCGTAGAGAGCCTGGAAGGTGAATACCCGAAGCAGCCGCTCGTCGGACAGGAACCGGCCGATCACCTTCTCCCAACGCCGGAATCCTCCGAGGGCGGCCAGGCGGGCCAGCTGCGGGGTCAGCAGCGACAGTGGTGAGTCGAAGTTGGCGCCGATGAATCCGTCAAACTCCGTCTGGTAGAGCTTGGTCAGCCACGAACGCAGCTGCAGGTAGGCGTCGGCCTCGCGGGGTCCAGCGAATCGTTTGATCTCGGCGTGCATCGCGGCCGCCTCGGTGTGGACCGCTAAGGACTGGCCGTCGGCGAACATGGCCCGGTAGGCCGGGTGGACCGGCATCAGCTCGAGGCGATCGGCCAGTCTTTCACCGACTGCGGCCATGGCCTCGTCGATGATGTCGGGCATGGTGAGCACTGTCGGGCCAGTGTCCAGGCGATATCCGGCGATGTCGGCCCGCCCGACGCGGCCACCCGGCACCGCGCCGCGTTCGACAACGGTGACGTTGCGTCCGCGCCCGGCCAGGTAAAGGGCGGCCGACAGACCCGACAGCCCGGCACCGACGACGACGACCCGGTCTGTCCTACCCTCGATGCTGCGCATCAGGCGACCCTTTCCGTACAGATGACTGCCATGTCTTCAAGTGCGACACGGGCCGTTTCGGGAACCTCCATGAGGTCCAGGCAACCCAGCGCGTGGGTCAAGCGCTCGTCGATGAGCTGCTCTATCCACTGCACGGCGCCGCTGCGCGTGATGAGTGTTTGCCACCGTTCGATCTCGGCGTAGCTTGGTTGCGAGGCACTCATCAGCTCGGAGAGCTGACGCCGCAGCGGGCTGTCCGCCAGGTGGTGGGCCGCGACGACAACGCTGGTCGCCTTCTGCGCTGCCAGGTCGGTTCCCACCGACTTCCCGGTCAACGTGGGTGACCCGAACACGCCGAGCAGGTCGTCGCGCAGTTGGAAGGCCTCGCCGATGGCAGCACCGTAGTCGCCGAGTGCACTCACGATTTCTGCCGAACACCCGGACATCGCCGCTCCGATCTCCAGCGGGCGGCGGACGGTGTAGTTCCCGGACTTTCGCCTCAGCACGTCGAGCACCTCGTCCAGCGTCGGGAAGGCGTGCGCGTCATTGACCAGATCGGCGAACTGTCCGATGGCAAGCTCGATGCGCATGTCGTCGTACCGGGGCCAGACCCGAGCGAGCGCGTCGGCGTCGATTCCGCTCTCGCGAAGCATCTTTCCCGCCCACACCAGGCATAGATCGCCGAGAAGCACAGCGGCCGATTCGCCGAACCGGGCCGAAGCGCCCGTCAGGGCGCGGTCGCGGTGCCATCGGCTGAACAGCACATGGGCGGCGGGGCGTCCGCGACGCAGCGCCGATTCGTCCATGACGTCGTCCTGCATGAGGGCGAACGCATGGAACAACTCCAGGCTCGCCGACGCGCGCAGCGCCGAATCATCGTGCCCTGCACCGCACAACCAGCCCAGATACATGAACGTCGATCGGACGCATTTACCCCCGTCGACGAACCCCGACAGTATCTCGTCGGCGACGTCCACTCGCGCCGCGCCCAAGTCGGTCCGACACTGACCGGCCACGAAGTCGTTGAGGTGTGACCGCACTGCGCTGCGTATCTCGTCGTGCCAGGGCACTGTAAGCCCGGGGCCGGAATGGCCACGATGTCTGCGGATCCGTCGCTGCGACGAAACCAGGGCCCGCGGGCTGCCGTCGGCGCCGTTCAATGGCGGCGCCGTCGCGCACGGGCCGCTTTGGACGTCGGTCAGAAGTCGATCTCGCATGTTCGGCAACTCAGGGTTCCCCGTTCATCCGCTCGGCCCGCACTTCGACTGTAACGCCGAATCCGCGGCGCTGCGGATTGTGCGTATGTAGAGCATTCGGGGCTGCGCGCAGTTCGGTTGGGTCCACGAGACAGAATTTTTTGTCATAGCGTCGACCTCGGCTTTTGGTGCGGGGACGCTGCCTCGCCGAGGCCGATTCGGCTGTGCAGCCGGGCCAGCGGTGCGGGCGCCCACCAATTCCACCGCCCCAAGATGCGCATGAACGCCGGCACCAGGATCAGCCTCACCAGGGTGGCGTCGACCATGATCGCCACCGTCAGACCCACCCCGAACATCCGCATGAACGAGACCTGGGCGGCAATCAGGGCAGCGAAGGAGATCGACATGACCAATGCGGCGGCGGTGATGACCCGCCCGGTGCGGGCCAGTCCGAGGGCCACGCTGTCGTCGATGTCGCCAGGGGCACGTTGACTTGCCAACCAGTACTCGCGAATACGGGCAATGAGGAAGACCTCGTAGTCCATCGACAACCCGAACGCGATGCAGAACAAGAGAATGGGAATCGTAGCCACGAGCGTGCCGGTGGGTGTGGTTCCGAACGCGCCCAGATGACCGTCCTGAAAGATCCATACCAGCGCGCCGAACGCGGCAGTCAGCGAAAGCACGTTGAGGACAAGCGCTTTGACCGGCAGGACGACGCTGCCGGTCAGTAGGAACAACAGTACGAACGTGACGACCGCGATGACGCCCAACACCAGCGGTACCCGCGAGGTGATCGCCGCGACGCTGTCTCGGTTGACCTGGGCCATCCCGGTGAAGGCGACGGTGCGGTCCGCCGGGGTGGCGACCTCGCGCAGCCGGTCGAGCTGTGCATCGGATGCCGGCGAAAACAAGGGCGCGCCACTGCCCACCGTCAGGAATGCGCTGCCGTCGGCGATCCCCGCAGCCCCAGCGGGCGGGCCGACCTTGGTTCCATCGGCGAAGGTGCCGGTGGGCGCACTGACCGCTCCCACGTCAGCGACCGTCGACAATCGTGCGGCGTACCGCTCGACATCCAGTTCGGTGAGGCCGCTCGCGTCCGGTATCACAATCGTCACTGCACTGGCTGAGTCGTCGACGAAGCCCTCCCGAATCCGATCGCCGACCTGGTGGGCCGACGCCGTCTCCGGAAGTACCCGATCGTCGGGGAAACCCCACGTGATGCCCAGGAACGGCACACCGGCCAGGATCAGCACCGCCGAGCCCGCCAGCCCAATGGGCACCGCGCGACGCATCACCGATGTTGTCCATCGGTACCAGAAGAGCCGGCGCACCGGCGTGGGTGGCGGTTCGCCGCGGCCACGCAGCCGCCGGATGCCCCGGCGCACGTCATAGGCGTCCAGGCGACCACCGAGCAGAACGATCGCCGCGGGTGTGACGACGAGGGCGGCCACGGCGCACAGCGCCACCGTCGCGATACCGGCATAGGCGAACGATTTGAGAAAGTACATCGGGAAAAGCACCATCGCGGCCAGCGACAGCGCCACCGTCGTCGCCGAGAACACCACGGTGCGCCCCGCGGTCAGCATCGTCTGGATCAGGGCTTCGTCGCGTTGCGCACCCCCGGCGACCTCATCGCGGTACCGGCTGACGATCAGCAGTGTGTAGTCGATCGCCAGTGCCAGACCCAACGCGGTCGAGAGGTTCATGGCGAAAATCGACACATCGGTGGCGAACGCAGTCAGGCGCAGGATCGCCAGCGATCCGACAATCGCCAACCCGCCCACCACCACCGGCAGCGCCGCGGCCAGCAGACCGCCGAAGATCCACACCATCACCGCGAAACTGATCGGAAGCGCGATCGCCTCCATGACCAGCACGTCGCGCCCGGTCTGCGAGGTGATCTGGGCAAACACCATTCCCGAGCCGCCCGCCTGCACGGTCACCTCCGGGTGGTGGCGCTCCACCCGTTCCGTCACCGCGTCGGCAAGCGCCTGCGCCCGCTGCGGCGCCTCCTTCTCGCCCCCGGAGATCCCCGCGACGACCAGGCCCGACCGTCCGTCGACGCTGATCAGACCGCCCGCAGCTGCTGGCGGCGCGGACCAGGCCGAGACCACTCCGGTCACCTGCGGCGCGTTGCCGAGGTAGGCGGCGATGTCCGTACCTGCGGCACGACCCGACGGGCTGTTCAGCCCGTCGGCCGGGGTGATGAGAAAGATCGCCTGGATTTCGGATTGCCCGAACTTGTCGGCGAGCAATTGGGTCGCGCGGGAGGACTCCGCGGCGGGGTCCTGAAACCCGCCGGCCGACAGGCTGCTGGTTACACCGACAGCGAACCCCCCGGCAATGACCGCCAACAACGCGGTCGCGGCGAGCACCCGGCGCGGCGCGGCAATGGCGAGCAGGGCGATCCGATACAGCAGGGGCGGACGCGCACGATTGTGCCGGTGGCGGCCTGCTCCCATGTCAGGCATTCGGCGCAGAGAGCTGTTTGGTTCGGCCCTATCGCGTTTTGCGATCGACAGCATTGACCGACGGCCGGCACTCGGATGCGGGAGATCTGCTCAGCGCCCGCAATCGCGGTGGGCTCAGCGGTACCGACAGTAGCGACCGGTCGTGATGGTCTCTTGTAGATGAGCGCCGAGCTCGGCGTCGGCGAGCGCGATCTTGCCGATGGCGTCGCGGATGCGAGCCGACACCGCCTTTCGGGCCCGTTCGACGTCATCGCCCAGTCGGCGGGTGCGATTCCCCAGTCCCGACGCGGCACGGAGCTGGTCGATGATGGCCGCCCGCTCATCGTCGAGGCGGGTTGCTTCCGTTGCGTCGCCACACGCATCGGCCTCATCGAGGGCGACCTCTAGGGAGCCGAGGCGGTGCCGATACTCCGCAATAGCGCGCTCATCGAGGACGTCGGCCCCGGTGCTCCGCGTCGCGCCCGCGCAGTCCATGAGCTCCACGACGTCGACGTCGACGCCGGGGGTCCCGACCAAGGTGGCCAGGTCGTTGATCCCCTTGGTGTTGCGGATACTGACGGAGCGGCCGTCGAAGCAGATGTTCCAGCTCGACCCGGTTCGGCGGAACTCCGGGCGTTCAGGCGACCTCGCGGTGCGGTGGTCGTCGAGGGGTTCGAGCTCACGTACCTGCACCGGATCGCCGATACCGTTGAGCTGATGTGAGCCAGCGTCGATCGTCCGGAACCCTCGGCCGGCGGCGAGCTCGGCGGTGGTGGACGAGACAAGGACGGCATCCGCGGGTGCAAGGTCGCAGAGCTGGGCGGCGACGACGACCGTCCGTCCAGCGATGTCGGTACCGCGGTGCTCTACTTCGCCGGTGTGGATTCCGCTGCGGAGTCCGAGACCGAGCTGGCGCACCGCCCGCCGAATCGACGACGCGAAGGTGATGGCGTCACCTGGCAGAGCGAAGGTCAGCAGCGCGCCGTTACCGGTGTCCTTGACCACCGCCCCGTCCGTCGCGGCGGCTTCGAGGGCGACCCGATCGTGGAACGCGTCGAGCCGCTGACCCCAGAGATCGTCTCCCAGCTGGGCCATCAGGCGCGTGGACTCGGCGATGTCGATAACCACCACCGTGGCAAGGCTCCGAGTAGGTGCGTGGGTCGCGGCACCGTCGATCAGGAACGACTCGACCAGCTCGACGAGCTCGCGCGCCCGCTCCGCCCACGGCAGGTGGGCCCGCCCTTCCAGCAACCGAAACTCGGCGTTACCGAGGTGTTCTGCGAGAGATCGCCCCGACGCGGCGGGGACGACGTGATCGCCGGTGCGATGCAGGACGAGTGCAGGCTGGCTTACGTCGGCCGCGACATGAGTGACATCCATGTCGAAGGTGAGTTGGAGAAGATCGGCCGCCACCTGGGCCGTGGCGGTGTGGCGCTGGGCCGAGCTGAAGCGCCTGGCGGTGACGCCGTCGGAGTCGGGCAGGAACACCGAGGTGAGGGTCTTGCTGCCGAGCCCCCAGTTGGCGGCGACGAGATCGCGCACGAGACGCCGCGTCGCTGCGTCGGAGATCGTTTGGCCGTCCAGATAGCTGCCGACGAACACCATGCGCCGGACCAGGTCGGGTCGGGTCGCGGCCAGCTGCACGCAAGGTGGCCCGCCGCAGGAGATGCCGAGCAGATCGACCGAATCGAAGCCGGACGCCGACACCACCGCCTCGAGGTGGCCGGTCTCGGTAGCCAGGTCGTAGGCCCGGGCCCCGCGCCCGCTCATCCCGACCCCCGGCCGGTCGTAGCGGATCACCGTGTGATTCTCGGCAAGCGCAAGCACGAACTCGCGAAGTTCCCGGTTCTGCCAGTCGAGCTCGACGTGACTTGTCCACCAGGCCGCCAGCACCAGCGCCGAGCCGGTCCCAAC
>CAZCHU010000015.1:0-41206 GCA_964498215.1 uncultured Mycobacterium sp. | reverse complement strand
GCGACGTCGATGCCGCTCTGTCCGCATGCTCACCCGTGGATTGATCGGGGTCTAGGGTGGCCCACAGATCGACACAACAGAGCGAAGTTGTCCGATGACACGATGACCGACGAGAGCTTGCGGGTGGTACGACACCAACCCGAGAGGTAAAGGGAGAACCGAAATGGCGGACAAATCCGAAACTCGCGGCAGTGTTGGGCTGTTCGACATCGCAGGGCAGGTGCCCGGTCTACTGATGGATGCACCGACGATCCTGCGCGGCGTCGCCACCGGATTTCTTGCCCGTCCGTCCGCCAAGACCTCCATAGGCAAGGTCTTCCAGGAGCGCGCTGCCCGATACTCGGACAAGTTGTTCCTGAAGTTCGAGGACCGTGAGATCACCTACGGTGAAGCCAACGAGACAGTGAACCGCTATGCCGCCGTGCTGGCCGCCAGGGGTGTCGGGCCCGGTGACGTCGTCGGCATCATGTTGCGCAACTCGCCTGAACCGGTTCTGCTCATGCTGGCGGCGGTGAAGTGCGGCGCGATCTCGGGAATGTTGAACTACAACCAGCGGGGTGACGTTCTCGCCCACAGCCTCGGACTGCTGTCAGCCTCGGTCGTCGTCGCCGACAGCGAGTTCGTGGAAGCCATCACCGAGTCCGGCGCCGACACCGACGGACTGATGACGCTCGACGAGCTCACCCGGCTCGCGGCGACCGCGCCGACAACGAACCCGGCGACCACCTCGGCGGTGCTCGCCAAGGACAAGGCGTTCTACATCTTCACCTCAGGCACCACCGGAATGCCCAAGGCCAGCGTGATGACCCACTATCGATGGTTGCGGGCACTAGCGGGGTTCGGTGGCCTCGGCATGCGCCTGAACAGCCGCGACACGCTGTACTGCTGCCTTCCGCTCTACCACAACAACGCCCTGACGGTGGCGCTGTCGTCGGTGCTGAATTCCGGTGCCACGCTGGCGCTGGGTAAGTCGTTCTCGGCTTCGAGGTTCTGGGACGACATCATCCGCCACGACGCGACCGCGTTCGTCTACATCGGCGAGGTCTGCACGTACCTGCTCGGCCAGCCGGCGAAGGACACCGACCGCAAGCACAAAGTGCGAGTGATCTGCGGTAACGGTCTGCGACCGGCGATCTGGGACGATTTCACCAATAGGTTCGGCATCGACCGGGTCTGCGAGTTCTATGGCGCCAGTGAGGGCAACACCGCGTTCGTCAATGTCCTTAATGTGTCGAAATCAACCGGCATCTGTCCGACCCCGGTGGCTTTCGTTGAATACGACGAATCCGGCGAGCCGGTGCGCGACAAGGACGGCCGGGTTCGCAAGGTCAAAAGCGGTGAGCCGGGTCTGCTGCTGTCCAAGGTCAGCAACTTCCAGCCCTTCGACGGCTACACCGACAAGAAGGCCTCAGAGAAGAAGCTGGTGCGCGACGCTTTCAAGGAAGGTGACGCGTGGTTCAACACCGGGGACCTGATGCGTTCGCAGGGCTTCGGGCATGCGGCGTTCACCGACCGGTTGGGCGACACCTTCCGATGGAAAGGCGAGAATGTCGCCACCACCGAGGTTGAGGCGGCGGTAGCCCGCGACCCGCAGGTTGAGGAGTGCAGCGTGTACGGCGTCGAGGTTCCCGACACCGGCGGTAAGGCGGGCATGGTGGCGATCCAGCTCAAGGACGGCCAGGAGTTCGACGGCAAGGCGCTGGCCAAGGCGGTCTACGCCAAGCTGCCCGGCTACGCCGTCCCGCTGTTCGTCCGGCTGGTCGACGAGCTCGCGCACACCTCGACGATGAAAAGTCAGAAGGGCGACCTGCGCAAACAGGGTTACGGAGGTGGCAGCGGTAGCGCTGACGACGAAGGCAAGATCGACGACCCGATCTATGTGCTGTCCGGCAAGAGCGAAGGCTACGTGCCGTTCTACGACGACTACCCCGGCGATGTTGCGGCCGGAAAGAAGCCCAAGTAGCGAATTCGGCATCTACCTGCGGTGAGTGCCTCAAAGCGCGCCGAAGCCGCAGGCCCGTAGCCTTGGAGCGTGCAGTCGACGTTTCTTGGGCGCCCGGTGGCCGGGGATCGAGCGCTGATCATGGCGATCGTGAACCGCACGCCGGACTCGTTCTACGACCGCGGTGCAACGTTCACCGACGAGGCTGCCGAGCAGGCAGCGCACCGGGTCATCAGCGAGGGAGCCGACATCGTCGACGTCGGTGGCGTCAAGGCGGGTCCGGGCAGCAGCGTGGACGTCGTCGAAGAGATAGCCCGTGTCGTGCCCTTCGTCGAGTGGCTCCGCGACACCTTCCCCGACCAGCTGATCAGCGTTGACACCTGGCGGGCCGAGGTGGCCAAACAGGCCTGTGCCGCCGGAGCGGACCTGATCAACGACACCTGGAGCGGTGCCGATCCGGACCTCGCGGCGATCGCCGCCGAGTTCGGCGCCGGATTGGTGTGCTCGCACACCGGCGGCGCGGTGCCGCGGACTCGTCCGTTCCGGGTGAACTACGGGATCTCTGAGCGGGGGGTGGTCGACGACGTCGTCGCCGAGGTGACCGCTGCCGCGGAGCGCGCGGTCGCCATTGGTGTGCGGCGGGATGGCATCGTGGTCGATCCAACACATGATTTCGGCAAGAACACCTATCACGGTCTTAGTTTGTTGCGCCACGTAGAAGACCTTGTAAAAACTGGATGGCCGGTCCTTATGTCACTCAGCAACAAAGACTTCGTCGGGGAGACTCTGGGTGTGGACCTGACCGAGCGCTTGGAGGGCACGCTGGCGGCTACCGCTTTGGCAGCTGCCGGCGGAGCTGCGATGTTCCGGGTGCATGAGGTGGGGCCCACACGACGCGTGCTCGAAATGGTCGCGTCGATCCAGGGCATACGGCCGCCGACGCGCACGGTGAGGGGACTGGCATGACTGTGTTATCCGATCGGGTCACTGAACTGGCTTTGGAAGCAGTGGCCGAACATCGCTGGTTGACCGACCACAGCTGGAACCGCCCGCGCTGGACGGTCGCCGAACTGGAGGCTGCCAAGGCTGGTCGCACGGTGTCTGTGGTGCTGCCGGCCTTGAACGAAGAGGAGACGGTCGCCGGCGTCATCGAGACCATTGCGCCGCTACTGGGTGGGCTGGTCGATGAGTTGGTGGTGCTCGATTCCGGTTCTACCGACGACACCGAGATTCGAGCTCTGGCAGCCGGGGCTCGTGTGATCAGCCGCGAAGCCGCGCTGCCCGGGGTCGCGCCGCAGCCCGGTAAGGGCGAGGTGTTGTGGCGGTCGTTGGCGGCCACTACCGGTGATGTGGTTGTTTTCGTCGACTCTGACCTGCTCGATCCCGACCCGATGTTCGTGCCCAAGCTGCTGGGTCCGCTGTTGACCACCGAGGGCGTCCACCTGGTCAAAGGTTTCTACCGTCGGCCCTTGAAGATCAGCGGGAGCGAAGACGCCAATGGTGGTGGCCGGGTTACCGAGCTGGTGGCGCGGCCGCTGCTGGCGGCCCTGCGGCCCGAGTTGATGTGCCTCTACCAGCCGCTCGGCGGGGAGTACGCCGGGACTCGTGAGCTGTTGACCGCCCTGCCGTTCGCCCCGGGCTACGGCGTCGAGATCGGTCTGCTGATCGACGCCTACGACCGGCTAGGCCTTGAGGGTCTTGCTCAGGTCAACCTTGGGGTGCGGACCCACCGAAACCGGCCCCTGACTGAGTTGGCATCAATGAGCAGGCAGGTCATCGCCACCTTGTTGTCCCGCTGCGACGTTGCCGATTCCGGTGTCGGCCTCACCCAGTTCTTCGCTGACGGCGAGGACTATTCCCCGCGCATCTCGACGGTTTCGTTGCAGGATCGTCCACCGATGATGACGCTGCGTCCACGCTGACCGTTCCTGCTCGCCGGGTGGTGGTCGCTGGTGTCACCGGCGTCGGGCACTATCGAGGCGTGACCCTCGTTCTGCTGTACCTCGTGGTCCTCGTGTTGGTCGGTGTTGTCTTGTTCGCCGTCGGCAGCGTGCTGTTCGGCCGGGGTGAGGTGTTGCCTGCGCTGCCGCGCGCCACCACGGCCACCGTGCTGCCCGCCTCAGGTGTCACCGGAGCCGACATCGATGCGGTCAAGTTCACCCAGACGCTGCGTGGATACAAGACCAGCGAAGTCGACTGGGTCCTCGACAGGCTCGGCCAGGAACTCGACCTGCTTCGCGGTGAACTTGCTGCGGTCCGTGGCGCCTACGGGCTGGCCGAACCTCCGGTCCAGGAGTCAGCCCAAGGTGCGCATGCGCTGCCAACGGATAACGTGTGGGACGACTCGTGATGACTGCTGCTGATGATCGGATCCGCTGCGGGTGGGTCGACCAATCGCGGTTATCGCCAGGCGATTTCGAATTGTACTGCGACTACCACGACAACGAGTGGGGTCGCCCGCTGCGGGGTTCAGTGGCGTTGTTCGAGCGGGTGAGCCTGGAGGCGTTCCAGAGCGGTCTGTCGTGGCTGATCATCCTGCGCAAGCGGGACAACTTCCGCGCCGCGTTCGACGGGTTCGATGTCGAGCGGGTCGCGCACTATTCCGAGCGTGATGTCGACCGGCTGATGGCGGATGCGGGAATCGTGCGCAACCGTTCCAAGATCGAGGCGACGATCTCCAATGCTCGGATCGTCGCCGAGCTGGCCGACGATGGTGTCGACTTCGGGGAGCTGCTGTGGTCATTTGCCCCGGGGGATCGGAGTACCCGCCACCGGCCCGCCGATCTGTCGCAGCTTGCGCCGGCGACCCCGGAATCCACAGCGATGGCCAAGGAGCTCAAGCGGCGCGGTTTTCGATTCGTCGGACCCACGACGGCGTACGCATTGATGCAGGCCACCGGAATGGTCGATGACCACATCGCCAACTGCTGGGTCCCGCGTCCCTTCGAGTAACGACATCAGTCCAGGGAACGCCGGCGAACCCCGTCGTCGCGCTCAACCGATGCCCCGACGTGCGTCGAAACCGGCAATCCGGGCTGCCGCCTGAGTGGCCTTTACCCGGGTCATTGCACACGCGGTGGCCTGGATAGGGAACAATGGAGGCCTGTAGCAGTTCAAGGCCGGGTGTTGTCTGTGTTCCTCGCAGAGTTGGGCAGGCCCGGCTCACACCGAAAGACCGGGCCCTGACGGGCACGCCCATGCGGAGGGAGCACTCGATGGCGGCGATGAAGCCCCGGACCGGAGACGGTCCACTGGAAGCAACCAAGGAGGGGCGCGGCATCGTGATGCGGGTACCGCTGGAAGGTGGTGGCCGTCTTGTTGTCGAACTCACCCCGGACGAAGCCGCGGCGCTGGGCGACGAACTCAAGGCCGTCACGAGCTAGGGATATCGGCTCGATCGGTCACGTCCACCGTGACCGATCGGGCTAACTGCTATTCGGAGACGGTGCGGTATATCTGCACCGTCTGGTCCGCGATACTCGCCCAAGAGAACTCGTCGATACATCGCTGGCGACCCGCCGCACCGAACTGGCTGGCTTTGTCCGGGTCAGCGACGAGGGAGTTGACGGCATAGGCGAGTTCCCGTTCGAACGATGCCGTGTCGTCCGGGTCGTAGTGGACGAGGAGACCCGTCTGCTGGTCGGCCACCACCTCGGGGATTCCGCCGACGTCGGAGGCCACCACGGCAGTCCCGCAGGCCATCGCCTCAAGGTTGACGATGCCCAGGGGTTCGTACACTGAAGGACACACGAAAGTTGTTGCTGACGAGAGAATTCGGCGAATTTTCTCGGTCGGAAGCATCTCGCGAACCCAGAACACACCGTCGCGCGCATCGGAGAGTTCCTGCACTGCGGACGTCACCTCGGCGGCGATTTCCGGGGTGTCCGGAGCCCCGGCGCACAGCACCAGTTGGACCTCGGGCGCGAAGTGGTGTGCCGCGGCCACCAGGTGCGACACCCCCTTTTGCCGGGTGATCCTGCCGACGAACGCGACGATCGGGTGCGAGGGGTCCACACCGATGTCCTCGAGGACTGAATCACCTGCAGCATCACCTGCTGCCGATTTGACCGGATGCCAGGCCTCGGTGTCGATGCCGTTCCGCACGACGTGCACGCGGTCGGGATCCAGCGACGGATAGGCGCGCAGCACGTCGTCCCGCATCCCGGAGCTGACGGCGATGACGGCGTCGGCGGCCTCGACGGCCGTCCTCTCCACCCACGACGATATTCGGTACCCACCGCCGAGTTGCTCTGCTTTCCACGGGCGCATGGGTTCCAGCGAATGCGCGGTGAGCACGTGGGGAACCCCGTACAGCAGCGCGGAAAGGTGCCCGGCCATCCCGGCGTACCAGGTATGGGAGTGCACGATCGTGGCGTCGGCGGCGGAGTTGACCATGGTGAGGTCGGCGGACAGCGTCGACAGCGCCGGATTGGCACCGTGGAGCGCGGGGTCAGGTTGGGCGACCACGGCACCCGGCCGCAGTGCGCCCATGCAGTGCACGTCGACCTCGCAGAGGTGTCGCAACTGTGCAACAAGCTCGGTGACGTGAACGCCTGCCCCGCCGTAGACCTCGGGTGGATACTCCCGCGTCATCATCGCCACCCGCATGGTGTGAAGGTATCCAATATCACCACTCGCTGCGCGGCTTCACCGATTGTCTTTGCTGGCAGATCCATGTTCGGCAGGTTGCCGGTCAGGCTGTCAATAGGCTGAATGGCTAGCCGCGGGTCCCGAAGGGCCGATAGGTTTGCAGGATGAGGGAAGCGCCACGCGTGCTGGGCATCGTCCTGGCCGGCGGAGAGGGCAAGCGCTTGTATCCGCTCACCGCGGACCGTGCCAAGCCCGCGGTTCCCTTCGGCGGCGCCTATCGGCTCATCGACTTTGTGCTCTCGAATCTCGTCAACGCCCGATTTCTACGGATCTGTGTTCTCACCCAGTACAAATCGCATTCACTGGATCGCCACATTTCGCAGAACTGGCGATTGTCGGGACTGGCCGGCGAGTACATCACCCCGGTTCCTGCTCAACAGCGACTCGGCCCGCGCTGGTACACCGGTTCTGCCGATGCCATCTACCAGTCGATGAACCTGATCTACGACGAGGATCCCGACTTCATCGTGATCTTCGGTGCCGACCACGTGTACCGAATGGACCCCGAACAGATGGTCCAGCAGCACATTGAGAGTGGCGCCGGGGCGACTGTCGCCGGGATTCGGGTGCCCCGAGTGGAGGCCTCCGCATTCGGCTGCATAGACGCCGACGAGTCGGGCAGGATCCGTGCGTTCGTGGAGAAACCGGCGGAGCCGCCCTCGGTCCCCGACGATCCCGAGCAGACATTCGTGTCGATGGGCAACTACATTTTCACGACGAATGTGCTGATCGATGCCCTCCGCGCGGATGCCCACGCCGACGATTCCGACCACGACATGGGTGGTGACATCATTCCCCGCCTGGTGGCTGACGGGATGGCCTCGGTATACGACTTCAGCCACAACGAAGTGCCCGGTGCCACCGAACGTGACCACGGCTATTGGCGCGACGTGGGGACGCTGGACGCGTTCTACGACGCGCACATGGACCTGGTCTCCGTGCATCCGGTGTTCAATCTGTACAACACGCGCTGGCCGATCCGGGGGAGCTCGGAAAACCTGGCGCCGGCCAAGTTCGTCAACGGCGGGTCAGCCCAGGAGTCCGTCGTCGGTGCGGGCAGCATCATTTCGGCTGCATCGGTGCGTAACTCGGTGCTGTCGTCGAACGTCGTTGTTGATGAAGGTGCGACGGTCGAGGGCAGCGTCATCATGCCCGGAGCTCGAGTCGGGCGGGGTGCGGTGGTTCGCCGCGCGATCCTGGACAAGAACGTGGTTGTCGGTCCGGGCGAAATGGTCGGAGTGGATCTGGAACAGGACCGCGAACGGTTCTCCATCAGCGCCGGCGGTGTCGTCGCGGTGGGTAAGGGCGTCTGGATCTAGCCGCGTCGGTCCGGGTGAAACGCCGAACCGGGCTCTCAGGTTGTGACCACGCCGCACACAGCGACCGTGAAGCTGGGTTCGGCGCCAGCAGATCAGTCGCGCGCGGCGGCGAGCAGCCCGTCGCCGAGTGGAATCAGAACCGGGGTCAGCCGCTCGTCCTCGGCGATCAGTCGTGCCGCCTCACGTACCGCGCTGACTTCGTCGTCCTTGGCGGCCGCGTCGCCGGCCCGCCCGCCCAGCGCGGCGCGATGCACCACGATCGCGCCCCCCTCTCGAAGGAGGCGCACTCCCTCGACGACGAATTGTGGCTGGTCGGCGGGATCTGCATCGATGAACACCAGGTCATAGGACTCGTCGGCCAGCCGGGTGAGCACTTCCTGGGCGCGGCCGCTGATCAGCCTGGTACGTCCGGGTCCGATCCCGGCCTCGGCGAATGCCTGCTTGGCGATGAGCTGGTGTTCGGGTTCGACGTCGATAGTCGTCAACACCCCGTCCTCACGCATGCCCGACAGCAGCCACAACCCGCTGACGCCGGCGCCCGTACCGACCTCGACCACCGCTTTTGCGCCGGTCAGCTTGGCTAGCACGCAGAGCAGCGCACCGACGGCGGGGGTCACCGCGCCCACGCCGATGTCCACCGCGCGCTCCCTGGCCGCGCCGACGATGGCGTCCTCGGAGATCGAATTCTCGGCGTGGGTGACGATCGCCTCAGCCTGATGTGGCTTCGTCCCGAAATCGCCTGAGCCGGATTCGGGCTCGTCGGTGCTGGCCATGCACCGCAGCGTAGAGCGAAGGACGCCCCGCGGGTGCCGCGACACGCCCGCCTCCAGTTCCGACATTCTCTAGCTGGAGACCAGTGTTTTCGCTGGTCGAGAACGGGGTATCAGCCTTTCTCAGGAAACGTTCAGGTTACTCATATATCAGGCACACCAGCGCGGGAGACGGTGAACGCATGACAGACGGCGCGATCAGCGCACGCAGCGATCTTGTTCGCGCCATAGACGGTCTGGGGAAGAAATTCACATCGCGCCGCGTTCTCGATAGCGACCCGCTGTCCACCGGCGTTAACGACCGTCACGAATTGGAGGATCCGACGAATACCACCGATACCCCTGGCCCACTGAGCCCCACGACGGCATCCGTGACCCCGGTGTCTCCGGTATCTATGGCACACCGGGAGCAGTACACCGACGCCGAGTGGGTGGAGCCGACCGACGAGTTGACCGGCACCGCGGTGTTTGACGCCACCGGCGGCAAGGCGGCGATGCCGAGCTGGGACGAACTCGTTCGCCAGCACGCCGACCGGGTGTACCGCCTCGCGTACCGCTTGTCCGGCAGCCAGCATGACGCGGAGGATCTCACCCAGGAAACGTTCATCCGGGTGTTCAGGTCGGTGCAGAACTACCAGCCCGGCACTTTCGAAGGCTGGCTGCACCGCATCACTACCAACCTGTTCCTCGACATGGTCCGGCGTCGCGGCAGGATTCGCATGGAAGCTCTGCCCGAGGATTACGACCGAGTACCGGCAGACGAACCGAATCCCGAGCAGATCTATCACGACTCTCGCTTGGGGCCCGACCTGCAGGCCGCGCTCGATTCGCTCCCGCCGGAGTTCCGCGCCGCTGTGGTGCTCTGTGATATCGAAGGCCTGTCCTACGAGGAGATCGGCGCGACCCTCGGAGTCAAGCTGGGTACCGTGCGCAGCCGCATCCACCGCGGACGGCAGGCGCTACGCGATCACCTGGCCCGCCATTCTGATGGTGAATTGGCACCAGGTTTACGCGACACGGCCAAATCGGCCTGACGTTCCCGCATTGCTGCACGACGTGCCGCGCTACATTCGAAGTAGGCCGACGTGCCACAAGCCGAGAGAGGAGCTGGGCGATGGTCGATCCCGGACATGCGTTTCGGCGTGCAGTCTCCTGGTTTCCTTCGCAGTTCGCCTCGCAGAGCGATGCGCCCGTCGGCCCGCGCCAATTCGGTTCCACCGAGCACCTGTCGACGGAGGCTATCGCCGCGTTCGCGGACGGCGAGTTGGGCATGACCGCGCACCTGCGTGCAGCCCACCACCTCTCGCTGTGTCCCGAATGTGCTCTGGAGGTCGACGCCCAGCGTCAAGCCAGGTCAGCGTTGCGGGATTCGTGTCCGGTGGCGATGCCGACGTCTTTGCTGGGCCTGTTGTCCGAGATTCCTCACCACGCCCCGGACGAGGCTGCTGAACCGGTTGAAATGCCACAGCTAGCTGATGGCGTGCGGCGCTCCCGTCGCAAGCGTCGGTAGGGTGGGAAGCTGAAGCCGACCGGCGCCAATCAGCGCCGTCGCGTCGGCGATTGCTTGCACCCTGACAGAGGGTATCGAGAAGGGCGATGAACGGGTGACCAATCTGGACCAGTCCGGGCGGGAGCGGCTCGAGCCGCGGCCAGTGTCGCGGCCGCCGGTCGATCCGGCCGCCAAGCGTGCATTCGGCAGACCTGAGGGCGTGGAAGGCTCCTTCACGGCTACCGGTCAGAATCGCGATCAGGGCGAGTACGCCCCCAAGAACCTGGCCCCAGACCCTGTGCTAGCCGAGGCATTCGGCCGTACCCATCCCGGTGGGGACTCGCTGCAGCGGCATCCCACCGACGCGGGCGCGCTGGACGCCGACGGTGGACAGGGCGCCGACGAGCCCGATGATCCGTGGCGCAATCCCGGCTCGCCCGCAGCACTGGGGACTCCGGCGTTCGCGCCGGCCCCACCGGCGCCGGCCGCCGCAGACACCGGCAAGTTGGGCGTACGCGATGTGCTGTTTGGTGGCAGGGTCTCCGTCACCGCCCTCGCGGTCCTCGGCATCGTCGCGCTCGTTCTAGGTGTCGCAGGTGGCCTGGTGGGTCGCAAGACCGCCGAGGTGGTCGAGGCGTTCACCACGTCGAAGGTGACGCTGGAAACCAGCGACAGGCCCGATCTGCCGCCGGGTCGGTTTACCGAAGTAGCTGCCGCGGTAGCCGATTCGGTGGTCACCATCGAGGCGACCAGCGACAACGATGGCGCTCAAGGATCCGGAGTCGTGGTCGACGGCCGTGGCTACGTCGTCACCAACAACCATGTCATCTCCGAGGCGGCCACAAACCCGAGCAAGTACCAGCTGGCGGTGGTGTTCCACGACGGCACCGAGGTGCCGGCCAACCTGGTTGGCCGCGACCCCAAGACCGACCTGGCGGTTCTCAAGGTCGACAACGTCGACAACCTCGTCGTCGCGCGGATGGGCGATTCCGAGAAACTGCGGGTAGGCGAGGAGGTGATCGCCGCCGGCGCACCGTTGGGATTGCGCAGCACGGTCACCACCGGCATCATCAGCGCGCTGCACCGTCCGATACCGCTGTCAGGTGACGGCTCAGATACCGACACCGTCATCGACGGCGTACAGACCGACGCATCGATCAACCACGGCAACTCGGGCGGTCCGCTGATCAACATGAACGCAGAGGTGATCGGCATTAACACCGCCGGGAAGTCACTCTCGGAGAGCGCCAGCGGCCTCGGGTTCGCGATCCCGGTCAACGAGGTCAAGCAGGTTGTCGAGAAGCTGATCGAGGACGGCAAGATCGCCCATCCGACCCTAGGCCTGACGGCACGTTCGGTGAGCAACGATGTCGCGCACGGAGCACAGATCGCCAATGTGACCCAGGGTGGGGCCGCTGAGCAGGGCGGCATCCTTGAGAACGACGTTGTCGTCAAGGTGGGCGATCGCGATGTCGCCGACGCCGATGAGTTCGTCGTCGCCGTGCGGCAACTCAAGATCGGAGAGCCGGCACCCATCGAGGTCGTCCGCGATGGTCGCCGCGTCACCCTCACCGTCACTCCCGGCGCGGACAACAGCACGTAACCGATGTTCGCCAACGTCGGTTGGGGCGAGATGTTGGTCCTGGTGGTCGCCGGGCTGGTGATCCTCGGACCGGAGCGGTTGCCCGGAGCGATTCGATGGACGTCGGGGGCGCTGCGCCAGGCCCGCGACTACATCGGTGGCGCCACCAGTCAGCTGCGGGAAGACCTCGGCCCTGAGTTCGACGATCTGCGGGAACCGCTGTCCGAGTTGCAGAAGTTCAAAGGCATGACTCCGCGTGCAGCGCTGACCAAGCACCTGCTCGACGGGGACGATTCGATATTCACGGGGAACTTCGGTGCGGCAACCAGTGCACAGCAGGTGACGCAGCAAACACCGGAGAAGCCGCAGTCCGCAGGTGGTCCGGCCGATGTCGCTCCCGCAACCCCCGCTGCCGAGCAGACCACGTCATCGATGACGTCGACTCCTTTCGACACCGACGCCACGTAGGGAAGCTCGTTAGCGTCGAAACTGCAGTCTGGCAGCGAAAGCGCGACGGGCGACCTACTGGAGGGCAGTCTCGAGGTTAGCGGCCCGCGGGATCCACCCCCAGAGACATGCCAGCCAGGCCTCGCTTGCGGCTCGATAACTTGTCGGCAATGCTGTGCAGCGCCTTACCTGCCGCGGTGTCCGGTGCGGATAACACGAGCGGAACACCGGAATCGCCGGCCGAGACCAGCGCGGGATCCAGCGGCACCTGGCCGAGAAGAGGAACCTCGGCGCCGACAGCCCGTGACAGGCTCTCGGCGACGCGGTGACCGCCGCCCTCGCCGAAGATCTGCATCGTCGTTCCGTCGGGCAGTACCAGCCCGGACATGTTCTCCACCACGCCGACGATGCGTTGCCGGGTCTGCAACGCGATCGCACCGGCGCGCTCGGCGACCTCGGCCGCGGCCAACTGCGGGGTGGTCACGACCAGAATCTCCGCGCCCGGGATCAGCTGGGATACCGAGATCGCGATGTCCCCGGTGCCTGGCGGCAAGTCCAGCAGGAGCACGTCCAGGTCGCCCCAGTAGACGTCGGCCAGGAACTGCTGAAGTGCCCGGTGCAGCATCGGCCCACGCCACACCACCGGCGTGTTGCCCTGGGTGAACATGGCGATGGAGATCACCCGAACGTCATGGGCGACCGGCGGCAGGATCATCGAGTCAACCTGGGTGGGCCGGTCGTCGGTGCCCATCATCCTGGGCACGGAGTGCCCGTAAATGTCGGCGTCGAGAAGACCCACCGACAGTCCGCGGGCCGCCAGCGCAGCCGCGAGGTTCACCGTGACGCTGGACTTGCCGACACCCCCCTTCCCCGAGGCGACGGCGTAGACACGGGTCATTGAGCCGGGCTGGGCGAACGGGATCACCGGTTCCCGAGTATCACCGCGCAGCAGTTTGCGCAGTTCAGCACGCTGCTCGTCGTTCATGACGTCGAGGCTGACCTTCACCGCGCCGGTGCCGGGCACGTCGCTGACCGCCCGGGTGACGCTGTCGGAGATCTCGGTCTTCTTCGGGCACGCGGCGATGGTCAGATACAGCTCGACGTGCACTGATCCAGGCTGACCGTCATATCCAACAGTGACGTCCTTGACCATGCCCACTTCGGTGATCGGGCGCCGTAGTTCGGGGTCGATCACCTTGGCCAGCGCTGCGCGAACCGAGGACTGGAGATTAGCCGGAGTTGAGGACATCACCTGGGAGTGTAGGCCGCAGGTCCGCGACGCCCCCAAGCCGGGCGACTACCGTGTTCAGGCTGCCGGTCCAGGTGGTGGTCCCAGCGCGGGCGGGCCAGGCAGCGGAGCTCCCGGGGGTGGCGGCGCCATGGGCGGCCCGGGCGGGAGCAGCGGTTGAGCTACTGGTGCCGGGGGTGGCGGAAAGGCCGGCGGTGGGAACCCGGGCGGCGCTGGTGGCGCCGCCGGCGGCGCGGTGTCCTGAATGCAGAACACCGCACACTCCGGCTGAGCTGGTTGCATCCAGGGAGGCACCCATTCGGGCTGCAGCTGGGTCGCCGGCTGGGATGGGACCTGCAGCCCGCCCGCAGGCCCGGGGAGCGGGCCGAGCGACTGGCCAGGCACGAACCCAGGAACATTGGTCGAGATCTGGCTGGCCGCATCCGTACGCCCCATAAGGGGTATCAGCGACAGTGGATCGCTGGGGGGTAGGCCGGTGGCGTTCAGCGGCAGTCCGGGGCCGAGGCCCTCCTGAATGCGGTCAAGATGGCTGTCAATGCTGGTGAGGGTGCTGCCGCTGGTCCCGCTGCTGCCGAGTGTCGGAGCCGAGCCGTTGATCGGCGGCAGGTCGACGGGCACAACCCCCGTCGCGTAGGAGGCTGCCCAGCTCAGCACGTTTCGTGCGTAGGCCATGGAGTTGTTGTATCGCAGGATCGCGGCCATGACATCCGCCTGATTGCGAAGGTTAAGTCCGCCGCTGCAGAGGTAGCGGGCCGCCGCCAGCGACGCGTCGAAGATGTTCTGAACGTCGGCCTTGCCATCGTTGTCGCCGTCGGATGCGTACCGTGACCACGTGCCGGGCAGGAACTGCATCGGCCCCAGCGCCCTGGCGTAGGTCACGCGGTCGGCGCTGCGGCTCTGGACGATGATTTCGTTTCCAGGCAGCGTGCCGTCAAGGGCGGGCCCGTAGATCGGGTTCACCGCGGTGCCACGCGAATCTGTCGCGCCGCCGTAGGCGTGCATGGACTCGATGCGGCCGATGCCGGCCAGCAGGTTCCAGCTGACCCCGCAACCGGGGAACGCCGTCGCCATCATGGCTTCGGCATTTCGGTAGGCCGCCAACGCCATTGAAGGAATACGAAGCGCACCGGGTGAATTCACCACCGCCGAGGGGGGCGGCGAGGACGAGCTGCCACCGACCGTGTTGAACGGTGTCGGTGTCTTGGCGATGGCCACCACCGACGCGCCGGAATCGTCGCCGGGGGGTTGCTCGACCGCGGCCAGGGGCCGCACCGCAGAATCGCGGGTGGGCGCGTGGGTCGTCGGAGCCGACGCTCCCACTGCACCGGCCAGTACCAGGGGTGTCAGCACCGCGGCCACCCCAACAGCCGGCCTACGGGCGACCCGGCCCGCGCGGCGGCCCGCTGCCCGGAGGGCCGATCCTCCGCTAATGTGCACTCAAACCGCCCTAGCCGTGGTGATCACTTATGAACCACGTCACCATACCTACTCGGCAACGATGTCGTAACAGCAATCGCCACAGCTAGCTCGCGTGTTTTTCCGGAGTCTGCCCTCAAGGTCATGACGAGGGGTTTTGTTCAGGCCCGGAGGCGGGTTGGTGGAGCTCGGCGATCAGGTCGCGGATCTCCTCCAGCTCGCGGCGCAGGTAGTCGCGGGTGGCGACCTCGCCGACGGCCAGGCGCAGCGCCGCTAGTTCGCGAGCCAGATACTCGGTGTCGGCCTTGGTCTGTTCGGCACGCCTGCGGTCTTCTTCCAGGGCGACCCGGTCCCGGTTCTCCTGTCTGTTCTGGGCGAGCAGGATCAACGGCGCCGCGTACGCGGCCTGGGTGGAGAATGCGAGGTTCAGCAGGATGAACGGGTAAGGATCCCATTGCCAGGCGAAGGCGCCGAGGTTGAGCAGTACCCACACGACCACCGCGACGGTCTGGATCGCCAGGTAGCGGCCGGTGCCGAGGAACCGCGCAATGCGTTCGCTGAACCGGCCTACCGCTTCCACATCGACGCGGGGAGCAAGTGAACGGGAGACGCGGGGTGTGTCGAGGCGTTGGCGAGCCGACGATTCGCTCATATCGGGCCCTGGGCGTTGACGATCACCGGTTCGGCTTCGCGTTCCCGCCAGTCATCCGGCAGCAGGTGGTCGAGTACATCGTCGACCGAGACGGCGCCGAGCAGGTGGTTCTCATCGTCGACCACCGGCCCGCACACCAGGTTGTAGGCGGCGAAATAGCGGGTAAGTGCACCGAGGGAGTCCTCGGGCCGCAGGTAGGGCAGGTCGGTATCGACGATGCCGCTGACCAGTGCCGCCGGCGGTTCGCGCAGCAAGCGCTGGAGATGTACGCATCCCAGATAGTGGCCGGTGGGGGTGGCCGTGGGAGGGCGCACCACGAAGACCACCGACGCCAGCGCCGGCGTCAGATCCGGATCGCGCACCCGAGCAAGTGCTTCAGCAACGGTGGTGTCGGGGGCTAGGACCACCGGTTCGGAGGTCATCAGGCCGCCGGCGGTGTTCGGGGAGTGGCTGAGCAGGCGGCGCACGTCCTCGGAATCCTCCGGGTCCATTCGCCTGAGGAACTGCTCGGCATCCGCCGGCGCCATCGTCCCGAGCAGGTCGGCGGCGTCATCGGGGTCCATCGCTTCCAACACGTCTGCGGCACGGTCGGTCTTGAGCTGCCCCAGCAGTGCTAGTTGCTCGTCTTCGGTCAGCTCTTGAAGAACATCGGCCAGTCGCTCATCGTCGAGCGCGTTGACGACCTCGTGGCGCCGCTTGGCCGGTAGTTCGCGGATGGCGTCGGCAACCTCGACGGGGCGCTGGCCGCCGAACTGTTCCAACAGTTGGGCTACGCCCTGATCGGGCATCGCCAGACCGGACGGCGTCAGGCCGTGGACGTGCTGCCAATCGACGCTGTACACATTGGCGCGCCGCCCCAGTCGGCGCTGCGGACGCACCGCGACCTTGGTGACCATCCAGTCGCGGGTGCGCGTTTGCTCGATGGCAAGGTCGACGACAACCACATCGAGCCCCGCCAGTTGGACTAGGTCGGGGTCGTCGACGCGCACCCGAGTCTCGAGAACCTGCCCGAGTACGAGTACCTCGCCGGGCCGTTGGGAAAACCGGCGTAGGGACACATTGCCGGTGGACAGTGTGACTGCGCCGGGCTCAATCGCGGTGACGCGTAGGATGGGTACGAAAATCCTTCTGTGACTTAGTAGCTCGATGACGAGGCCAAGCACGCGCGGCTGTTGGCGTACCACGCTGATGCCGATGACGACATCGCGGACCCGCCCGATGGATTCGCCGTCGGGGCCCAGCGCCACCATTCCCGCGAGCCGGGCCGCATAGACCCTGTTGACCGACGCCATGGTTGTCCAGGGTAGAGAGTGTTGTGATGTAGAACCGGTACCGACCCAGTCGGACCTGCCGATCGGTACCGGGTAGGTGTGCCAACGATGATCGGCTGGTTGGGGCGCCGACTGTCAGTTGCCGGAGCTCAGCAGGGCCGACACCAGAATGTAGAGGGCATAGCCCACCATGATGAGTGTGCTGACGACAACCGCGGCGACGGCCAGCCCGTAGCCGTCCTGGCCGCTGCGTTTCGTCTCCCGCATCGCCACGAGTCCCAGCGCCAGCCCGACGATCGAGGGTAAGCCGCAGCAGATCAGGCCGGCGAGCGACGTGATCAGTGCCGCAATGGCCTTGCCGTTGGTGCCCGTCGGCCTCGGTGGAGGGTACGCCGGATGGGGTTGGTAGTAGCCAGGATACGGCGGTGGATACACCGGCGGCGGCAGCCCGACATCGGCTGGGTATTCCAGCGGTTCTGGTTCGAAACCGTTGGGTGGCTCCGGCCCGCTCGCAGTCATCGCGCGTCAGGCGCTGTCAGGAGGCGAGGGCTGAAATAGTCCATGCGAGGCTGATCATCAGCGTGACCACACCCACGACGATGCCCGCTACGGCCAGGCCGTGGCCGGCCTGACGCGTCTGCTTGATCTGGTTGAGCGACACGATGCCGAGCACGATGCCGATGATCGAGCCCAGGCCGCAGCACACGCCGACGATCGAGGCGACCAGCGATGCGATGGCCATCGTGTTTGTGTCTTGCTGGGCGGGTGGGCCGTATCCGTACTCGGCACCCGGGTATCCGGCGGCCGGGGGCGGGTATGTCCCGTAGGGGGGTGGTGGCGGATAGGACGGCGCGCCGTATCCCTGGTCGGCGTAGGGGGCAGAACCGGGACCCGGATATGGCGGCGGATAGCCGGCTGCCGGTGGCGGGGGAGAGTCGGGCGGCGGATAGCCGCCCGGCGGTGGGTAGCCGGCCGTCGGCGTATACGCCGGGGGGACGTAACCGGTGCTCGGCGGGGTATACCCGGTCGGGGGCGTGTCGTCGGCTGTATCTGGCCGCGGAGTAGACGAACTCGATGAATGCTCGATGGGGGGAGCTTCGTAACCTGCCTTGAAGGGCTCGGACCCGCCGGCACCGGCATCGGATGATTCGATTCGGCCTGCGTCGTCGTCCGAATTTGTCATGCTGTTCAACCTAGTGCAAGGCGCGGGAACCCTCGCAAGGCCCAGTGGGCGCTTCGTGGGGGCACCTTTGGCGGGCCCGGAGCGTTGACCGACAGACCAACATTGCACGCCGCGGAATCGAAGGAGCTCTCAGACGATGACCAGCCCGTTCCAGCCTGGACAGAATCCCGGTGCGGCATCCGGCGTTCCCGGCCCCGGACGTGGACGCCCGGCCGGGCTGCCCACTCCTCCCAAAGGGTGGCCGATCGGCTCGTATCCGACGTACGCCGAGGCGCAGCGCGCGGTGGACTACCTTTCCGATCGCCAGTTCCGCGTCCAGGATGTGACCATCGTGGGCGTCGACCTCATGCAGGTCGAGCGCGTGACCGGGAGATTATCCTGGCCCAAGGTATTGGGCGGCGGCGTCATCACGGGCGCGTGGCTGGGCCTGTTCATCGGCTTGATCCTGGGCTTCTTCAGCCCCAACCCCTGGAGTGCGCTCATCACCGGCCTTGTTGCGGGCGTGTTCTTCGGTTTGATCACCACGGCGATCCCGTACGCGATGGCGCGGGGTACACGCGACTTCAGCTCGACGATGCAACTGGTAGCCGGGCGCTACGACGTGCTCTGCGATCCGCAGAGCGCCGAACAAGGCAGGGATCTACTGGCACGCTTGACGATCTGATCTCGCTGCGCGACGGTCATCGGGTGAGCGACGTCTTGGTTCGGGTTCGTGCACATCTGCGCGACCATTTCGCGCGGATCGGGACGGCCGCGGAACCCGTCGAGGCCAGCGTGACCTTCCTCGGCGCGGAACCTATCGATGTCCTCAGGTTCGGGGTTCCCGATGTTCCTCATGCCGATGCAGTGCATTACGTTTCGGTTGGATGTTCCCGGCATCCGATGGTCGATCCCGCCGGGTTGGTTGTCGATCCGGTGGCTGGCCCCCGCGCTGAGGTGGCTGTCGCTCTTCGTGGGGCCTCGCCCACCGGGCTTGCGCGCACGGTGGCGGTGGTCGCCGCCGCGCCTTCCGTCGAGGGGCTGATCCTGGAACCCGACGCACTCGTCGATCTGGAGACGCCGCTGTGGCAGGGTGCCCCGTTTACGGCGTACCTGTTGGGGCGCAGTGAGATCGACGACGTCGTATTGCCGGAACCGCTGTCGCCGGTGACCGTGCTGTCAGCGGTTCCGATTACTCCGACGGAGGCTGCGTGGGTGCGGCTGAAAGGTGCGGACGCCATGAGGGACGCGTGGCTGCAGGATGGTGTCGACCCCACGGACCCGCGGCGGCGGGCCGCCAGTCCGGGGTGAGCGGCCGCTCGTCAGTACGGCGGGTCGGGCGACTGTGCTCAGAGCCAGTTGTTGCGCCGGAATGTGCTGTACAGCAGAACGCACACCGTCGCCATCACCATTAGCACCGTGGGATAGCCCCACGCCCAGTCCAATTCGGGCATGTCGTCGAAATTCATTCCATAGATGCCCGCCACCGCCGTGGGCACCGCCGCGATGGCCACCCAAGCGGAGATCTTGCGCATGTCGGTGTTCTGCTGCATCGCGACCTTGCCAAGAGCGGCTTGCACCAGCGAGCTGAGTAGTTCGTCGTAGCTGGCGATGCGGTCGGAGACCTCGATGGTGTGGTCGAGAACGTCGCGCATGTACTGGCGAATCTCGACGTGGACGAGGTCGTCGTAGTCGCTGTTGATGCGCTGTAGCTCGGTCGCCAGCGGGATGACAGCACGACGCAGTTCGACTACCTCGCGTTTGAGCAGGTAGATGGTCTGCATGTTGGTTTGCGCCTGTGGCGAGAAGATGTCTGCTTCCATGGCGTCGATGTCGCCCTCGATTCGGTCCGTCACATCGAGGTAGCTGTCTACCACGCTGTCGGCAATCGCGTGCATCACCGAATACGGGCCGAGTTGGAGTGTCGCGGGTGAGGCCTCCAGGCGTTTGCGAACACCGGTTAGGCCGCCGTGTTCACCGTGCCGCACGGTCACGACGAAATCTGGCCCGACGAAGATCATCACTTCGCCGGTCTCCACGATCTGCCGAGCCTTGTCCATCGATTCGTGGTCGATGTACGTCACGGTCTTGAGTACCAGGAACAGCGTCTTGTCGTAGCGCTCGAGTTTGGGTCGCTGATGAGCGTGGACGGCGTCCTCGACAGCCAGTTCGTGCAGGCCGAACACCTCGGCAACAGCGGTCATCTGGTGTTCGTCAGGCTCGTGCAGCCCGATCCACACAAAGGCGTCGCGGCCTTCGGTCTCGATTTCGCGAACCTTGTTCCACGCTGCGGCGTGGGTGTATTTGCCACGGAGCCGGGTGCCATCGCAGTAGACCCCGCAGTCGACCATCGCCCGGGCGACGGGAATGTGAATGTTCTTCGCGTCCTGAGGTTCGGTGCGGGCTCGTGCTCTGGGGCGAAGTCGCGACGGCGGCAACGCGCGAAATGGTGGCATGCGCGGCCCCTCTCCGGTGCGAGGTGAAGCGATAGGTTTCCCCTGTCGGTAGCCGGGATCGTACCCTCCGGCCTGGCCCGATCTGTCGGGGCAAGGGCAGCCGATTCCGGTGAGCCTGGCCGGTCGGATACCCTGACGGCCGTGTCGGAAAGAGATGTCGATTCCTCGCGCGAACCCTCGGCAGTGGCGCCCACGCCCCAGGTTGTCGTTGAAGACAACGAGATCTTCGAGGCCCATGAGGGCGGCAAGCTCTCGGTTGAGCTGAAGTCACCGCTGGATACCCAGCGGGCATTGTCGATCGCTTACACCCCCGGGGTGGCGCAGGTCAGCCGTGCCATCGCCGCCGATGCCACGTTGGCCCGGCGCTACACGTGGGCTAACCGGCTGGTGGCGGTGGTCAGCGACGGCACTGCGGTGCTCGGGCTGGGGGACATCGGGCCTGCGGCGTCGCTGCCGGTCATGGAGGGCAAGAGCGCGCTGTTCAAGACGTTCGGTGGACTCGACTCCATCCCGATCGTGCTCGATACCAAGGATTCCGACGAGATCGTCGAGACGATAATTCGGCTGCGTCCGACATTCGGCGCGGTCAACCTCGAGGACATCTCGGCGCCTCGCTGTTTCGAGATCGAGCGTCGCGTCATCGAGGCGTTGGACTGCCCGGTCATGCACGATGATCAGCACGGCACCGCCATTGTCGTGCTCGCTGCGTTGCTGGGAGCCAGTGAGGTGCTCGGCCGCGACATGCACACGTTGAAGATCGTCATCTCCGGCGCCGGGGCCGCCGGCATCGCCTGCGCGAATATCCTGTTGGCCAAGGGCATCAACGACATCACGGTGCTCGACAGCAAGGGCATCGTGCACACCGACCGCGAGGACCTCAACCCGTTCAAGGCCGAGTTGGCCACCAGGACCAATCCGCGGGCATTGCGCGGCGGCATCGCCGAAGCGCTGAACGGCGCCGACGTGTTTATGGGGGTTTCGGCTGGGCTGGTGCCCGAGGAGCTGATTGCGACGATGTCGCCGGGCGGCATCGTGTTCGCGATGTCCAATCCCGATCCCGAAATTCATCCCGACGTGGCACGCAAATACGCGGCCGTGGTCGCCACCGGCCGTAGTGATTTCCCCAACCAGATCAACAACGTGCTGGCTTTCCCGGGCGTATTCCGGGGTGCGCTGGATGCGGGTGCGTCGCGCATCACCGAGAAGATGAAGGTGGCAGCGGCGGAGGCTATCTTCTCGGTCGTGGGTGACGACCTGGCGGTCGACTACATCGTGCCCAGTGCGCTGGATCCCCGGGTGGGTCCTGCGGTGGCGGCCGCGGTCGCCGCAGTCGCCCAGGATTCAGTCGACTGATCTCCACCTCCATCATTGGCCGGCTGGCGTGGGTGCTGGTCGGGTTACTGGTCGCCACAGGTTGTGGCGGAGCGCCGCCCGTGGCGCCGATCCCGGTCGGATCTACCCCGGATCCGGAGTCCGCAGTGGTAGCCCATCTCTACGCGGCTGCCTTGCGGTTCTATGGAAACCCGGCCAACGTCCTGACCGACCAGGATCCGCTCGGTCAACTGGACTCGGGGGAGATCCGCGTCGTGCCCGGCTTCACCGGGCAGCTGCTGGAGCGGTTCGAGCCCGACGCGCCGGCACGATCGGCCGCGCAGGTGTACCGCAATCTGGTTTCGGCGTTGCCCGAGGGCGTCGCAGCCGGTGACTACACCACCTCCGCGCAGGACAAGCCCGCCCTCGCGGTCACCGAGAAAACAGCTGAGCGCTGGGGTGCTCACGACGTGACCGAGATTGTGCGGCGGTGTGCCGAGGTGTCGGTCGGCGCGGTCACTGGCGCGAGGAGGCCCTCGTCCGTCGGCACCTGCGCGTTGCCCGAGGCGCGCGAATTCGTCGACGAGGCGGCATTGTTCGCGGCGCTACGGTCAGCGCAGATCGACGCCGCATGGACGACGACCGCCGCGCCGGACGTGCCGACTGAGGTAGTCGTGTTGTCCGACAGCACAGCGGTGATCCGCGCGGAAAACCTGGTACCGCTGTACCGACGCAATGAGCTGACCGAGTCTCAAGTGCTCGCCCTCAACGAGATCGCGGGTGTACTGGACACCGGATCGCTGGCCGAACTGCGCCGAAAAGTTGCCGAGGGTGGCGATCCCGGTGCGGTGGCGGGGCAGTGGCTCGACGCCCACCCACTCGGCTTTGGCAACTGAGGCGGCAGCGCTGTCGCGGTTCACCCCGCCGAGGACGGGTTATTGGTCCGTGCAAGTAACTTCGGCAGGAACCGCTGGTAGGCCGAACCGGTGGCACGCACGACCGCATCGAACATCTTGGCGTCGTTACCCACCAGCACTCGGGGCTTCTTCTTACGGACGCCGTCGAGGATGATGCGGGCCGCTTTTTCCGGGGAGAGCTTAGCGAGCTTGGTATCGAAATCTTGTGCCAGGGTCTGCTTGTCGAGGCCCTCGGCAGTCGTCATGTTCCGGGCGATCGCGGTCTTGATGCCGCCGGGGTGAACACAGGTGACTGCCACCGGGTGGCCGGCCATCGCCATCTCCTGCGTCAGGGCTTCGGTGAAACCGCGCACCGCGAATTTGGCTGCGCAGTAGGCGGCTTGACCTGGCACGCCGAGCAGGCCGAAGAGGCTCGAGATGTTGATGACGTGGCCGTCGCCGGAGGCGATGAGATGCGGCAGGAAAGCTTTGGTTCCGTTGACCACGCCCCAGTAGTCAACGTCGAACACCCGCTCGATGTCCTTCAGCTCCGATGCCTCGACGTCGCCGGTAAAGGCGATGCCCGCGTTGCTGTAGATCTGGTTGACTTTGCCGAAGTGCTCGGCCACGGCATCGGCGTAGGCGGCGAACGCCTCGCGCTCGGTGACGTCGAGACGGTCGGACTTCACCGGGGTGCCGATCGCTTTCAGCCGCTCCTCGGTCACGGTGAGGCCTTCGGTGTCGACGTCGCTGATCGCCAGGCGCGCACCGGAGCGCCCCAACTCGATCGCCAGCGCCTGACCGATCCCTGACCCGGCGCCCGTCACCACGGCCACCTTTCCGGCGAATCCCTCCATAACAACTCCTTTGTGCGGGGTGGCGGCTGGGCCGGTTCAGGTTAGTGCACCGGCGGCAAGAACCTGGAGATCGCGGTGGAGAACAGGCTCTGGTACCGGGGTCCGACGGCCCGCACGATCAGATCCAACACCTTGATGTCGGGTCCGACGAGAACCCGCGCTTTCTTCTTCCGTACCGCATCGAGGATGATGCGGGCGGCTTTCTCTGGTGTGGTCATGGTGAGCTTGTTGTCGAAAAGCTGCGTCAGGTTGTCCCGCTCGACGCCCTCGGCCGTCGTCGCGTTCCGCATGATTGCGGTCTTGATCCCTCCGGGATGCACGCTCGTCACTGCTACCGGGTGACCGTTGACGCTCATCTCCTGGCAGAGGGACTCGGTGAATCCGCGTACGGCGAACTTTGCGGAGTTATAGCTCGCCTGTCCGGGCACCGAGAAAATGCCGAAAGCACTCGATACGTTGACAACGTGGCCGTCACCTGAGGCGATGAGGTGCGGCAGGAACGCCTTCGTGCCGTTCACCACCCCCCAGAAGTCGACGTCGATGACCCGTTCCATGTCCTTGAACGGGGTGACCTCGACATCACCGACGTAGGCGATGCCCGCATTGTTGTAGATCTGATTGACCTTGCCGAAATGCTGGGCGACATCGTCGGCATACAGCTGAAAAGCTTCCCGCTCGGTGACGTCGAGACGGTCGGCCTTCACCAGAGCGCCGGTGGCCTTCACCCGCTCTTCAGTCGCGGCCAGGCCTTCGGTGTCGATGTCGCTGATGGCGAGGTGCGCGCCGGAGCGGCCCAGCTCGATCGCCAGCGCCTGACCGATGCCTGACCCGGCACCGGTCACGACGGCGACTTTCCCGGCGAAGCCCTGCATGTGCACTCCTCGTATCGATTGCCTGGTGTCGAGGCTATCCGGTACCCGGGGTCACTCGTATGCCAGGGCGGATGACCATCGAGACTGCGGCGAAGTAATAGCAGAGGGGCCGGCGACGACAAGCAAGTCATGAAGTTCATGTACCCGGCCGTCGCCTCGTTTGTCGCCTCGGCCGCTGTGGTCTCGGCGACCTTGACCGCGGCACCGGCCCAGGCAGATACCGGCGTTGACGTGTTCCTGAGGATGCTCGACCAGTACGGCCTCGGATTCCTCGACCCGGCGACCGCCGTGCGGGTCGGGGAGTCGGTGTGCCCGCTGCTCGTCGAACCCGGGCAGAACGCCACCAACGTCGCTGCCGATGTGGCCGAGGAACTTGGTCGTCCGCTCGGGCTCGCGACTCTGTTCACCGGTTTCGCGATCCAAGCTTTCTGCCCGCGCGCGGTTACCGCGCTGACCGACGGCCGACCGTTCTCCTTTTTTGACGCCTGACGGTCTCCCGTCGGCCGCGAGCGCGCGCAAATGTTCGCTAGTTGCGGCGCGCCGCGGTGCAAACACGCCCGCTCGCGGCGAAGGGGTTCGCGGCGAAGGGGTTAGCCGAACGCGGTGTCGATGATCTCCTGCTGCTCGACGGCGTGCACCTTCGAAGAACCTGACGACGGTGCCGACATCGCCCGGCGCGAGATGCGCTTGATGCCCGCGAGCTTCTCGGGCAACACCTCGGGCAGCGCCAACCCCAGGGTCGGCCAGGCGCCCTGGTTGGCGGGCTCTTCCTGGACCCAGAAGTACTCCCCGGCATTGGGGTATTGGTCCAGCGTCTCGCCCAGTCGCCGCTTGGGCAGTGGAGCCAGTTGCTCGAGGCGGACGATCCCGACGTCCTCCCGCTCCTCCTTGGCCTTGCGGGCCGCCAACTCGTAGTACAGCTTGCCGCTGGTCAGCAGGACTCGCTTCACCTTGGCGCGGTCGCCGGTTCCCTCGGTATAGGTGGGCTCCTCGAGAACCGATCTGAACTTCATCTCGGTGAAGTCCTTGAGGTCGCTGACGGCGGCCTTGTTGCGCAACATCGACTTCGGCGTGAAGACGATCAGAGGTCGGTGGATGCCGTCGAGTCCGTGTCGGCGAAGCAGATGGAAGTAGTTCGCCGGTGTCGATGGCATTGCGATCGTCATCGACCCTTCCGCCCACAGCAGCAGGAACCGTTCGATGCGACCCGACGTATGGTCGGGCCCTTGACCTTCGTGACCGTGCGGCAGCAGCAGCACCACGTCGGAGAGTTGGCCCCACTTTGCCTCACCGGAGCTGATGAACTCGTCGATGATCGACTGCGCCCCGTTGACGAAGTCGCCGAACTGGGCTTCCCACAACACCAGCGCATCGGAGTTGCCGACCGAGTAGCCGTATTCGAAGCCCACCGCGGCGAACTCTGACAGCGCGGAGTCGTAGACCATGAACTTGCCGCCGGTCGGGTTGCCCTCAGTGTCGACGGTCAGCAGGTCCAGCGGGGTGAACTCCCTGCCGGTCTTGCGGTCGATGAGCACCGCGTGGCGCTGGGTGAACGTCCCGCGACGGGTGTCCTGGCCGGAAAACCGGATGGTTCTGCCCTCGGCCAGAAATGACCCAAGCGCCAGCAGTTCGCCGAAGGCCCAGTCGACCTTGCCCTCGTAGGCCATGTCCCGGCGCTTCTCCAGTACCGGCTTCACCCGGGGATGGACGTTGAAATCGTCGTCGAATGCCAGGTGGGCATCACCGATGCGGGCCAACAGTGATTTGTCGACCGCCGTGGCCATTCCGGCCGGAACCATCTGGTCGGACTCGACCGATTCGCTCGGTGCGGGCTTGTGCTTCTCGAGTTCGCGAACCTCGTTGAAGACTTGTTCCAGCTGCCCCTGGTAGTCGCGCAACGCGTCCTCGGCTTCTTTCATGGAGATGTCGCCGCGGCCGATGAGTGACTCGGTGTATGACTTACGAACGCCCCGTTTCGTGTCGATGACGTCGTACATGTAGGGCTGGGTCATCGACGGGTCATCGCCTTCGTTGTGGCCGCGCCGTCGATAGCACAGCATGTCGATGACGACGTCCTTCTTGAACTTCTGGCGGAAATCGACTGCCAGCTTGGTTACCCAGACCGCGGCCTCGGGATCGTCCCCGTTGACGTGGAAGATCGGTGCGCCGATCATCTTGGCGACGTCGGTGCAGTATTCCGAGGAGCGGGAGTTGTCCGGTGAGGTGGTGAAACCGATCTGATTGTTGACCACGATATGGATGGTTCCACCGGTGCGGTACCCGCGCAGCAGTGCCAAGTTCAGCGTCTCGGCGACCACGCCCTGCCCGGCGAAGGCGGCGTCGCCGTGCAGCATCATCGGCATGACGGTGAACCCGTCGGGTCCGTCCCCCTTGTCGAGCATGTCCTGCTTTGCGCGCACGAGACCCTCGAGCACCGGGTCGACCGCCTCGAGGTGGCTGGGGTTGGCGACCAGCGACACGTCGATGTCGTTTTCGCCGAACATCTGAATGTAGGTGCCGGTCGCGCCGAGGTGGTACTTGACGTCGCCCGACCCGTGCGCCTGGGAGGGGTTCAGGTTGCCCTCGAATTCGGTGAAGATCTGCGAGTAGGGCTTGCCGACGATGTTGGCCAGCACGTTGAGCCGCCCCCGGTGTGGCATGCCGATCACGACTTCGTCGAGACCGTGCTCGGCAGCCTGGTCGATCCCGGCATCCATCATCGGTATGACGGTTTCGGCTCCCTCGAGGGAGAACCTTTTCTGCCCAACGTATTTGGTCCCCAAGAAGGTCTCGAACGCTTCAGCCGCGTTGAGCTTGCTCAGAATGTACTTCTGCTCGGCGACGGTTGGCTTCTCGTGTTTGATCTCGATACGTTCCTGCAGCCACTCCTGCTGCTCCGGTTCGAGGATGTGCGCGTACTCCACGCCCACATGCCGGCAGTATGCGTCGCGCAGCAGACCTAGCACGTCGCGCAGTTTCTTGGTGTGCTGGCCGCCGAAGCCGTTGACCTTGAACTCGCGATCCAAATCCCACAGCGTCAGCCCATGGGTATTGACGTCGAGGTCGGGATGGCTGCGGAATCGGGTCTTGTCCAACCGCAGCGGGTCGATGTCAGCCATCAGGTGACCGCGGTTGCGGTACGCCGCGATGAGTTCGATCACGCGGGCGTTCTTGTCCTCGATGGAATCCGGATTGTCTATGCGCCAGCGGACCGGCTCGTAGGGGATTCCGAGTGCCCGGAATATTTCGTCCCAGAACTCGTCGTCGAGCAGCAACTGGTGGATGGTGCGCAGGAAGTCGCCCGACTCCGCACCCTGAATGATGCGGTGGTCATAGGTAGAGGTCAGGGTGATCAGTTTGCCGACCCCGAGATCGGCTATGCGCTCGTCGCTGGCGCCCTGGAACTCTGCCGGGTACTCCATGGCGCCGGCGCCGATGATCGCGCCCTGGCCCTGCATCAGGCGCGGCACCGAGTGCACGGTGCCGATCGTTCCGGGGTTGGTCAACGAGATCGTCACACCCGCAAAATCTTCGGCGGTCAGTTTACCGTCGCGGGCCCGACGCACGATGTCCTCGTAGGCGGCGATGAACTGGCCGAACTGCAGTTCCTCGCAGTTCTTGATTCCCGCGACGACCAGCTGCCGCTTGCCGCCCTTACCCTTCAGGTCGATCGCCAGACCCAGATTGGTGTGGGGCGGGGTCACGGTGTTGGGCTTGCCGTCCACTTCGGCGAAGTAGCGGTTCATGTTGGGGAATTTCTTCACCGCCTGCACAATCGCGTAGCCCAGCAGATGGGTGAAGGAGACCTTGCCGCCGCGGGTGCGCTTGAGGTGGTTGTTGATGACGATCCGATTGTCGATCATGGCTTTGGCCGGGATCGCCCGCACACTGGTCGCGGTGGGTACCTCCAGCGAGGCCGACATGTTCTTCACCACGGCGGCCGCGGCGCCGCGCAACACCTGGGTCCCATCGTCGGGCGCCACCGGGGTAGCCGGCTTGCTCTTCGCGGGTGCCTCGGGCATCTTGGCTTCGACCTTCCGGGGTGGCTTCTTCTCGGGGGGCGGTGCCGGCGCGGGTTCGGGGGCCGTGGTCGGACTCGCGGCGGGTTTCCCGGTGGCCCGCGGTTCGGCGTCGCTGCTGGGCTCGGGGGAGTAGTCGACGAGGAACTCGTGCCAGCTTGGGTCGACCGACGAGGGATCGTCGCGGAATTTGCGATACATCTCTTCGACCAACCACTCGTTCTGACCGAATGGTGAAGGTGAACTCACGGCTGCTACTCGCCTCAATTCTTCGCTTCGAGCCAGTGCCGCTCAGCGGCAGCGGCCACCCAATCCAACGGTAAGCGGCAGGTTCCGCATTTCCGCCTCATAGAGGCTAGCGCTTCGGTCGTTGGCCGGACCATGCAACTGGTTAACCGGCAGGCGGGGGCAGCAGGTGCAACGGTGACGGCCACCGCGCCGGTGGGCTACCGAAGGCGCTTCGGGCATGGCTGACGATCTTCTTGCCCATCAGTCGGTTGCCGACACCGCCGACGACCGCCCCGATGCCGACGGGCAGGAGCTTGCCGAACGCGATAGCGCCTCGCTTGAGCGTGTAGCGCTTGACGAAGTAGCGCAGCAGCCGTGAGTTGAGCTGGGATACCGCGGGCAGTGGCAGTGTGGCGGCGCCGTCGGCCAGCCATGCGCCGCTGGTGCGGCCCGGGCCGAGGAGGTCGGCGACCGCATGCTTACCGTCGTCTCCGACCAGCACCGCAAGCACCAGGGCGCGACGACGCTCGCGGTGTTCGGCGGGGATGCCGTGCACCTCGGCGACCGCGAGCACGTACACCGCCGTGGCCTCGAGGAACATGACGGTCTCGCCGGCAACCGCAGACATCGCGACCAGGGTGCCGATGCCCGGGAAAGCTGCGGTAGATCCGACCGCTGCGCCGCTGGCCATCACCGCGGCCATGTAGTGCTTGTCCAACTTCTCGATGATCTCGGCAGGTGTCGCACCCGGGTTGTGGTCGCGCAGGCGGTCGACATACGCCTTGACCGCCGGCTCCTGGACGCGAGCACCACGTTCGATGATTTGGGAAAGCACCTTCGCCGCGACGCTGGGGTCGGCTTCGTTGACCGCTGGTAGCTGGCTCTTGGCACGTGATCGGGCGCTCATTCGATGGCCCCTCCCTGTGTGAACCGTCTGTGACGGATGCCCCCAGGTTAACGTCTGACAAATCGACAACGGTCTACATTCGGCAGCGGACCAGATCGCAGGGAAACCCAGTTGCGCGGATTTGTCTGCAAACCCGCCGATCCGTAGCGTCGATCCGTCCCCGCGCTGAGTGCCTGACCCTGCCTGAACTGATGAGGCTGATTGCCTGAACCGATTGAGACTCCCGACCTCGCCATGTCCGAGACCGTGACGGCTCGCCCCGTGGGAGCTGACCCGTGGCCGTCGTTGTGGGCGTTGCTTATCGGCTTCTTCATGATCCTGGTTGACGCGACGATCGTCGCCGTCGCGAACCCGGCGATCATGTCGAGCCTGAACGCCGACTATGACGCGGTGATCTGGGTGACCAGCGCCTACCTGCTGGCCTACGCGGCGCCCCTGCTGGTATCCGGCCGACTGGGTGACAGGTACGGCCCGAAGAACGTCTATCTCGCCGGGCTCCTGCTTTTCACGGCTGCTTCGCTGTGGTGCGGGCTGTCCGGCACCATCGGGATGCTGATCGCCGCCAGGGTGGTTCAGGGTGTCGGTGCGGCACTGCTCACGCCGCAGACCCTGTCGGTGATCACCAGAACCTTCCCCGCGCAGCGCCGCGGTGTCGCAATGAGCGTGTGGGGTGCGACGGCGGGGGTCGCCACCTTGGTTGGCCCGCTGGCCGGCGGGGTTCTGGTGGAGCACCTCGGGTGGCAGTGGATCTTCATTGTCAACGTCCCCGTCGGCGTGATCGGCCTGGCGGTTGCGGTGTGGCTGGTACCGGAGCTTCCCACCCAGAGGCAGGGGTTCGACGTTCCCGGCGTGCTGCTGTCGGGGTTGGGCATGTTCTTGGTCGTCTTCGCGCTGCAGGAGGGCCAGGCCTACGGTTGGGCCCCGTGGATTTGGGCGGTCATCGCCATCGGTGTCGCGGTGATGGCCGTGTTTTTTTGCTGGCAGTCGGTCAACACCGGAGAGCCGTTGATCCCGCTCAGCATCTTCGGTGACCGTGACTTCTCCATGTCTAGCCTGGGTGTCGCGACCATCGGATTCGTCGCCACGGCGATGATCGTGCCGCTGATGTTCTACGCCCAGGCGGTCTGCGGGATGACGCCGACCCAGGCGGCTCTACTCACCGCACCGATGGCCGTCGTGACAGCCGTGCTGGCGCCATTCGTCGGCCGGATCGTCGACCGATCGCATCCCCGACCGGTGGTCGGATTCGGCTTCTCGGTAATCGCGATCGGTCTGACCTGGTTGTCGATCGAGATGACGCCCGCGACGCCGGTGTGGCGTCTGGTGCTGCCGATGGTGGTCATGGGGGTGGGTATGGCGTTTATCTGGTCGCCCCTGGCCGCCACCGCGACCCGCAACCTTCCCCCACAGCTGGCCGGTGCGGGCTCGGGCGTCTATAACACCACCCGTCAGGTGGGGTCGGCGCTCGGCAGCGCGGGAATTGCCGCATTCATGGTGTCGCGGCTGTCCGCAGAGATGCCAGGCGCGGTGGATGCGGCCCAGCGAACCGAGGGATCGGTCACCGACCTACCGGCCTTCCTGCACGTCCCGTTCGCGGCAGCTATGTCGCAGGCCATGCTGTTGCCGGCGTTCATCGCACTATTCGGCGTCGTTGCCGCAATATTCATGCGGGGGTTCGCCGACTCTAGGCGGGCACCGGTCGGTGCGACCGGGGACGACGACCACGGATGGGGCGACGGAGAATTCATCGATGACGACCCGTATATCGAGTTCGTCGTGCACCGGGATGACGATTAGCCGGTCACGAGTTCTCGACATCAGGACCATCGCACGGGGCCAACTCCAGGAAGGCGCCCAACTCCACCAGACGATCCGGGGTGCTTGGCAGATAGTCGGTCAGCTGCGCCGAGCGCACGATCACCGCCAGGTATTGGGCCCGGCTCACTGCGACGTTGAGCCGATTCCTGTTGAGCAGGAAAGCGATTCCGCGTGGTACATCGTCGATCGACGACGCCGTCATCGAGACGAACACCACGGGTGCCTGCTGACCCTGGAACTTGTCTACGGTGCCTACCCGCACGCCGGTCAGCCCGGCGGCGTCCAGTGCGTGGCGGACCAGCACGACCTGGGCGTTGTACGGGGTGACGACGAGTACATCCGTTGGGGCCAGTGACCGGGTGCCACGCTCGTCGGTCCACTTCGCGCCCAACAGAGCTCGGATCTCGGCGACGATCGCCGCCGCCTCTTCCGGGCTCTCCGTCGCATTGCCGTCATGGTCGACGGTCAGGCTGCGTACGCCCGGTGCGACACCCTCGAGGCAGCGTGCGGAAGTGAGTGACTCGTGGGAGCGCAGTCGGCCGTCGTAGGACAGCCGCGACACGGCCCGGCACACGTCGGGGTGCATTCGGTAGGAACGGTCCAGGAAGTACCCGCGTTCGGGCGGCAACGTGTTGTGCCCGTCGACGAGCCAGCCGAGGGCGGAGAGATCGACAGGCTCGGGGTGTGTGCCCTGGCTGACCTGCGGCAGCTGCTGGGGATCACCCAACAACAGTAGGTTCCGCGCGGCCCGGGACACTGCGATGGTGTTGGCCAGGCTGAACTGTCCGGCCTCCTCGATGACCAGGAGGTCAAGACTGCGGGGGGCAATCTTGTTGGCGTTGGCAAAATCCCATGCCGTGCCGCCGACCACGCAGCCGTCGTGCTGGGCGATGAAATCGGCGAACTCCGGGTTGGTGATCTCGGTCCACCCTGCGTTTACGGTGTTCAGTTTCTTGGCCACCAGGGCGCCGTCAACGCCGGCGTTGATCACGCCGCCGAAAAGATTCTCGACTACGGCGTGCGACTGTGCGACCACACCGATGCGCCAACCGTGGGCGTTGACGAGTGCGGCCATCACATGAGCGGCGGTGAATGTCTTGCCTGTGCCCGGGGGCCCGTGCACCGCTAGGTAGGACGAGTCGAGATCCAGCAGCGCGGTTGTGATGACATCGGCGACGTCGTCTGAATGCTGGCTGTGGGGTAGGGGGCGGCGGGATTTCGTCCGGGGCGGCTCGCGCAGCAGGATCGCGGTCACCGCGTCGTTCGGCAGCTGGGGCAGCTTGTCGGCGGCCCGGGCGGCGGTGTGGGCGATGGAATCCTGCAACGGTTTGGTGTTGTACGGCTGACACGGGGTGAGAGCGAACGGCACCTGGGCGTAGGTATCGCCCCCCGCAGGCTGTCTTTCGATGATGACTGCCTGCGTGGGTACGTCGGGATCGTCGCAGTCGATGACCGACACTGAGGCGAATGCCCGTCGATTGGGATCGTCGCCCAGCCCTGCCGGTGCCGGTGGAGCGTAGAGCGCGAACATTTCCCGGGTCAGTTCGCCGGCCGCTATCTCCCCGAACAACCGGACGTGCCGTTGCGGTTTACGCGCGCGTGGCGGCTGGTGCCAGTCGGCGACGATCTCATGGTCCTCGACGAGGAATACGCCGCTGCCGTCGGCCCACTCATCGACGGGATTGTTTACCCGGTCGAAGTGTCCCCACCAGAACGGCTTGTCCTCGCGCTTGTGAAAACCTTTGGCAGCAAGCAGCATTGCGACGGCAGTCTGGGCCGGGGTTCGCACCTCGACGCCGTCGCCGGCGAACTTGCGCAGCTTGAGGTCCACGGCATCGACCTCGCTCGAGGATCGCTCGACGCCGTCGGCCACTTGGATGGGGCCACGAGGCGGTACGGCGGACTCGATGGCGCGCGCGACGAGCCAATCGCGCAGCCGATGTGTCGACCGGCAGTCGTAGCGGTTGTACTCCTCGATCTCCTTGAGTACCGCCGCGGCGTCGTCGGCACGGCCCGCCTCCCGCAGCCCGCAGTACCGGGCGTACTCGGTGATCGATGCCGTCGCGGTCGTGACGTCACCACTGCGGAGCTCGTTACCCATGTAGAGGGGCTCAAGCGCCTTAAGGCTGTACGTCTCGGTGCCGACTCGAAGACTCTTTCGCACCAAGGGGTATAGATCGACGAGCACCCCCTCCCGCAGTAGGGCGTCAACCTCGTTTTCGCCGATCCCGTAGTGGCCTGCCAGGCGCAGCAGCGCGCTCTTCTCGTAGGCGGCGTAGTGGTAGATGTGCATGTCAGGAAACCGCCGCCGCCGCGTGCGCACCATGGCGAGGAAGTCGATCAGCGCCTGGCGCTCGCCGGCACGGTCGTGGGCCCAGAATGGGTGAAAATCACCGGCGGCGGTCAGGACTCCCCACAGATACTCCAGCCCCCACTCGCGGCCATCGGCGGTCCACAGTGGATCACCTTCGAAGTCGAAGAACAGATCGCCCTTGTCGGCGTCGGGCAACACCATCAGCGGCTGAGCATCGACGACCTCATAAGGGGGTTTGCCGTCCACCGGGTCGGTGACCTGCAGGCGAGCCTGCGCGGTGAGCGCCGTGAGAGCGCGGGTCGACAGCTCAGAAACCGGTCCGACGTGCCCCGCCAATGCGTGCACGGTGGTGACGCCCGCGTCGATCAGGCGGGCGCGCTGGCTGACCCGCATGCCGGCGACCAGCAACAGATCATCGTGTGTGCGGACTTGCCTCTCGCATTCGGCGCAGCGGAAGCAGGCGCGGACGTTTTCATCCTCCCAGGCCACCGGCCGGCCACCGACCAGATGCCCGTCGAGCAAGCGTTCCAGCGCGGCGCGGCGCGGCCGATACACCGCAAGTAGTTCGTCGATGCGGTAGCTGACAGCGGTGCCGTCACCGAGGACCAAGTCGACCTCGGGGGCCACCGCAACACCGGCGTCGATCAGCGTCTGGGCGTAGGCCGCCAGCTGGAGGAGGGCCTCCACCTTTACCGAGCGGGCCAGCTTTGTGTCACGTAGCCGGTAGCGGTGCCCGCCAGGGGAGTCCTGCCGGATCAGGAAGTCGGCGAACCCGACGAATCGACCGTCGAACATGGCGGCCTGATAGATCACCGCTGCGTTGCGGCGGATCGCGCGCAGCGTCTGATCGGCGGCGGCACTTAGGCCGGCCACGGTGTAATCCGGACGACCGATGATGGTGACGTCTCCGAGCTCGGGACAATCGCGCAGTTCATCGAGGTGCCGTTGTTCATGTTCATTGCCGAGCTCGGCCGTGCGCGACAGTAATTCGTCGTCGGTCGGTATCTCCGGACTCCAGCCGAGCCGAGCGTCGAAGGAGCGCAGCAACGCATACTCGCAGCGCGCGGCGGCGGCGAGATCGGAGGCGCTGTAGACCACGCGGTCAACGCCGGCGTCGGTGGCGACGAACACGCAGCAACTGTAGGTCAGCCCGCCGACACCCCGGTTGTCGAATCGGCGCTAGCTGCCGGTGTTTCCGATCAGCTCCACCCCGCTGCCGTTCCAGCGGAACTTCACCACGCTGTCCAGCCCGGGCACGCCGCCGGAGTACTGCAGCGCGACCGTGTCGCCAGTGGTCGCCGCGCTGTCCAAGCCGTTGAAACCGTAGGTGTCGGGTACGCCCGTGGGAATGAACTTGCCCCGATGAAACAGTAGCGCGCGGGTGTTGGGGTTCTCCGAGTTCGTGTTGGCCTTGACGATCACCGCCGACAGCTGCGCACACTCGTTGTAGTTGCCGGCCAGCGGCTCGGGGTTCCAGCCTTGTTCGCTTCGCGGATCAGGGGTAAGCGCGGAGACCGCCTTGGTGATCTCGGGTGCAGCCAGGTTGATCGCGCATGGATCGTTCTCCGGCGGCGGGCCGGGTGCGGCGGTGGCTGGTGGCGGGTCGGTCGGGGCCGACGGGGACGGTGACGAATCAGCGGCGGGTCCGGGCGTCTTGGACGCGGTCGAGTCACCCGAGGTGCAACCCGTAGCGGTCAACACCGCGACAGCTGCCACCGCACCCACTCGAGTGCCGATCGCCACCGTCCTGTGCACAAGTGCGCACCGTACCGGCCCCCCTGTCGGCGTGCCAGCAGGCGCGCGGCGGGAGAAGCCGGCGGCTGGCACTAGACTGCGAACTCGATGACGTCTTCGAATGCCGAGCCCGACAGTGTCGACCGGGCAGGCGACCTGAGCTTCGCTGACCTGCAGATTCACCCCTCGGTGCTGCGGGCCGTGGCCGATGTCGGATACGAGACACCCTCGCCCATCCAAGAGGCGACCATCCCGGCCATGATGGCAGGCTCGGACGTCGTCGGACTAGCCCAGACCGGAACCGGGAAGACCGCAGCGTTTGCGATCCCGGTCTTGTCCAAAATCGACACCTCCAGTCGGATCACCCAGGCGCTGGTGCTGGCCCCCACCCGCGAGTTGGCATTGCAGGTCGCCGAGGCGTTCAGCCGATACGGTGCCCATCTGTCGGTGAACGTCTTGCCGATCTACGGTGGCTCCCCGTACGGGCCGCAGATGGCCGGACTCAGGCGTGGTGCCCAGGTCGTTGTGGGCACTCCGGGCCGGGTCATCGATCACCTGGAGAAGGGCAGCCTGGATCTTTCGCACCTCGACTACCTGGTTCTTGACGAGGCCGACGAGATGCTTCAAATGGGGTTCGCCGAGGACGTCGAACGCATCCTCGAAGGGACTCCGGAATACAAGCAGGTCGCGTTGTTCTCGGCGACCATGCCGCCGGCTATCCGCAAGATCACCGCCAAGTACCTGCACGATCCGGTGCAGGTGAAAGTGGAATCCAAGACTGCGACCGCCGACAACATTTCGCAGCGCTACATTCAGGTGTCGGGGGCGCGAAAGATGGACGCGCTCACCAGGCTGCTCGAAGTCGAGCCGTTCGAAGCGATGATCGTGTTCGTTCGCACGAAGCAGGCCACCGAGGAGGTCGCCGAGAAGCTGCGTGCCCGAGGTTTTTCGGCGGCTGCCATCAACGGCGACATCCCCCAAGCCGTCCGCGAGCGCACCATCGCGGCCCTCAAGGACGGCAAGCTCGACATCCTCATCGCGACCGATGTCGCCGCTCGCGGACTCGACGTCGAGCGCATCTCGCACGTGCTGAACTACGACATCCCCCACGATCCAGAGTCTTACGTGCATCGCATCGGACGCACCGGGCGCGCCGGTCGTTCGGGGACCGCGCTGCTGTTCGTCACGCCGCGGGAGCGGCACCTGCTCAACTCGATTGAGCGGGTGACCCGACAGAAACTCGTCGAGGGGCAGCTGCCATCGGTCGACGATGTCAATGCCCAGCGGGTGGCGAAGTTCCGCGACTCGATCACCGAGTCGCTGGCATCCCCGGGAATCGAGTTGTTCCGCAAGTTGATCGAGGGCTATGAGCGTGACCACGACGTACCGATGGCCGACATCGCCGCGGCCCTGGCGTTGCTGAGTCGCGATGGTGGAGAGTTCCTGATGACCGAACCGCCGCCGGAGAAGCGGCGTGAGCGGCCGGACCGTCAAAACCGCTCCGACGGCCCGCCGCGCAAGCCCCGGCAGCGCCGCAGCGATCTCGCGACGTACCGCATCGCGGTCGGCAAGCGGCACAAGGTCGCACCCGGTGCGATCGTGGGTGCTATCGCCAACGAGGGTGGCCTCCACCGAAGTGACTTCGGCCATATCACGATCAAGGTCGATCACTCGCTGGTCGAGCTACCGGCCAAACTGCCAAAGAAGACCCTGAAGGCACTGGAGAACACCAGGATCCAAGGGCAGCGGATTCATCTCGAACCCGATCGCGGGCCTAAGGCGCGCCGAAAGTCCCACTGAGGCACCGGGCCGCGATGACTGTTTCCAAAGAACTCGATGCGCAGGGCGGCCTCGAGTCGATCACTGCGACCGGCCGCGTGGACTCGCTCACCGGGATTCGCGCCGTGGCAGCGCTACTGGTAGTGCTGACGCACGCCGCCTACACCACGGGCAAGTATCCGCAGGGCTACCTCGGGTTGGTGTACTCGCGGATGGAGATCGGGGTGCCGATCTTCTTCGTTCTTTCCGGCTTTCTGTTGTTCGGGCCCTGGGTGAAGGCCGTCGTCCGGGCCGATGGTCGTCGGGGGCGCGGCTCTGGCGATGAGCCCGCGCCGTCGGTTCGGCGCTACGCCTGGCGCCGGGTACGACGCATCGTGCCGGCCTATGCCGTCACCGTGGTCGCGGCCTATCTGCTGTACCACTTCCGGACGGCTGGCCCTAACCCCGGACATACCTGGGAGGGGTTGTTCCGGAACCTCACTCTGAGCCAGATTTACACCGACGACTACCTGTATTCGTATCTGCACCAAGGGCTTACCCAGATGTGGAGCCTCGCGGTCGAGGTCGCGTTCTATGTGGCGTTGCCGTTTCTGGCCTACCTGTTGCTGGTGGTGCTCTGTCGGCGGCGTTGGCGGCCCAGGCTGCTGCTCGCGGGGCTGGCCGGCCTGGCGATGGTGTCGCCGGCCTGGCTGATCCTGGTGCACAACACCGATTTCCTGCCCGACGGTGCCAGGCTGTGGCTGCCGGGTTATCTGGCCTGGTTCGTCGGTGGGATGGTGCTTGCTGCGTTGCAGCCGTTGGGGATACGGGCCTACGCGCTGGCCTGCGTCCCGTTGGCGATCGTCAGCTATCTCATTGTGTCTACGCCGATCGCTGGGGAGCCGACGACGTCACCTTCTGAGTTACGTGAGGCGCTGTTCAAGATTGCCTTCTACGCCGTGATCTCCACCCTGCTTGTAGCGCCGTTGGCCCTGGCGGAGCATGGGGCGGGCGGGAAACAGGGCGGTCTGTACGCGCAGATGATGGGTAGTCGCCCCATGGTTTTCCTCGGGGAGATCTCCTACGAGATCTTCTTGATCCACCTGATCACGATGGAACTGGTGATGGTGGAGATACTGCGCTTTCCCATCTACACCGGTTCGGTCTGGCTGCTGTTCTCAGTGACGCTGGTGGTCACCATTCCGCTGGCCTGGCTGCTGCACCGATTCACTCGGGTCCGACCCTAGATGGCTGGATCTGCCTGAGCAGTCAGCATCGTCGGGACGACGAACTCTTCGAGCATGCTGCGTTCATCGTCCTCGTCGGTGCCCGGAAAAACCAGCAACGAAGTGATTACCCGGACCAGCCAGCGCGCTCGATGCTGGACCAAGCCCGGTTCGTCGAGTCCCAGTGACAGCACAAAGGCCTCGGTGAGCGTCCGGATCACCTGGGACTGTTCGGCGATCTCACCACCGATCGGTCGTTGTGTGGCGGCAAACCACGATGCCAGGGCCGGGCTCTCGCGGACGCTGCGCAGCGACGTGAGGATTCCCTCGACGAGCCTTTCCCGCGGATCCACCACCGACGAGATCTGGGCGGTCAACTCTCGATAGAGTCGGTGGCTCTCCCGGTGCACGTAGGCGGTGTGGAGCGCGTCGCGGTTCTCAAAGTAGCGATACAGGGTCGCGCGTGAACAGCCTGCAGCCGATGCGATCTCGTGCATGCCGACGGTTGCGGCATCTTTCTTGCTGAAGAGCTCGCCCGCCGCGTCGAGGATGCGGTCCGCGGCCACCTCGGTACGGCGCGTGGCCAACCAGTCGCCCGGCATCAGGTCAGCACCGTGAACGGCACCGACAATGGCCTTCGCACGTAGCTTCCTCCAGCCCAACGGATTCCAGATTCGTCAACCTCGAAGTTGGGGATCCGTGCCAGCAGCTCGGTGAGCGCCACCCGAGACTGCATCCGGGCGGCTGCGGCGCCCAGGCAATGGTGTGCGCCGTGGCTAAACGTCAGGATGTTGCGTGGTCTGCGCGTGACATCGAGTTCTGCCGCGGTCGGGCCGTACTGGCGTTCATCTCGGTTACCCGACCCGTAGATGAGCATTGCCCTGCGTCCCTCGGGGATGGTGACCTCGCCGATCGTGACATCGCGGGTCGCGGTGCGGCCAAGCATCTGGGCGGGTGAGGTCAACCGGAGAAACTCATCGACAGCATCGGGTATCAGGTCGGGGTGCGCCACCAGGAGACGCCGCTGATCGGGGCGCTGGTGCAGCAGTTGGACAGCGCCGCCCAGCATGCCGGTGGTGGTGTCGTTACCTCCGGTGACCATGGTGAAGGTGAATGCCAGAATCGACAGCACACCAGCGATGTCCCCGTCGGCGCCGACTCCGGCAGCCACGAGATGTGAAACGGTGTCGTCCTCCGGGGCGGTTCGCCGTCGCTCAATCAAAGCGGTGAAGTAGGCCATCATTCCGCCTAGCGCATCGCCGAGGGTCTCCAGCGCTGCACCGATGCCGCCTTCGGCGGTGTTGGCCGCTACGATCGCGTCCGTCCAACCGTCGAACTGACCGCGATCCTCCTCGGGCACGCCAAGGTAGTGCGCAACCACCATCGACGGTAGGGGCTTGAACAGCTCGGCGACGATGTCGCCCCCGCCATTGGCGCGCAACCGCTCGATGCGGTCAACGACGAACTCCCGGACCTTGGGTTCCACCGCCTCAACCTGGCGAGGAGTGAATCCGCGAGCCACCAGCTTGCGAAACTCGGTGTGCACGGGCGGGTCCTGCATGACCATCGGCGGATTGTCGGCGAGCCCGATGAGGTCGAGCTCGCCGTAGTTGACGGTCAAACCCTGCGCCGAGGAGAACGTCTGATGGTCGCGGGCGGCGGCCCAGATGTCAGCGTGCCGGGACAACACGTAGTAATCGTGGTCGGGCCGGTCGGCGGGAATGACGTGGTGAACCGGGTCGCGGTCACGGAGTTCGCGGTACATCGGCCACGGGTCGGCCCAGGTCGTGGCGTCGGCCAGCCGGAACTGCACGGGCGAGTTCTGAGACAGAATCGCGGTCATGTCTTATGAATACGACAGGTTCTCTAGATGTGTCAATAGTTCAGATCAGATTGCCGCGCCCGGGTTCAGAATGTCGTCCGGGTCGAGTGCGGCTTTGATCCGCCGGTTGAGTTCCATCGCCTCGGGACCCAGGTAGCCGGCCAGCCAAGGCCGTTTGAGCCTGCCGACACCGTGCTCGCCGGTGATCGTTCCGCCCAAACCCACCGCCAGATCCATGATTTCGCCGAATGCCGTGTGGGCCCGTTCGGTCATCGCGGCATCGCCGGGGTCATAGACGATCAACGGATGGGTGTTGCCGTCACCGGCGTGCGCGATCACCGAGATCATCAGGTCGTGCTGTTCGGCAAGTTTTTCCACCCCCGAGACCAACTCGGCAAGGGCGGGCAACGGAACGCCGACATCCTCAAGCAGCAATGCCCCCTTGGCCTCCACCGCGGGGATCGCGAATCGGCGTGCCGCGATAAAGGCCTCGCCCTCGTCGGGGTCATCGGTCGAAAACACCTCTGTGGCGCCATGTTCAGCGAACACGCTGGACATGTACTCGACATCGGCCACGCCCGCGGGCCCCCTTTCATCGGAGGCGGCGACCATCATCGCAGCGGCGCTGCGATCCAGACCCATCTTCAGCTTGTCCTCCACCGCGTTGATCGCGACAGCATCCATGAATTCCAGCATCGACGGACGGATTCTCGATGTGATCGTCACGACAGCTTCTGCCGCCGATGCCACGGAGCCGAACGTCGCGACGACGGTGCATCCTCGGTGCTGTGCGGGTAACAACTTCAGCGTGACCTCGGTAACGATGCCTAACGTGCCTTCGCTGCCCACAAACAGTTTGGTCAGGCTCAGGCCCGCAACGTCTTTGAGGCGGGGTCCGCCGAGCCGCACTGCAGTGCCGTCGGCCAGCACGACCTGTAGGCCGAGCACATAGTCAGTGGTTACGCCGTACTTCACACAACACAAGCCGCCGGCGTTGGTGGCGATGTTGCCGCCGATGCTGCAGATCTCGAACGACGAC
>CAZCHU010000014.1:39517-41757 GCA_964498215.1 uncultured Mycobacterium sp. | reverse complement strand
CTGAACATGGCGGTGTTCGGGGCTGCGCTGAGCTACGTGCTCATGATGGTCAGCCACATTGTGCTGCGTCGCCGCGAGCCCGACATGCCCCGGCCGTACCGCACCCCCGGCGGCGTGTTCACCACCGGATTCGCGCTCCTGATCGCGGTCTTTGCGGTCATCGCAACGTTCCTGGTCGACAGCGTGGCTGCCTTGTGGTGCCTGACCGTATTCGCCGCCTTCATGGCCTATTTCGGGCTCTACAGTCGGCACCGTCTGGTAGCCAACTCCCCCGATGAGGAGTTCGCCGCCCTGGCAGCCGCCGAGGACGAGTTGAGCTGAATCAGTCGTTGCTAAGCGGTGGTGTTGGCGAGCGCCTCCATGCGTTTGAGCGCCTCGCCGGCCAGTGCGGCCACATCGAAGCCGCCGGCGGCGCCGCACGCGGTGATCTCGATCGCTGCGTTGTACGCCGCGACAAAGGTGTTGTCACAATTCCAGTTCGAGGCCCGCAGCGACCAACCGACGCTGCCCTGCGGGCTCTCCGCGGCTGCGGGCATCACCGTGAAGGTATGGGTGCGGCCGAGCATCGTGGTGACGGTCAGCGGGGTGTCGCGGCAGGTCTGGATCGCCTGACGCACGATGTCCAGCGCACCCGCGGGATCGAAGTCGAACCGAAAGACCGCGACCATCTCCTCGACGTAGGTCCTACCGTCGCTGGTAGTCCAGTGACCGCCGTCGGTCGCCATGGGGCGATGGGTATCCAGGAACGGCGGATCTACCTCCCGGGCGAGACCGCTGCACCGGTCGGGTTCGGCCGTGACGAACAAGTTACCCTCTTCGCGCTCGACGTTGGGGCTGAGCAACTCGGCGACCTGCAGCGCAGAGATCGGTGCAGCAGGCTCTGCAGGCTTCGGTGTCGGGTGTTCCACCACACGCGCGCAACCGGGCAGTGCGGCGAGGCTGCTCACGGCGGCCACAGCAGCCAACAGGCGTCCCGTCGCCCTATTCACCGGCCCACGTCGCCACGCAGTCGGGCTTTGCCTGCCGCGCATTGATGCACCCGCAAAACCCTACCGAATGCTGCCGACGGCCTCGGTGTTGCCGCGACTCAAGGAATCATGCCGCGGGTTCGGCGCTGCGGCACTGATCCGCGCCGTGGCTGCGGCCCCGAGGAAGCAGCCGAGCGCTGCCCACCCGGGTGCACCGCTCAGCCCGAACTTCGCCATCAGCACCAATGCGACACCTGCGGTGCAAATGAGCGCACCGGCAGCGTTGGTCCGGGCTCCCGTCGCCTCGACCCTCGTCTCGACGGGCGAGTCCCACCACGGCAACGGGCGGTGTTCTAGCGGTGCCAGCACCCGGAACAGCGCCATCATCACCACGGCGAACACCAACGTCCGCAACGCCAACAGGCTCCAGAAGCCGGAGGCCCGTACGTCGTATGCATCCAGGCCCGCGGTGTGTAAGGCGAACGCGGCGATCGCGATGGCGGGGATGTGCCACAGGTACAGCGTCATCGCTCCCCCGTTTCCGGCCGCGACAATCCGCCAGACCCGAGGCCGCTCCGCATAACGCCGGATCGCACCCGCGGCCAGCACGAACGCACACGACATCCAGGTGCACTGCAACGCCAATACCAGAGAGGGTGGCGACACGTTGGATGTCTGCTCAGCCCCTGTGACGACGAGGGCGACCTCATAGGGCCCCGCTACTACGAGTGCCACCTGTGTGACGAAGGCTGATACCGCGATGGCAAGCGCGACGTGCGCTGTAATGAGCCGACGCGCATAGGCCACCCCCATGGTGACAGGGATCAGCCAGACGATCACGAAGTTGGCGGCACCAGCCTCGGGCGTGCCCACGGCGAAGCGGATCGCATCTGTCACCGCCGAGCCTGCGAGCAGACAGGCCAGCATCACGCCGACAGCGCGCCCGGTGCTCAGCCGCATCAGGGCCGGGACGAAGGCCAGGACGACGAGGTAGACCCCGAGGAACCACAACAGCGCCACACTTTCGCGGCCGAGAACCATCGCCGATTCTGTACCCAGGGTCAGGCGAACGGTGAGCAGGCCCAGCGACCATGCGGCCAGGTACCAGAACACCGGCCGGCACAAGCGTCGCGCCCGGGTGAAGAGCCACGTGCCCCAGGGTGTCCCTGAGCGGTACCCGTATGCACCGGCGGCGCCGCCGGCGAGGAAGAACAGGGGCATGACCTGAACGATCCAGGTTATTGGTGCCAGGGCGGGGAGTTCGCCCAGCAA
>CAZCHU010000014.1:33138-39417 GCA_964498215.1 uncultured Mycobacterium sp. | reverse complement strand
TGAGTGTAGGCGGGGCTTCGGCCGGGGAGGCTGGCGCTGCAACCGGCGCCGGACCGAGTCGCGGCCCCGCTTGGGTGTTGGGTTCGGCTGCAGGCGTATACGGAGCCTCGGATGTCGAGTGGTTCCCGAACGCGTACAGACCGACCCCGGCGGCCGCAGCCACCGCCGCGGCCGCACCCGACGCAGCGGCCACCCGAACGGGAACCCGGGCGACCAGCCGCGAGATCACGCTCGCGGTCCGGCTGGCATTACGGTCAGAACGTGCCGCTCCATAGGCCAAAGTGAGGTGCGGGGGCAGATAGCGGGCGGTCTTGTTACGGCCCGCCAGCGCCGCATCCTCGGACACGGTCTCGACCGTCTCAAACCCGAACAACCGCAGTTTGGTCCGCAGTCGAGTTCCCTGGTGGTGAGCGTCATCGGGCCAGGTCAGCCGAATGCCTTCGATGTCGTGTTCAGTCTGTGCATCAAAGGCCTGCACGCTGAGGGCGGCTGTCCTGGCTATCTCATGCGCGGAATCACGTGCAACGACCTCGTCGGCAAGGATCGAGCCGTCATCGGTGTCGACCAGTGCCCAGGCGGCACTGGACTCGGTGAGCGAGAGACCAAGTACGAAACGCATGTAGCTACTCCCAGACGACGACAGCAGGTATCTGCCCTATCGGCAGGTCGTGGACGGATGTTACGCACGCCACAAAGCCGATTCAGCTCTGGGCTTCCGAATATCAGGGGCCTTGAGGGTCTTGAGCCGCCTCAGCCCCGGGCTGCCGCCAGCGCGTTGTTGAAGGTTTCGCTGGGGCGCATCACCGCGGTGGTCTTGTCGCGGTCCAGACAGTAGTAGCCACCGGTATCTACCGGCTTGCCTTGCGCCTCATTGAGTTCGGCCACGATGGTCTCTTCGTTTTCGGAGAGGGCCTTTGCAAGCGGAGCGAAGTGTTCGGCGAGCTCCTTGTCCTCGGTCTGCTGGGCCAGCTCCTGCGCCCAGTACATCGCGAGATAGAACTGGCTGCCGCGGTTGTCGAGCTCACCGGTCTTGCGCGATGGCCCCTTGTCGTTGTCCAACAATGCTCCGGTTGCGGCGTCCAGCGTCTTGGCCAGCAGCCTGGCCCGCTGGTTGTCGAACTTGTTGCCCAAATCCTCCAGGCTGGCGCCCAACGCGAGGAACTCGCCGAGAGAGTCCCATCGCAGATGGTTCTCCTCCTGTAGTTGGTGGACGTGTTTTGGTGCCGAGCCACCGGCCCCGGTCTCGTACAACCCGCCGCCGGCCATCAACGGAACGATCGACAGCATCTTGGCGCTGGTTCCCAGTTCCAGGATGGGGAACAGGTCGGTGAGGTAGTCGCGCAGTATGTTGCCGGTCGCTGCGATTGTGTCCTCTCCGCGGATGACCCGCTCGATCGTGTACCGCATAGCCCACACCTGCGGCATGATCTGGATTGTCAGCCCCTCGGTGTCGTGATCGTTGAGGTATTCCTTCACCTTCTTGCGCAACTCGGCCTCGTGCGGACGCTCGGTGTCCAGCCAGAACACCACCGGCATGCCCGATAGGCGCGCGCGAGTGACGGCCAGCTTCACCCAGTCCCGGATCGGCGCGTCCTTCACAACCGGCATGCGCCAGATGTCGCCCTCTTCAACATTCTGGGTCAGCAGCACCTCACCGGTATCGATGTCGACAATGTTGGCGACGCCGCCCTCGGGAATCTCGAAGGTCTTGTCGTGCGATCCGTACTCCTCGGCTTTCTGCGCCATCAGACCGACATTGGGTACGGTGCCCATGGTCCTCGGGTCGAATTGGCCGTGCGTCTTGCAGAAGTTGATGATCTCCTGGTAGATCCGCGAGAACGTGGATTCGGGGTTGACCGCCTTGGTGTCCTTGGTCCGTCCGTCGGCGCCGTACATCTTTCCGCCCAACCGGATCATCGCCGGCATCGAGGCATCGACGATGACATCGCTAGGTGAGTGGAAGTTGGAAATGCCCCGCGCCGAATCCACCATCGCCAACTCCGGCCGGTGCTCGTGGCAGGCGTGCAGGTCACGAATAATCTCCTCGTGCAACGATGCCGGGAGCGACTCGATCTTGCTGTACAGGTCGGACAACCCGTTGTTGACGTTGACGCCGAGTTCGTCGAACAACTTCTGGTGTTTGGCGAACGCGTCCTTGTAGAAGACCTTGACGGCGTGTCCGAACACGATGGGGTGCGAAACCTTCATCATCGTCGCCTTGACGTGCAGTGAGAACATCACACCGGTCTTGTAGGCGTCCTCCATCTCTGCTTCGTAGAAATCGCAGAGCGCCTTCTTGCTCATGAACATGCTGTCGATGACGTCGCCCTCGTCCAACGCGACCTCGGGTTTGAGCACCATCGTCGTCCCGGAATCTGTGACCAGTTCCATCTTCACCCTGCGCGCGCGGTCCAGCGTCAACGACTTCTCGCCGTGATAGAAATCGCCGTGCCGCATGGTCGCCACATGGGTCCGAGACGCCTGCGACCAGGCACCCATGCTGTGCGGATGCTTACGCGCATACTCCTTGACCGCTTTCGGGGCACGCCGGTCGGAGTTGCCTTCACGCAGCACCGGGTTTACAGCGCTGCCGAGGATCTTGGCGTAGCGATCCTTGATCGCCTTCTCCTGGTCGTCTTTCGGCTCCCCGGGATAGTCCGGCAGGTCGTAGCCCTTGTCCTTCAACTCCTTGATGGCCGCCAGCAATTGGGGTACCGAAGCGCTGATATTGGGCAGCTTGATGATGTTTGTGTCGGGCTGCTGTGTCAGCCCGCCGAGCTCGGCGAGGTTGTCGGGCACCCGCTGCTCTTCGGTCAGGCAGTCGCTGAACTCGGCCAGGATGCGTGCCGCCACGGAGATGTCGCTGGTCTTGACGTCGATGCCGGCAGCATCGGCGAATGTTCGCACGATAGGCAGGAAGGCGTAGGTGGCGAGCAACGGCGCCTCGTCGGTCAGCGTGTAGATGATGGTCGGCTGCTCGGCGCTCATGTGGTTCTCCCGGCGTCAGTTTCGGTCAAGTTTTCGAAGGAGCTCCAACGCAAGTATCGCGCCCACCGCACCTTCTGGCGCAGCCTACCCAACCACTCGGCTGAGGTGATCGGTCAGTGTGCCGGCCGGTCTGCCACGCAGCGGTCACGGTTGAGGTAGGTCGCGGCGAGTCGTGCCGGAGGGAGCGGCGCCGGCCGCTACATTCACGGCCATCGAGCGACGTCGGTCGGACAGAGGAGCGAGATGACCCAGAGGACAAAGTCTCGGATTTCGGGCCCCGTACAGTGCGCCGCGGCCGGGGTGTTGCTGGTGCTCGTGGGGGCCGGATGCTCCTCAGCGCCCGCGACGCAGGGTTCGGAGAACGCTGCTGCCGCTGAACAGTCAGTGACGGGCACACTCGAGAACTGGCAGGACGCGGTGTGCCGCGACGATCTCGAGACCGACACTGGCACCCGCCACGTCGTCAACGGCAGTGCGTGTGTACCGCACGACGGCGATGGAATCGTCAACTTCGACCATTTCGAATCGACGTCGTCGATGGACTCGGTGCTGTCCTGGTCCCCCACCGCGCACATCGCGCAGACCGTCGTGGACGGACGCCCGTTGGCGATCTGGACGTCGTCGGACGACATCGCTGACCTCGACCCCCTCAAAGGATTCGGCTTCAACGTGGCTTCCTACCAGTCGCCGAGCCTGGCGCGTCTCACCGACGAGCTGCCCGCCGTGGTGCCGTCCGGTGATGCGGTGTCGATCCCACCCAACGAGTACGGTTACGTGGTCGTTCAGACCGCCGGCGGAGACACCCAGTGCATCGTGGAGACCACGTTCATCGGGTGCCAGACCGATGGAACGAAGTGGCAGCAGCACCGTGACGGTAGCGGGCCGTATCACGGCGTGCGCATCAATACCGATGGGACGGGGTCGTGGGTCGACGGCAACCTCGGCGCTGCCGCACCCACGACGCTGGCCAATCAGACCTACCGGGCACAGGGCTGGACGATCGTGTCGAGTCCGTCGGGGATGCGTTTCACCAACGACACGACGCGGCACGGCGCGGTGGTCAGCATTGAGGGCGTCCAACCGTTCTGAGGATGTCAGTCGACACCCGGGGCGCGCGAGATAGCGAAGATTCCCCCATGCGTCCCACGCGACACTAAGGTGCTGTCCGTGGGCAGAAATGTGTTGGCTAACGGTCGAGGCCGCTGGCTGGCCGTTGCCGTCTCGCTGGTCGTCTCTGCCGCCATGCTGCACGCTCAGAGTGCTGAGCCGCCACGCGCCGCCGACAATGCGGCAGAAGCATCGGTAGATCAGAGCCCCGCACCGCCGTCGGCGGACGCGCCGAACACGGCCACTCCGACACAGGCCGAATTGTTGGCGGCCAGCGCCCCGATCGATGCCCGGGTATTCGACTTGGCGTTGCCGGCCGGTGTCGCGCCGGAGTCGGGCCTTCAGGTCAAGACCATCTGGGCGGCACGCGCCATCAGCATGATGTTCCCGGAGATCACCACCATCGGCGGGTTTCGCCAGGACCCGTTACCGTGGCATCCCAACGGGTTGGCCATCGACGTGATGATTCCCAACCACGGTTCCGAGGAAGGTATCGAGCTCGGAAACCAGATCGCCGGGCTGGCGCTGGCGAATGCCCAACGTTGGGGGGTGCTCCACGTGATTTGGCGGCAGGGGCTCTACCCGGGCATCGGTGCGCCGAGCTGGACCGCTGATTACGGGAACGAAACGGCCAACCATTTCGACCACGTCCACATCGCCACCAATGGTGGCGGGTATCCAACCGGCAGCGAAACCTATTATCTCGGTTCCATGGAGTCTTAGCACTCAGACTGCCATCGAGCCCTCGCCGCATTGTTCGGCAGATGCTCCATCGACATCACCGCAGAGCAGGAGCGCGTCAGGTGCGGTCGCTTCCTCCGGCGTTGATGGGAACGACGGTGGGGCCGGAGGCCACAGCGGGAAGATGCTGGCACCGGTCACACCCGTCAACCGAGCGACGATCTGGGCGCCAGTGTTAGTCATCACGTAGGTGATGTCGCCGATGAACTGCACCGGCGCAATGGCCAGCCTGGCCAGCAGACTGATCAGGAAAATTTCCTGGTCAGCAATCGCCTGAAGCGCTGCGGTCAAGTCGTTGGTGAGTCCGAAAACGACGTAGGGCACCGTGGCAAATATCGTTCTTGCGCCCAGGGCGAGTTGAGTGCCGATGTCGGGATAGCCGTACATGGCAATCGCGTCCTGAAGCGACCCGCGCAGCGCCTCGTCGTCATTGACCGGAAAAACATTGCTGTCGCTGAGGTCGGTCAGCGAAACGCCTTCAGAGCCAGCGGCCGGGTCACCCCCGAACAGCGTGACCACCGTCGGCGTGACATCGACGATTTGGTATTGCAGGTTGATGGCGCCGACGGCGAATAGATCCGGGTTCTCCGCGATGACGAATGTCGATGTCTCATCAGGTGATTGGAATCCGTGGCCGACACCCTTTTGCGGTTGGTGGCCGTGGTCTGTAGTCACGAGGATGGTCCATTGCTCACCGGTGAGAGCTTCCCAGGCAGTCACAGCCTGCATGATTTCGCCGAGATTCCGGTCGAAATTCTTGATCGCCGCTGCGTACTGCGGCGAATCACCCCCGTACATGTGCCCGTTCTCATCGACGCCGACGAAGTAGCTGAACAAGAAGTTCGGGACGTCGGGGCTGGCGGCGGCGATGGCCAACTCGGTTGCGTCTCCGACCGCGTCGTCGGTCAGCAGCCAGTCGGTATCGCCGGGCACCTGGGAGATGTTGAGGACGGTGTCCGCAGGAATCGACCCGGCGCTGGCGATGGCGGAGATCACGTCCCAGTTGGCGATGGACGTTGTTTGGATGGCCGGGTTGAAGGTCTCCAGCTGGTTGAACACCGTCGCCCAGGTGTCGTAGGTCCAGGGCGTGAAGACGTTGTTGATCACACCCGTCGTTTCGCCCCACACACCGGTGAGGATGGACGACCACGAGGGGCCGGAGATGGTGGTGTGCCCGGCGATGCTCGCCGGGGCCGTGGTGCCGTCCTGGATCAGCTCGAAGAAGTTGACGTTGGCTGGATCATCCAGAACTCGACTGAGGTTCGTGCCATCAACCCCGATCACCAACACGTTCGGTGTGGGGTCCGCCGCCAGCGCTCGAGCCTGGGAGGCGGACACCTTCGTATCACCGCGTACCGCGCTTCGTTCCAGCTCATCGCGAACCGCGGCCAGCGCCGCCAGCATCATCGGTGCCCCCATGGGTGGCTCCGGGCTCGGCTCGGC
>CAZCHU010000014.1:17112-33038 GCA_964498215.1 uncultured Mycobacterium sp. | reverse complement strand
GTCGTGGACTGAAACGGCGTCCTCTTCGGCTTCGTCCTGCGCCAGAGATGCGGCATCCTCATCGATGGTGGGGGCACTGTCTGTGGTGGATTCGCCCGCTGACTGCGACGACGCGCGCGAGTCCGAATTCGGTGCGTCGTTGGTCTCGGCTCGGTCGTTCGACGCCGAATTGTCGCTTGTCGAGGTGGTTGTCGACGACGATGCGCTGGTCGACGACGAACTCGAGGTGTCGGCGTTCGCCTGGCCTGTGGATGCCAGCGCCACCCCTACCCCGAGTGTTATCGCTAGCGCGCCTACGCGACCGATGTGCCTGGCGTAACTCATTGGGGTTCCTCTCGGTGGTCCGCGTGTGCCGTCGCGCGGTGGGGATCAATTCGGTATTTCCGCGGCGTCGGGCCCCCTCGCTGAACTCGCCTAAACGAAAGTTACGCCGTCAGCACAGTGGGGTGGCGGTGAATCGCCGAGTAGGGGCCGCCGCGTTGCGCGTCAGAGGACAAATACCGCTTGGGCTGGATCGATCTGGCTCAATGACAGGTTGGCAAGCACACCGGTGAAGCCGAACCGATCGGGATGTTGATCGTAATAGAGATAACCTGAGGAACGGTCATAGATGAATTGGCTGTCGTAGTTGGCGAACCCACCTCCCAAGAACCAGAAGCAGTCAACGATGTCCACCTCATTGCTGATTGCCCCTGCCAGGGAGGTCTTATCGATCGCAATGAGATCGTGTTCCTGGCCCTGAGCGATCACCAGGGGTGTGGCACGGTGGCTCTTGTAGATGGAGTTCAAGATAAACGTATCCGTGGCGTCAGAACCCAGCAGCATGTTGCGGCCGGGCTTGACAAGGCCGGCATCGGATCGGGTCGGCGAGCTGGAGTAGAGCCACTTGCCCCCTTCGATCACGCTATTGCTGACACCGTCCGAAGATTTGTTGACGTAAAGGTCGACGGACACGGTGTTGGGAATATTGGTGAACTGACCGGCTGTCTCGTCATTGGGGTATGTGAAGAACCCCCACACGCCATCTACGCCAGGGAAGCCATCGATTTTTGCGGCGGTGCGCAATGCAATGGGGTACGGGGTGCCCGCTGGTGCAGCGATTTCATATCGCCAGAAGTCGAAATTATTCTGCGTTGTCGAATATTCGTTGCCGTTGTACGCATATGGGTAGACCACCGTGTGGTCCGGCAGCGTCGTCGCGCCGAATTGAACGAAATCTTGATAGGACGTGGGCACCCAGCCCGCGGTGTTCATGTTGATATTGCTTGGCGGTTGCAGCGATTGCGCTGCCCACACCTTGTCGGGGCCAATGATTCGACTGACCGTCGACGGTGGTTGGGGTGCCCAGGGCGTGCTTCCGCTCCACACCAAATCCTTGTAGGGCCCGCCTGCGGCATTGAGTTGACTGACGACCGTGTCGAAGTCTTTGAAGCCGTACGTCTTGCCGCTTACGGCGCCCGACCAGTCTGTGCCCGTCGGAATCGTGAATTTGGACTGAATCGGCAACGACCACTCATCGATATATGAAGTATCGATGGTGTATTCATAACCACCGTTCGCCTGGTAGAGGTAATACTCTACGAAACTGTAATTCAAAAAGGAATTGCCAGCCGTTACCGCTGTCGGATTGAACGGATCGACACCGCCGGTCGAGTCGACAGGCAATGTGAAACCGTTGCCGTTCTCGTCCGCCTCCACAATGTAGATCCGATTCTCAGGTGAGCCGGGTGCACCGGTACCGACGGCCAGTGCCACCGATGCACTGGATCCCTGCGGTATGGACACGGGTACCACGGGCGGGTCCTTGATGCTGTAGTTGCCCGAGTTCGTCAAGTTGTAGACCCAGATCGTCTTGTCGGAGTTGTTGTGTACGTGGACGGTTGGCGAGGGATCGGCCGCGGGTGTTGTTGTGCAGTCGCCGTCGCCGTCGCAGAGCACCGGGATCGCGGTGAGGCTGACCGTGGCCGCGGAGGCATTTTGAGGCACTGGCAGACCCAGGAGCCTGCTCATGGCGGCGAGGAGGTCACTGAACGGGTGGAGATGCCAACGATTTGCGGCGCCGGTGTCGTCGGCGACGACGGTGAACGTGTCGGTGCCACCGGTGGCGGCGAACTCGCTGTGTGGAGTGTAGGTGTAGGTACCGTCCTCGGCGACATGCACGACGCCGTTGATCGGTTCGCTGGTCACCGTGTAGGTGATGACGTCTCCGTCCGCGTCAAAGCCCCCCAGGTTGCCGGTGATTACCCCGGTCCAGGGGTCGGCGGTGTAGCCGGTGGCCTCGAGTCGGGGCGCCGAGTTGAAGAACGTATATTGCAGTTTGCGCATGCCGACCCAGAGCCCGGCAATCAGATCCGGTACCGGGAACTCCGGGGCCGGAAGATTGGGTGCCGCATTGTCGAAACCTAGCCAAGACAAACCCTCGGTCAGGATCGAGCGCCAGGTCACCGGTGCGCTCACCCAATCTGGATAGTCGGGCTGGCTCGCCGAATCTTGGACCGCTACCGGCGCGCTTACGGTGGGCTGGTCGATGGCAGCTGAACCGGCAGTCTGGGCGGACGCCGGGGCCGCCGCGATCAGCTGGCTGTCGGTCGAGTCTGGCGCTGCCGCCTCCCAGGAGGATGCGATGAGGTTGACCTGAGATGAGGTATTCATATCGCCGGCCGCTGCATCGCCGCTTGTTCCACCGCCGGCAGCGCCGGTATCGGCCGGATCGGGATCTGGATTTGCGACATCGGTGTCGGCGGCATCGGGGTCTGCCGACTTACTCGGCTGCTCTGTCGCCAGTTCCGCGCCATCGCCACCTAGCAGGTCAGACTCTGACGAGGGCTTGTCCTCTAACGAGGGCGCATCGTCTTCATCGACCTCGCCGAGTTCAGTTTCGGCCTCGATGCGCTCCGGTGCGTCGTCGCCGGTGTTGTCCGTTGTGTCCGGTTCGGGAGCGGCTAAAGAATCCTGGGAGCTGTCATCTCTATCGGCTTCCGTGCCAACGCTTTCGGTACTAGGTGAGGAGTCGGCACCTGCCGACGCGCCGCCCCCTTGCGAGGATCCAGAGCTGGCTGCGGCGGCACTCGTGTCGGCCTGCGCCACCGATGGTGCGCCTACCAAGGCCATACCCACTCCGGCGGTCGCCGCACCGACCTGTAGCCAGCGCAGCACCGGAAAACTGCCGGCGTGACGACGACCGCTGCGGCCCGGACAGCGACGGCGATGTTCGACAGCCATGGCCCGACCTCCTATGGACTGGTGAGAAAACCCATTTAACTCCCCCGACGGGTCCGGTGAAAGCGAACATGGCGCGACGTGTCAGCGGCCGGGCGGCAAGTGCGGTCGGGCGCTATCCGGGAGGCGCGGGATCGTACTGGATATATCGGCGCACCTGGCGTGCGCGTTCCGGCCCGGAGAGGCGTCCGACAAGGTGCAATGCCATATCGATTCCGGCCGACACCCCCGCGGAGGTGATGATGTCTCCGTCATCGATAAACCGCTCATCGGCCTGCACCGTAATGGTGGGGTCCAACTCAGCCAGCCGCTCGAGAGAGGCCCAATGCGTGGTCGCTGGCCGGTGGGATAACAGACCGGCGGCCGCATACACCAGCGAACCGGTACACACGCTGGTCATCAGCGGGACTATGGCCCGCTGCCGACGAACCCAATCCAGCTGCCTGCCATCCTGCAACTGTGGCCTGGTGCCCTGACCTCCGGGATAGACCAACACCTCGAGCCGCGGCGCCTCGGCGTAGTTGTGGTGTGCTTGCAGCGTCAGACCTTTGGCGCACTCCACCGGGCCGCCGGAGCGAGACAGACACGAGACGGTGTAGCCATCTTCGGGAAAGGCGCGAGTCCACGCGGCGAGAACCTCCCACGGGCCGACCACGTCGAGTTCCTCAACGTCGTCAAACAACACGATCCCAATATGTTTCTCCGTAGCCATATGAAGATTATGGTCGACTTCTATCGCGTGGCCGTATCTGGCCAGATCGACGATCGGTCTGTTGATTTGGAATTCCCTTGTCCAGCAAAATAACTAGATCGAACACCGGTTGGTATTGCGCTCTCGAGTGGGGGCGGCTAGATTTCGCGAAATGGGTCCGGAGTGGCACCTTGGGCCGATCACGGTGCCGGTGCACGGCCTGTTCGTCGCACTCGGTGTGCTGGCGGCTGCGTTCGTGTTCGCGGCGGAGGCCCGCCGCCGCGGCGCTGTCAACGAGCAGTCCGTTGTGGCCGTCGCTGGGGCTCTCATCGGCGGAGCGGTCGGTATGCGGCTTTCGGGGTGGGCACGGCACCTGGATTTCGGCTCCAACCCGAGCCTGGCCCAAGCGTGGCAATTCGGTTCTCGGAGCATTCTGGGCGGATTGATCGGCGCCTACCTCGGAGTGCTAATCGCCAAGCGCATCGGCGGCTACCGGGGGAAGACCGGTGACCTGTTCGCCCCGGCGGTGGCGTTGGGTATGGCGATCGGGCGAATTGGCTGTCACCTGACCGAGGCGCCGGGCCGACCCACCAGTCTTCCCTGGGGTGTGCGGGCGCCGGTCTCCACCCCCGAGTGCCCGGGATGCCTGGCGGGACAGGCCATGCATCCGTCGTTCATCTACGAGATCATCTTTCAGCTGGTTGCCTTCGCTGTGCTGCTCTGGCTACGACCCAGGATCTACCAGCCGGGTGAGTTGTTCGTGCTCTACGTTGCCAGCTACGCGGTGTTCCGCTTCTTCGTTGAGTTCACCAGGGCCAACGAGACGGTATGGCTGGATTTAACTCGGCCACAATGGTTTCTGCTCCCCTCGCTGCTGCTTCTCGGAATTCGGCTCTGGTACGGGTATCGCCACGGCTATTACAATCATTGCTCGGCCCGAGGACAGGATGTTCGAGCATGACCACGCCGCCGCACGGTGAGAGTCCTGAAGACAGCCAGTCGGACTCCCCTCAGGCCGCTGGCGACGCGGAGACCGCATACCAACTTCCACCGGCGTACCTGCCGCCGCCTGCCCACTATCCGGACTACGGGTCCGCTCCGCCGCCTGACTATCGGCACTACGGTCCTCCCCCCACCCCTGGATATCCGTACCAGCAAGGGAGGCCGCCGCCACCTGCATCCCGGATCTCGATCGGCATGGTGTTTGCCGGTTGCGCGCTGTGGGCGATAGTCAATGTTTTTGTCGCCCTGGCCGCAATTGTCGTTTCGGCAGGTGCCGCGTCTGGCAGCGACAACGTGATCTTCGGGGTGGCTGCGGTGGGCCTGGTCGGTGTTGCGTTCGGCGTCGGCGGCGGCCTGCTCGCGACACGTAACAGGCATGCGAAGGGGCTGGGGCTCGGCCTGATGATCGGTTGGGCGCTCACATCACTGCTTACCGTCGGAGTCTGCACCGGGATCAATCCTGGGATGTACAGCCTGTGAGCGGGATGGCGCTGCGCGGCGACCGGATCCGCCGCTATGTGACTGCTTTCTGCCCGGCTTGCCACGACGAGGTGCCCGAGCGGCCGTTGACTGACGTCGCGCGTCTTGCAGGGTGGCTGGCAGAACGTGACGGCTCCGTCTGGCTCGAGCGCGGCTGCCCGACACACGGGTTGGTGCGCACGCTGTACGACGAGGATCCGGAAATTCTTTCCTACCTTGAGGAGTGGACTGCCCCGACGAAGGCGCACACTGCCGATGTGGCAGGCAACTACGACCCGGTCCCATCAGGCTATCTACGCGGATTGCCGGAGATGCAGACGCAGCACACCTGCATCCTCGTTGCGGACATCGCGGAGACCTGTAATCTGCGCTGCCCAACGTGCTTCGCGGACTCCTCCCCTGATCTTCGCAACGTGGTACCGGTGGCCGACGTTCTAGCCAACGTGGACCAGCGCCTGGCGCGCGAAAACGGACGTCTGGACGTCCTGATGCTGAGTGGGGGTGAGCCGACATTACACCCCCAGCTCGCCGAACTGCTTACCGAGCTGACCGCGCGGCCCATCACCCGAATCTTGGTTAATAGCAACGGCCTCCGTATTGCCGCCGATAACGAGCTTCTGAGCCTGCTTGCCCAACACCGGGAGCGGGTCGAGGTGTACCTGCAATACGATGGCCTGTCGGCCCAAGCCCACCGGCATCACCGCGGCGGTGACCTTGGCAGGACTAAACAGACTGCTCTGCAACGGCTTTCCGAGAATGGAATCTTCACAACTCTGGTGATGGCGGTGGCGCTGGGTGTCAACGACCACGAGATTGGAGCCATGGTCCGGCTGGCTCTGAATACACCGTATGTCGGCGGCATCACCATCCAGCCGCAGTTTGGTTCGGGACGATCGGGGCGCATCGATCCGTATGACCGCCTCACCCATACCGGGGTGCTCAAGCGGGTAGGACCGCAGACCGATGGCGCGGTGACCTGGCGCGACTTCACCGCGCTGCCATGCTCACATCCGCACTGCTGCTCGATCGGATATCTGGTCCGCGATGATGTTCAACAGTGGCACTCGCTCGTCTCGCTGATAGGCACCGACAGTTTGAAAGAGAAGCTCGGCTTGGTCGCCAACCGCATCGCCGACACCGAGATCCCCCAGCAGTTGCAGGCCGCGGTTCAGGAGTCGCTGCTGGGACTCCTGTCGGAGCAGTCGTCCCTGTCGCATCCACAGATCGGCGAGGTGTGGCGCACGATCTGCGAGAGCTGTGACTTGGGTATGTCGACGCTGCTGACACTGGCATCGTCGGCGCTGCCCGGGCGCAGACGCAAGATTCGACGACTACTCGGGGAACGCGTCGTACGGATCACCGTGAAACCCTTCATGGACCTGTCGACGATGATCGAAGAGCGGTTGCTCCAGTGTTGTGTGCATGTTGGAACACGCTCGATTCAGGACCAGTGTGCGCCGTTTTGCGCTGTCCAAGCGTGGCCGGCACTAGCCCGCCAGCGCTTGTCGGCTGGCGCTGGTACGGCGCTGCCATTGTTGCCGGGCGCATGACGTCGGCATCGGGTGGTCGTGGCGAGAAGAGCAGTTCTCCGTTTACCTGTCATGCCGGTACCCGGCCGGTGACATACTCCGAGCAAGTCAGATCGTTTAACAGCAGAAGGCGTCAGGTATATGAGCGAATCCATTTCCGCCGACGGTGGTGCTTGCGAGGATATCCGGACTTCGATGAGCCCCGACGCGCTGCGCAAGGCGATTGAGGATCACCTGAAGTACTCTCTCGGGCGTCCTACGGCGCTGCTGGAACCCCAGCACTACTACCACGCCCTTGCCCTTGCGGTACGCGATCGAATGCAGCAGCGTTGGACGGAAACTACCCAGGCCTACCTCGACCTGAGTAGGAAGGTGACGTGCTACCTGTCGGCTGAGTTCCTGATGGGCCCGCACCTGGGCAGCAACCTGCTCAACCTGCAGATCGAGGAGCAAGCGCGCGCCGCGCTCACCGCCCTCGGCCAGGATTTCGACACCGTGCTGGCCTGCGAGCAGGAACCCGGCCTCGGCAATGGCGGATTGGGACGGTTGGCGGCCTGCTATCTCGATTCGTTGGCCACCCTCGAGCGCCCCGCGATTGGCTACGGCATCCGCTACGAGTTCGGCATCTTCAGCCAAGAGATCCGCGATGGCTGGCAGGTCGAGACCACCGATACCTGGCTGGCCAACGGGAATCCCTGGGAGATCGTGAAACCCGAGCTGAACTACCAGGTTGGATGGGGCGGCCACACCGAGATATACGTGGACCACAACGGCAACGAACGACTCCGCTGGGTTCCGCAGCGAGTGGCGAAGGGCGTGTACTACGGCACACCTATCCAGGGATACGGTGTGAACACCTGCAATACCCTCACGCTGTGGAGCGCCAGCGCGGTCAATGCATTGGCCCTGGAGGCCTTCAATGCGGGCGACTATTACCGCGCGGTGCAAGACGAAGTCGTCTCCGAAACCATCACCAAGGTGCTATACCCCAACGACGAACCCGCAGTCGGTAAGCAGTTGAGGTTAGCCCAGCAGTACTTCTTCGTATCCTGTTCGTTGCAGGACATTCTGCACCTGCTTGAGGACTTCGCCGGACGGTCGCCGCGAGAGTTGCCCGACCGAGTTGCTATCCAGCTCAACGACACCCACCCATCGATCGCCGTCGCCGAGCTGATGCGGCTGCTCGTCGACGAACGCGATCTCGACTGGGATGATGCCTGGCGAATCACCGTGGCGACAATGGGATACACCAACCACACCCTGCTGCCCGAAGCGCTGGAAACCTGGCCGCTGCCAATGTTTGAACAGTTCCTGCCCCGCCACCTCGAAATCATCTACGAGATCAACAGCCGGTTTCTCGACGAGGTGCGCGCCCGGTTCCCTGGCGACGAAGATCGGGTCCGACGCATGTCGCTGATCGGCGAGGAAGGCCAAAAGTGCATCCGGATGGCACATCTGGCCACCGTCGGCAGTCACGCCATCAACGGAGTGGCCGCGCTGCACTCCGAATTGCTGAAAGAGACTGTTCTCAAGGATTTCTACGAGATGTGGCCGGAGCGGTTCAGCAACAAGACCAACGGGGTGACGCCGCGTCGCTTCCTGGGGCTGGCCAATCCCGGCTTGCGAGAGTTGCTTGACGACACTATCGGCGGCGACTGGATGGTGGATCTGGAACGGCTGCGCAGGTTGGAGCCGCTCGTCGATGATCCTAGCTTCCAACAGAGTTGGCGCGCAGTGAAGCGTGGGAACAAGGCGCGGCTGGCGGACTATGTCAGGTCGTCTACGGGCATCGCACTGGACCCAAACTGGATGTTCGACGTCCAGGTCAAGCGCATTCACGAATACAAACGTCAACACCTCAACGTCTTGCACATCGTATCGCTGTACAACCGGCTCAAAAAATATCCGGATCTCGAAATCGCACCACGCGCTTTTATTTTCGGCGGCAAGGCGGCACCCGGGTACACCATGGCCAAGCTCATCATCAAGCTGATCAACGCCGTAGCCGAGACCGTCAACTGCGACCCAGACGTCAACGATCGCCTCAAGGTCGCCTTCGTCCCGAACTTCAGCGTGAAGAACGGTCAACTGATTTACCCGGCGGCTGATCTGTCCGAGCAGATTTCGACTGCTGGCAAGGAAGCCTCGGGCACCGGCAACATGAAGTTCATGATCAACGGGGCACTGACTATCGGTACCCTCGACGGCGCCAATGTCGAGATACGCGAAGAAGCCGGTGCGGAGAACTTTTTCCTCTTCGGTCTGACCACGCCGCAAGTTCAGAAACTGGTAAGCGAGGGTTACCACCCGAGCTACTACATCGAGGGCAACGAAGAACTCCGTGAAGTTCTCGGCCTCATCTCCGAAGGTCTGTTCTCCCGCGGTGACACCGAGGTCTTCCGGCCGCTCATCGACAGCTTGATCCACCATGACCCGTTCCTGGTGATGGCTGACTATGCCGATTACATCGCCTGCCAAGAACAGGTGAGCAACACCTGGCGAGACGCCGAGAGCTGGACGCGTAAGTCGATCCTCAACTCCGCGCGCAGCGGAAAGTTCTCCTCGGATCGTGCCATTGCCGAATACTGCGAAGACATCTGGAATGTGCAGGCGGTGCGGGTTGCCGATTAGCTTCGACCGGCTCAGCGATGTTGCCGGAGTGACACGGATAGAGCGAGGGTAAAAGCATGACTCCACAGCCGGATCGGGGTCGCCCGGGGGCGATTTTCAGTGTCCAGGGAAAATCGATATTGATCACCGGCGCCACCGGCGCCTTGGGCAGTGTTGCTGCGCGTGCGCTAGCCGAAGCGGGCGCCCTGCTTACCCTTGCCGGCGGCAACTCGGCAGGGTTGGCTGAGCTGGTGGCCACGGCCGCAATCGACGACGCCGAACTGGTCCCCCGCCGACCCGACACCCCGGCTGACGCTGCGGCCATGGTCGATGCCGCTGTGGCTCGCCACGGTCGACTCGACGGGGTCTTGGTGGCCTCCGGTATGAACCACGTCAAGCCGATCGTCGAGATGGCAGTTGAGGACTTCGAGCAGGTGATGGATGCGAATGTGCGTGGCTCGTGGCTGGTGTGCCAGGCCGCCGGGCGGGCTCTGTTGAGCCAAGGCGATGGAGGTAGCATCGTCCTCGTATCTTCTGTTCGGGGCACGCTGGGCTCGGCGTACGGATACAGCGCCTATTGCCCGTCGAAGGCCGCGACAGATCTGTTGGCCAAGGCCTTGGCGGCTGAGTGGGGTGGTCAGGGCATCCGCGTAAATGCGCTTGCCCCAACGGTGTTTAGGTCAGAATTGACCGCCTGGATGTATGCCGACGATGAAAAAGGGCGTGCCGCTCGTGCGGCCACGATCGCCCAAATTCCACTGGGCCGGTTCGCGGAGCCGGAAGATTTCATCGGTGCACTCATATACCTGCTCAGCGACGCATCGAGCTTCTTTACCGGCCAGGTGATGTATCTCGACGGCGGGTACACCGCATGCTGACATCGGGGCCATGTCTGATGTGGGGTAGAGCCCCTACGGTCTGAGCTGGCAGTTCTGAAAAACCGGCATTGCCTCCGACGAGGCGCTGGACCACTGCCGCCGTCGGCATGGGATTGGCTTCGCGGGCTGAGGGCGAAGCGTGCGGTGTCTACGATGCCGTCATGGCCTGGCTGAGCAGTTGGTGGCAGAGCGACATCGTCGAGGGTTATAAAGGTCCGCTGATGCTCAGCTTCGTGGCGTTCGTCGTCACTTTCGTGACCACCCGAACGATCACCCGGTTGATCCGGGCGGGCAAGGGGCCGTTTCACAACGTCAGCACCAACGGCGTGCACATGCATCACTCGACGCCAGGTGTGTTGTTGCTCATCTTGGGCGGGTTCACCGCGGTCGCTTCGCCACCAGAATCGGCCCTGATCTACCTGGCCGGCCTGCTGGTAGGCATCGGTGCGTCCCTGGTGCTCGACGAGTTCGCGATGATCTTCCGGCTGCAAGACGTCTACTGGACACAGGAGGGCCAGCTCTCAGTCAACATGGTCACCTTGGCGGCGGCCTGCATCGGTCTCGCCGTGGTTGGGGTGTCTCCGATCACGACGGCCGAGATGCCCGCCGGCATCGCCGCCGTCCGCATCGGGGCGGTCGGAGTATTGCTTGTCCACTTCGCCCTGGTCGCGGTCACCGCACTCAAAGGCAAGTACCCCACAGCACTGATCGGGATGTTCGTCTCCCCCGTCGCCTGGCTGGCCGCAGTCCGGCTCGCGCGCCCCACCTCGCCGTGGGCGCGCTGGCGCTACAACCCGGAAAAAGTCGCGAAGGCGCGGCGGCGGGCAGGAGAGTTCGACAAACGGTGGGCTCCCGTTCGTCGGCACTGGGACGACTTCATCGGCGGTACACCCACACCCGCCGAATCGCCCGGCAGCAGGTAAACGAACGAGGGCGGCGGGCATTTGCCATGCTGAGTTGCATGGCTCTTGTACCCCGCCGGATCGTCTCGGAATTGGACGCCAAACTGCGCAGCCCGAGGGCCGCGGCCGTGGCAGCAGGGGTCGAGAGTGCCCTCACCCGTCGCCGCCGCGAGCAGAAAATGAGGTCGGGGGCATTTCGGGGCATGCACGTCGTCGTCTACGACGGCTTCGTCGCCGACGACGTGGCGAAAGTCCGCGTCCGCGTGCTCGAAGCACCAGAACTGCCGGGCGACAGCCGCATCCCGTACTGGGATGTTGCCCAGACCAATCTGCGCCGCCACGCCGCGCTGCGCATAGCCGGGGTACACGTCGAGCTACGCATCGGAAAGCACAGCGTCAAGGAGGTCACCGACAGCCACGGATTCGCGAGCTTCTCGCTACCGGTCCCGGGCTTGCGTGTCGGCTGGCACGAGGCGCAGGCGGTGACCACTCCGATCGAGGACGGTGAATCGGCCTCCGGCGTCGGACGGGTCATCAAACCGTCGCGCAAAGCCCCTTTCATGGTGATTTCCGATATCGACGACACCATCCTGCTCACGGGTCTGACTGAGGGCTTGGCCATGGTGACCCGAACGTTGTTGCGCAAGGCTGACCAGCGCACCGCAATCCCGGGCATGTCCACGTTCTATCGAGGTCTTTGCCGGGGAGTTCCCAACCACGCCGGCAATCGCAAGCCAGAGCCGACGTTCTTCTACGTATCGACCGGAAGCTGGTCCTTTTACCCGCTGCTGCAGGAGTTCGTCCGGCTACGTGACTTCCCGCGAGGTCCAATGTTCCTTACTGACTGGGGCCCGACCGAGCGTTACCTGCGGCGTAGCGGTGCCGAACACAAACGTACGGCCATCCGGCGACTATTCGAGGCCTACCCGAACATGCAGTTCCTTCTGATCGGTGACAGCGGTCAGCGCGATGCCCGGACATACGAGGAGATGGCCCGTGAGTTCCCCGGCCGAGTAAAACTGATCGTCATTCGTCAGGTCGGAGCCGACGACGACGAACGCAACGGTGAATTGCGCAAACGGGCAAGGTCGCTTCGCGCCGAGGGAATTCCGCTGCACCTGGTGACCGACGCGGCACGCGCGGCCGAACTGGCCCATACCTTGAGCCTGTGCGACCAGCAGACGCTCACCGAGGTTGACGACGAATTGGGTCGGCGCTAGCGCCCTGTGGCGACAACACGCACCGTATATACCCACAGGGGGTATACTGGGGGCATGCAACCAGCGATGAAGTCTCCGGGCTGTGACAATCCGAAATGTGAATGTGGACCCAACTGCGCGTGCGGGCAGAACTGCACCTGTGGTTCCACCGAGAACACGTAGCCCGGCCGACGGCCATCAACTCTCGTTGAAGAACGGGTCCGGCAATGCCGGATTTCTCAGCTTGGCGGCCGCGCCCGAGCCGGCGACTGGAAGGCCGGTCGGGTCGAGGAGGCCTATCTGCACGAGTACGTTGGCCTGGTCCCAATGGATGTGTTCGTAGGCGACCCGGTCGCCGTCGATGCCGACGATCACGACAAACACGACTTCGACACGCTTACCGGTCGGCTCGACTCCGGGAAGCATCCAGTCCATTGTGCTGGTGTGGGTGAACGAGATGATGAGCTCGTCGATGAGCCGTTCTTCGGAGTAGGTTCGCGAGATCGTTTCAAAAACAACATCGGGCGGAAAGAACTGGCCGATCAGACGCTTGTTGTAGAAGTTCCGAACTCCCTGGGGCCCGTGGCCACCCACCATGGTCGGAACATTGACCAGATGAGGATTCGGCGCCATCGTCGCCAGGGTCTGGTCGAGGTCGCCTGCCAGTTCGGCGTCCATATGGGCACCGAAGATCGCGTCGAGCTTCTCCTGGATGACTGGATCGGGCACGATTCCCCCATGCGTTGACTACGTTGCTGCCGAGCGGCGCGATTAACGCCGCGTTGCCGTGTGGTGCTGCGGTCCACTTGCCGGGCGTGTCGCAGCCACCGCTTGATCAAAGCCAGCGTAGTAGGCGGTCCACAGTTGCTGCTGCGGTTCGCCGGTAAACTTCGACGTCATTGAAACCCGAATGCGGGCAAAGCATCCCGGCCCCGGTAACGAGCGCCAGGCGGTCTGCCGCGCAGGATCTGCTCGGCACCTGTCCGCAGGGGCTTATAGGCTGACGGCATGTCCGAGCCGAACCCAGCGAAGGCGGTCGCCGCTGCCAAACTGGCGTTGCACTGCCTGATGGCCGGTTTACTCGTCGCGGCGTTGATGTTTCCGCTGGCCGGCGGTGTCGGCGTGCTGGCCATGCGGGTCTCCGACTCGGTGTCCAAGGACTCTGCCGACCTCGTACAGGGTGATATGCCGAAGGTCTCGACGATGGTTGACGCCGAGGGGAACCCGATCGCCTGGCTCTATACACAGCGCCGGTGGCCGCTGCCCAGCGATCGGATCGCCGACACCATGAAGCTGGCGATCGTGTCGATCGAGGACAAGCGCTTCAGCCAGCACAACGGCGTCGATCTACAAGGCTCACTGACGGGGCTTTTCGGCTACCTCCAGGCGGTTGACGATACTCGCGGCGGCTCGACGATAGAGCAGCAGTACGTCAAGAACTACCGCTTGCTGGTACAGGCGCAGTCCGACGCGGAGCGTCGGGCCGCGGTGGAGATCACACCGGCGCGCAAGCTGCGGGAGATGCGCGCGGCGCTAGCGCTGGACAAGGCACTCCCGAAGTCCGAGATCCTGGCCCGGTATCTGAACCTTGTGGCATTCGGAAACGGTGCCTACGGCGTTCAGGATGCCGCCCGCACCTATTTCGGCATCAACGCCAGGCAGCTCAACTGGCAGCAAGCGGCGTTGCTGGCCGGGATGGTGCAATCGACCAGCGCGCTCGACCCCTATACCAACCCCGAGGCGGCCCTTGCCCGTCGCAACCTCGTGCTCGACACCATGATGGAGAACCTGCCCGACAAGGTCGATGAACTGCGTGCTGCCAAGGCCCAGCCGTTGGGTGTCCTCCCCGAGCCCGACCCCCTGCCGCAGGGCTGTATCGCAGCTGGCGACCGTGCGTTCTTCTGCGAGTACGCACTGGAATACCTGGCTCGCGCCGGACTCAGCAAGGAGGACGTGGCGCGAAACGGCTATTTGATCCGTACCACCTTGGACCCCAAGGTGCAGGGCAGCGTTAAACGGGCGGTCGATACGGTCGCGAGCCCGGACACCGAGGGTGTCGCCAGCGTCATGAGCGTCGTCAGACCCGGTAAGCAGGCGCATCAGGTGGTAGCCATGGCGGATAACCGCACGTATGGACTCAACCTCGATGCCCATGAAACCGTGCATCCGCAGCCGTTCTCACTGATCGGCGACGGTGCCGGGTCGATATTCAAGATCTTCACCACTGCGGTGGCTCTTGAGATGGGGATGGGCATCAACGCCCAACTCGATGTCCCGCAAACGTTTCGCGGAACGGGTCTGGGTAGCAGCAACACCCCGGGGTGTCCGCCCTTGACCTGGTGCGTGAAGAACGCCAGCGGCTACCGCGGCACGATGAGTGTCACGGATGCGCTTGCGCAATCACCCAACACCGCGTTCGCCAAACTGATTGCACAGGTCGGAGTGCCGCCTGTGGTGGACATGGCAGTCAAACTCGGGTTGCGGTCCTACGCTGAGCCCGGGACCGCCCGCGCCTACGACCCCGACAACAACGAGAGCCTCGCTGACTACATCAAGCGGCAAAACCTGGGATCCTTCACGCTGGGCCCCTTCGAACTCAACGCGCTCGAATTGTCCAATGTCGGTGCGACATTAGCCTCGGGAGGAATGTGGTGCCCGCCGACGCCCATCGACAAGGTCTTCGACCGCAATGGCCGCGAGGTCGACATCGAGACCGCTGCATGCGAGCAGGTGATTCCCGAAGGGCTCGCCAACACGTTGGCCAACGCACTGGGCAAGGACTCCACCGGAGGAACGGCGACCAGTGCAGCGGGTTCGGTGGGCTGGAACCTCCCGATGTCAGGTAAGACAGGCACCACTGAGTCGCATCGGTCCTCGGGATTTCTCGGCTTCACCAACCAATACGCGGCCGCCAACTACATCTTTGACGACACCCCCGCGCCGTCGGGTCTCTGTTCGTACCCACTGCGTAAATGTGGCGGTGGCAACCTGTTCGGCGGTAACGAGCCGGCGCGCACGTGGTTCATGGCGATGGAGCCGATCGCCACGGACTTCGGTCCGGTAGCGCTGCCCCCCACCGACCCACGCTTCGTAGACGGGGATCCGGGCAGCAAGGTGCCCAGTGTGACTGGCCTGAAGCTCGATGCGGCCCGGCAGCGTTTGGAAGACGCTGGTTTTCGAGTCGCCGATCAGCCGACACCGGTCAATAGCTATGCAGCTAAGGGGGCGGTGACCGGAACGACGCCCACGGGCACGACGATGCCCGGCTCAATCATCACGATCAACACGAGCAATGGGATTGCCCCGGCGCCGGTGTACCGGCCGACTCCTCAGATTGCCGGTGTTCCGGAACCGCCCCCTCCACCAGCGGCCCCGCCGCCGCCTGTGAATGTCATCGAGATTCCCGGGCTGCCGCC
>CAZCHU010000014.1:0-17012 GCA_964498215.1 uncultured Mycobacterium sp. | reverse complement strand
CACCAGCGGCCCCGCCGCCGCCTGTGAATGTCATCGAGATTCCCGGGCTGCCGCCCATCACACTTCCGATGCCGCCCCCTCCGCCTCCTCCGCCGCTAGCTCCTCCCCCGGCTCCAATGCCGCCGCCTCCTCCGGCCCCGCTGCCGCCGCCTCCTCCGCCGCCGCCTCCGCCAGGTGGGCCACCGTTCTAGAGAGCGGTGCGGGCGGGGCAGGCGCGATTGCTACGGCGCGAGGAACGAAATCGGTTCTGCAGGAGTCAAATTGGCATTGATATTGCCGATCAATGAGTAGTTGTCCTCAACCGCAACCGACCGGATGCCTGACCCTGGTTCGAAATTCAGGCCGTTGAGGTTAACCCAGACGATATCGGGGCTGAGGGTCGATTCGAAATAGTAGACCTTGGCAGTCGAGTCAGCGACCGAACGCCAGTAGGTCGGCGAGAGGTTGGGGTGTTGCGGGTCCCCCACGCCCCAGGGCACTGACACATTGCGGATCACGCTCAGAACCCCTGCCACGGCCTGCCGTTCGTTGGTGGTCTGTGGGAGTTTGCTCAGGTAGTAGCTGGCGCGGACGAAGCGGTCTTCGGACTGGATCGATCCGGGGAGGTTCGTGTTCAGGTCCTGGCCCTGCCACGCAGCATTGAGTTGGAGTTGCTCATCGTAGGTCGGGCTATTGGTCATGACCTGGTACTGGCGGCCGTGGTGGATGACCGGCTTGCCGTCCAGATATTCGATGATGGCCGAATCGCCACTGGCATCACTGAGCGACATGTGAACAGTCGGCTTGGCCGAACGCGTGGGGCCGAAATCGATGGGAACGATATAGATGGACGGGTCGGTGAAAGCGTCCACGACTTCGTTCACCGTCGCGAAGTTGGTGAGCACGTACTGCACCCAGCCGGCGAACGAGAGCCGAGGGCGGTGGTCCGACGGGGCCTGCTGCCCGAAGTCTGCCTCTCCTAGATACAACAGATTTGCCACCAGGCCGGTTTCGTTCATGCCGTCGAACACGCCGTCGATCGGCCCATTGGGATCGGTGGTGCCGGCGACCTGAACTGTGCCGTACTTGCTTGTCCAGGTCAGTGAATTGGCGCCTCCCCCGCCGTCCTGCGTAATGCCCCGGGGGATGACATAGAGGTGCGAGTTGAAGGAGTACGGCCAGTCCATCGATCGGCCGGTGATCACCATGCCGTTCGGGCCCAGCCAGGTCACCCGACTGCAGGCTTCGGCGGTAAGCGCGCTCGACAGCAGAAAAACGCCTGCGCACAGGGCAACCAAGATTCGTGGAATAGTCCGCCGTCGCATTTTGCCTCCGATGTCGGTCGCGTCGCGTGAGGGTACGTACACAAGATCTTCACATGCCTGCACGACCGTACTGCGAAAGGTCTGAGGTGAGCTTGACTGCCGGAAACCGTGGGCGGAATAGGTCAGCTACGCGGACGACGTCAGGGGCGATCGACATCGGGCACGATGACTTCCGGCTTGAAGATCACCCGATAGTGATACGTCCCGACCTCCGCACCTTCTAGCTGCTCTGCAAAGTAGGTCACGTTGTCGCTCAACCCAAGAAAATGCTTCTTGTAGGCGTCGTCGGCTGTTTTGCAGGTGACCTCCAGTTGATTGCCGTCATCGGCAATCGAGCAACGTCCCTCAAGCTCCAGCATGTAGGTGTCGGTGATGCCGTTGAAGAAGACGATCCTTCGCAGGATCTCGAATTGGTCTGCGGCCCTTGAGAGGTTCTGGGAGGCTACGTCGGCGTCGCTCGAACATCCCGCCAGCGGAAGTGCGACCAGTGCTGCGGCTGCTAGTGCGAGTTTGTTCATACCTTCTCCTGGTTGTCGGTGGCCGGTTCGGGACATTCTCCGCTATCTCGGGAGCTGGTTGAGAGCTGAGATCACGTCAGCTACCCACACATATTGTGATCTGCATCACATCAGGCTAGGCTGGCGGATTGGCTAGAGATTGACACCGAACCTCGTCGATGTGTGCGGATGGCGGAGAGGACAAGGCCGGGCAAATGAGTAGACAGTGCAAGCACTACGCGTCGGTCAACAAAATCGCACTGGTCCGCCTGAGTGTTCTAGCTTTTGCGCTCAGCGTCGGGCTTGCGGTGGGCGCCACACCGGGGCTGGCGCTGGCAAAGCCCGGCGACAGCGGTTCTTCGGGTTCATCATCGAATTCGAGTGCAAGTTCGCCCTCGGATTCCAGGCAACGAACATCGGCAAGGGATTCCCGTCGCACGGTTCGCGGGTCTGAACGGTCGGCTTCTTCATCAGGTTCGGTAGGATCTGGGAACCTGCAGAGATCGGCTGACTCCCAACGTGATTCGGATTCGCCGAGGCGTCATGCCCGTACCTCAGAACGCGCCTCCGAGGGAATCCAGAGTTCGGAGACCGCAGGGAGACCGGCTAAACGGTCGAGATTCGACAAGCCCAGTTCCGTCGAGGCGGTGCCCAGCCAGCCCGATGTTCCGACCGAAGTTGTTCGGGCGGCGCCCGAACAACGGCCGGCCGCGCAAGCATCTCCTCCCAGGGTCGCGCCGGCTTCAGGAGGGGAAACGAATTCGGCGGGTCATACGCCAGCGGTGGGGTCGGTGAACTCGCAAACAGCCATCCGGCAGGCAACGGAGAGCGTCCGCGCCACCGCGGCCGAAGCCGCAGACGTCGCGACAGAGCCACGCCGGGTGCCGAGAGCACCCGCGGAGTCGGTGACCCCGGATCCGGCGGTCAATCCGGTAGTTGCGGCTGACGTGACAAGTGGTCTGGAGCCTGCGACTGTCCCGATGGCCGCTAGTGACACCCCGGCACCGATGCCGGCCGACCTGATGCCATCCAGTGACGCCCCAGCATCCTCTGACCGCCTGTCCGGGGTTGTGTCGCATGTCTTGACAGGGATGGGCCTGAACCCGCGCGGGTTCGACAACCAGGGCGGCCCGGTCCAGTCACCGGCGATGTGGGCGGTGCTGGCATGGGCCCGCCGCCGCACCGATGAGCAACAGCCGTCAAACTTCGGGCGACTATTCCCGGTCGCCAAGAATCCCGAAGCGACGATGACGCTTGAGCCGCTCAACCAGCAGACCGATCAGCAACTTGTCGACCTCGCGCAGACCATGCTGGGGGAAGGCCCGACCGAGAACCCCAAGGGGACGACCGCCGGCATCACCTACTTCGGCCAGTTCATCGACCACGACCTAACGCTCGACACCGAGCCGTCGCCTACCGACACCGTGGACGTCGAGGGCCTTGTGAACGGCCGTACATTCGCGTTCGACCTCGACTCTGTGTACGGGGGCGGGCCGAAGGAGAGTCCGGAACTCTACGACGGCGACAAGTTCATGATCGGCACAGCCACCGACGGCGTGTCGCCAGACCTGCCGCGAAACGCCGATGGCTCAGCAATCATTGCGGAAGCACGCAATGACGAGAACCTGATCATCTCCCAGATTCACCTGTCGTTCCTCAGGCTGCACAACGCGCTCGTGGACGAGGGGTTGTCTTTCAATCGGGCACAGCAGACGGTCGTTGATGCCTACCGTGATGTCGTACTGAATGACTACCTGCCGCAGATTGTCGGCCAGGACGCTGTGGATCAGGCGCTGAGCCAGTCTGTTTCGGACGGGTACTACGTGCCGGGGGCGAAGGACTCCCCGATAACGCCGGCGGAGTTCTCGGTAGCTGCTTTCCGCTTTGGTCACTCGCAGGTGCGAAACGGCTATGCCATCAACGACACCAACGGCGCGTTGGTGTTCTCGCTCGACCCCGACGTGCCCGATCTGCGCGGCGGCCGCCAGCTGCCGGCCGACTTGGTCATCGATTTCAACAACTTCTTCAGCGAGCTGCCGCGAGGCGATGACGAGAATCCTGCGCAGATTGGTGAAGCGATCGACACGAAGATTTCGGAGTCTCTGTTCAACTTGCCGATTCCCGGCGTAGCGGGTGGCGGGTCGAACGTTCTCGCATATCGAAATCTCGTGCGTGGCAAGTTCTACGACATGCCCTCGGGCGAGGCTATCGCTGCGGCAATGGACTTGGAGATCGTCGGTGAGCCCGTCTTCCCCGAGGGCACGCCGCTGTGGTACTACGTGCTTCGCGAGGCCGAATTGAGCTCAGGAGGAGCAGAACTGGGCCCTGTGGGCGGCAGCATTGTGGCGGAGGTGTTCGTCGATCTACTTCGGTTGGATGGCGCGACCAAGGATGGCGCAAACAAGGATGTTCGGGGGCCGAGCCTGCCGGACGTGTCGGGAGACGACTTCCTCATCGGCGACCTTCTGGTTGCCGCCGATCAACTTGAGGCAGGCGAACCCGGCGCCCAGGCGCCGAAGCCGCGACGTGGCGACGAAGCTCGCCAGCTACGGGGCCATTCTCACGACCGGGCGGAACGGGACGGCCACCACCGACACCGTCGCGGAGTAGACCTGGCCGACAAACTCTCCGCACGACATCTCCTGCTACGTGCCGCGAGCTGAAACCCAGATGCCGCGTCGTTCGCGGTGTCGGGACTATCAGCTGGTCTTCCGCCGCCGAACAAGAAGCACAGTGACGAACAGAACAGCGAAGGTCTGCTGCGAGGACACCATCGTGTAGCCGAGGTCTGTGAAGATGGCCAGTTCGATCGGGCTGAGAGTTCTGATGCCTTGCCCGGCGTTGACGAAGGCGTTCATCATTTGGGTGTTTGCGCCGGTGAAGGTCGAGTCGTCCAGGTGCGTCACCGAACTGCCAGAGCCCCATGGGCTCGGTGTATAGAGCGGAACGAGCGCACCGTAAGCGGCGACGGCGTTGGGTCCTCCGAAGTACAGGCCCCCGTTGCCCCCCGTCAGATTCGGGTTGTATGTGGTGTTCCATCTCAAGTCGGGCCCGATGACGTGCTCACCGCTGCTGGTCACAATGAAACTGTCGAATACCGTCCAGTCTCGGTAGTTATTCGAGCCGGCGCGATCCACGTAGGAGATGAAGCCGAAGGTGTGTGCCAACTCGTGCATGGCCGTTGCCTGGAAGTCGTACTGCCTGCGACCGACCGAGTCATCCAAACTCCAGGAAGACCCGAAGTTGAAGTTGATTTGGCCGTCCGCGGCCGAGCCGTTGGGGTCAACTCCCGACAGGATTTTCTCCTGGACCACGGTCCCGAGATAGCCGTTGGTAGAACCGGAGAGTTCGCTTGAGGCCCACGCCAGCGTCGAACTGCTCGGCGAATTCTCCCCACTGACGTCGAAGGTCAGGGTCACCGGGGATTCCACGACAAAATATGCCGCCAGCGCCTGCGCCGCCGCTTCCAGGGCATCCCGCGCTTCGCTGGACCAGTATTGAGAACCGGTCCCATAGTTGAAGTCGAAGGTCAGGTCGGCAGGGACGGTGGGTTCTGGTTCCGTGGGTTCGGTGGGTGTCGCTCCGTTCGGGAATGCGGCGCCGTCGTTGCCGTCTCGGCCGCTGGTTCCAAACCATCCCCCCGCACCGCCATCACCACCTCGGCCGGGTGCTTCGGCGGGGCCCAGTGCCGCGCCACCGGAGCCGCCGTCGCCGCCCGTGCCGAAGATCAATCCGCCCCGGCCGCCATTGCCACCATTCTTGCCCGGAAGACCGTCACCGCCGTCACCGCCGTCACCGAACCAGCCGGCCGATCCGCCGCTGCCGCCGTTGAAGCCGTTACCCCCGCTTCCGCCAAATAGCCCGGCGTTACCACCATGACAGGCCGAACCTCCGGTGCACGATTGGGCATCCCAGCTAAACCCGTTGCCGAACAGGATTCCACCGTTGGGATTTTCTGGGGTGCCGTCGCCGAACAGCCGACTCGTGCTGGCCGTTGCGTCGGCAACAGAATGGCGGGCCGATCGATCCCTAACAGCGGTCTGCTCGGCCGCCGCAGGTGACTCGATGTCATTGAGCACATCCGAGGTAATCCCACCCGCGACGGACGGGCTATCTTGCTGCACCGCGCCCGTCGGCTGGGTCGCGTCGCCTCGGTCACCAGCCAGCTGATGCGCACCAGCGGACGTCCCCTGGCCCGTCGGTTGCGCCCCCGCGGTACCGGGATCATCGCCCGCCTCAGCCGGGGCCGTCACGGGTGCCGAATCGGTCGCGACAGCGTCTTCGGATCCGGAACCGTCCTCATCCGTGATCTCCGGGACGGCGCTATCAGTCTCTGAGCTATCCGACGCGGTGATACCCGGCGTCACGCCGGTCGACTCGTCGGCATCACCGTCGACATCGACCTCTGCATCGATGCCTTCAGAATCCACAGCTGCGGCTTCGTCGGAAGCTCGGTCGCTGCCCGAACCAAGTGACGAGTCGCTTGGCGACGATGAGGCCGACCCGTCGGCGGCCGTAGAATCTGATTCCGAATCAGCCGAAGAACTGTTTGACGTCGCGGCCGCGCTCGGTGACGAACTCGACGAACTTGAGTTTGCCGACCGGTCAGAACCGGTCGTATCGGCCAACGCTACCGTCGGCACGGACCCGATCCCTACGCCGACACCGAGGGCGACCGCCAGCGCGGCCACCCGTCCCACGTAGCGGGAGTACTGCGGAGGCGGCCGGGTGCCAGCCGCCCCATCGCTGCAGTCGCTCAGCGATGCGTGCATCGAACTCATCTCGGGCCCCTCACCGGTTCGCCGAGCCTCCTCGTAATCATCCAGTATGCGATGAAGTATCGACGAAGTTCCCCGTTTCGCCAAAGTCCCAGGGCGTTTCTACCAGACCGCTCCCCCCGGGTACCGCGTCTCTCTCGGCCGACACCGGCGTCATGGGCGTCACATCGCGTTGATATCGCTCCACGCTTCGCTGCCATGTGGTAATCGTTCTCAGCCATGCAGATGAAGAATTCAGGATTGCGATGACCGCCCTAGCGTTGCCGGGTGCCGCGGTGGCGATCACCGGCGGTGCCCGGGGAATCGGGTACGCGACCGCGAAGGCGTTCATCGCCAGCGGCGCACAAGTATTCATCGGTGATCTCGACGCCGATCTCGCCAAGACTGCCGCCGACGAACTGGGTTGCCGAGGGGTTGGCTTAGACGTCCGGTCGCGTGAGTCGTTCGCTGCGTTCCTGGCGGGCGTCGATGGGCCGCTTCACGTGCTCGTGAACAATGCCGGCATCATGCCCGCCGGCCGGTTCGTCGACGAGGACGACGCGGTCACCGACTCGATCGTCGACGTGAACCTCAACGGTGTCTTGCACGGAACGAAGCTGGCACTGCCTGGCATGCTCGAGCAGGGGTCCGGCCATATAGTCAATGTGTCCTCGTATTTGGGAATGGTGCCCGCCGCTGGGCTGGCCACCTACTGCGCAACCAAACATGCGGTGGTCGGTTTCAGCGAGTCGCTCCGAGATGAGCTCGCCGGCACTGGCGTGACAGTTACCGCGGTTCTGCCGTCGGCCGTGCGTACCGACCTGGTTTCGGGCGTGAAACTGGGCGGAGTGCTGCCCACGGTCGACCCCCAGGAGATCGCCGACGCTGTTGTGGCGTCGTGCCACAGTCGCCCCGCGATCGTCGCCGTGCCGGGCTGGATGCGCAGCTATGAAACCGCCGCCGCGCTGGTTCCGGACCGGCTCCTCGGCGCGGTCCGCGGTCGGCTCACCCGCCACCGCGTTCTGCAGGCCCTCGACACCGATGCCAGGGCCGCCTATGACGCACGGATTCGTCGCGGCGCTAAAGCATCTGAGGACTGAGGTCGTCGAATCCTCCGCTTCGCAGCTGTTATGGCCTCTATTAGTCGATTTCGTGCGATCGTCTCCAAGCCGGGCATACGCTGTTCATAGAGTTTGGCAACCACATGACGAGGACGAATGTCCCTAGCGCATCTGTGTCGCGGAATGGCCGGGTTTTGTGTCTGCGCGGCCGTGATGGCATTTGCCTCGCCAGTCGCCGCTGCCCCGTTGGACCCAATCCCGGGGAACGGTTTCTTTCTGGTTGGGCCGGATATCTCGAAGGGGCTGTACCGGACTGCTGGGACGGCGTCTGCGTGGTTGGTTTGGATCAACGATGTGCCGACAGAGGACTCGATGTGCGTGTGGTTTTCCTACAGCACGCCTGATGCCGACAAGGACAACGTCGTCGAGACGAATATCTCGGTCGGTCCGATGTATGCGAATATCAACCCGACGGTCAAGGCTTTCGAGTCGCGCAACTGTCAACCCTGGACCCGGGTCACCTGAGCCTGATGCCCCGCCCGCCCAGTGAGACGGTCTCGAAGAACTGCCTGGCTGGAGGGCCGGGAAACGCTACGCCCCGTCGCCGGGCTTCGTGCGGCGACTTCGCGCGGTGTCTCGCGTCGATATATCTTGATGTCTGGGCGGTAGCCTCGATCCGTCGCTCGTTGTCGCCAAGCAGTTCAAACCGATCGTTGCCGGAAGTGAAACATTGAGCCTGACTCATGCAGGGACGATGGCGAAACCGCCTAATGCCGCGAGGCCCGGCGCGATACGCTGCAGCACTTTGCTTTTCGTCGCCACCATCGTATTCGTATCGGCTGGCTGCTCGGAGCCGACCGGGCCGTCAGTCGCGACGACGGAGGTTGCCACAGCGCCGCCGTCGGTCACAGCGTCCTCGCCGGCCGCAGCGCCCCCGCCCGCGCAGCTACAGCTGGAGTCGGGCAACGCGCAGCCACGCCTGGCGCCCGAACCCGCGCAGTTGGCCGACGACCTTGTGGCGGACGAGCATGCATTGCGCGACCCGTCATTGCCGGAGCCCGTGGTCCTGGCGGCAGCACGCCGACAGCAAGCGGCCTACCGTGCGCTTGGACGGCACCCCGAGTGGGATTCAATCGCACGTCCGCGCATCCCGGCGCCACTGCTCGAGATCTACGATAGAAACATCGATGCTCGTCGCCAGCTCACCGCTTTGGGTGAATCGCATCTCAAAGACACGCTGCCCGCGTGGCGCATCACCGCGCCGACGCCGGTCGACGAGCTGCTTGGGTACTACCGCGAGGCGGAGTCGGCGTCGGGCGTCGGCTGGGCCCATCTAGCGGCGATCAACCTGATCGAGACCGCGTTCGGCCGCGTGGACGGTGTGAGTACCGCCGGTGCGCAGGGCCCCATGCAGTTCATGCCTTCGACCTTTGCCGCATACGGCGGGGGCGGTGACATCCTTTCTCCGCGCGACAGCATCATGGCCGCCGGGCGCTACCTCGCCGCCAACGGATTCGCCAACGATCGCGATCATGCTCTCTACCGGTACAACAACTCGGATCTATACGTGCGGGCGGTCAACGACTACGCGGCGATTTTTTCAGCTGATCCCGCCAGCTTTGCCGGGTACCACCGGTGGGACGTCTACTACCGCACCACAGCTGGGGACGTGCTCCTGCCGATCGGCTACTTCGCAGCCTCGCCGATCCCAGTACACGAGTATCTGGCCACCCACCCGCAGTAAGCGAGGAAACCCTTGGCGACACCCGACTTGGCTGGCCGCTGCGCGATCGTTACCGGGAGCAGCGCCGGCATCGGGTTGGCCGCAGCTCAACGCCTCGCCGAGGCGGGTGCAGACATAGTCATGAATGCCCGCGATGCCACACGGCTGGGACAGGCCGTCACCGACCTCGCAGCTGGGAGCCCTGCCCGTGTGACGGGCGTCGCGGGCGATGCAGCCTCATCTGACGTTATTGCCGGGCTGGTTGAGGCCGCAACTGATTGGGGCGGTGTCGCAATAGCCGTGGCAAACGCAGGTGGCGGAACCGACCAGCTGCCAGTCACCGAACGGGACGCAGCCAGCCTGTGGCGCACCAACGTCTGGGCGACCCAAGCCCTCGTCACTGCGGTCAGCCCCGTTATGGCGCACCGGGGTTGGGGCAGGATCGTCACAGTGTCGAGCCTGGCAGGCCGGCAGCGCAGCCCCACCTCGGTGCCTGCTTACGCGTCGGCCAAAGCGGGAGTCATTGCAGTGACGCGCTCGGCCGCCTACGACCTTGCGCCCCATGGGGTGACGGTGAACTGTGTCGCACCAGGGGTGATCGCTACCGATCGAATCGCGGAACGTCTGTCTCGGATGCCCGCCGACCAGGTATCGGACATCCGGTCGCAGATTCCGGTGGGGCGTTGGGGCGAGCCGGACGAGGTTGCCGCGGCGATCGCATTTCTGTGCGGACCCGATGCCGGCTTCATCACCGGGCACACGATCGACGTCAACGGTGGGGCATGGATGAATTGACCGGCTCCTTCGAGGTAGCCGGGGGCACGGCACGCTGAATCTCCTCGCGATGACACCGTTTCCAGGCGCGATCCGTGCACAGGTGCGCCGTACGGAACTAGGCTGGCGTCATGACCGATCAGGACAAGACGGCGGCCCGCCGTGAAATCACCGATGCCCTGCTATCCGCGCTCAATAATCGCCATGAGGTGCTCGACGTGATCGTGGAGGCCGACGATAGGCCCACCGCGTTGGCGGCCATCGCGAAGCTGTTGAACACGTCGGCGCGAGGTGCCGAGGCCGTCATGAGTATGGCGTTCGATCAACTGACGAAGGACTCGCGACGCAAGATTGCCGCGGAGCTGGACGACCTCAACAGCCAACTGACGTTCATGATGAACGAGCGACCTGCGAGTTCGGACGACAGCTTGACGTTACGCCCGTTCGCTGCTGGTCCGGACCAAGACATCTTTGCGGCCAGATTGGAAGAGGTCGGTGCCGCTGGTGATGGCTCCGGTCAGCCCGCGAAGCCTCTCGACGACGAGATCCGCGCAGCCCAGAGTCGAATCGGCCAGGAAGACGCCGCCTGGTTCGTTGCCGTGGTGGACACGGCGAAGGTCGGGATGGTGTTCGGGGAACTGGAGCGCGGCGAGGTGAACGTCAGGATCTGGATACACCCCGAGCATCGGAAGAAGGGTTACGGTACTGCCGCGCTCCGGCGGTCCCGCTCCGAGATGGCGGCGTGCTTTCCCGCCGTCCCGATGGTTGTCCGCGACCCGGGCGCAAAGCCGGCCTAGCGCCCGACGAGTCAGACCGGTAGCCCCCAGCTGGGAAGTCGGTTTGCTGGATAACGCCAACGGGCGGGCTGCGTATTATCTGCCCGAGTACCCGCTTGGAAGGCTGTCTTGAGGAACGGAATCACATGAACACCCACGCTGAACAGATGGAGTTTAAGGCCGAGGCGCGTCAGCTGCTGGACCTGATGGTCCACTCGATCTACTCCAACAAGGACTCGTTTCTGCGGGAGCTGATCTCGAACGCCTCCGATGCCCTGGATAAGTTGCGCATCGAGGCATTCCGGAACAAGGATCTCGACGTCGACACCTCCGACCTGCACATCGAGATCGACCTCGACAAGGTTGCCAGAACGCTGACTATTCGCGACAACGGTATCGGCATGACGCGCGACGAAGTCGTGGATCTGATCGGCACCCTGGCCAAGTCAGGCACCGCCGAGTTGCGCGAACAGTTGCGGGAGGCGCAGAACGCCGCAGCCTCCGAGGAACTGATCGGCCAGTTCGGTATCGGCTTCTATTCGACATTTATGGCGGCCGACAGGGTTGAGCTACTGACCCGAAAGGCCGGCGAGAGCGAGGCCACCCGCTGGGAGTCCAGCGGTGACGGTACCTACACCATCGGATCTGTCGAAGACGCCCCTCAGGGCACGGCGGTCACGCTGCACCTCAAGCCCGAAGACACCGAGGATGAACTGTACGACTACACCTCAGAGTCGAAGATCAAGAGCCTGGTCAAGAAGTACTCCGACTTCATCGCCTGGCCTATCCGGATGGACGTTGAGCGACGTACGCCGCCACAAGAGGACGGTGGCGATGAGGTCGTAACCATTGAAACCGAGACCCTCAACTCGATGAAGGCGTTGTGGGCCAGGCCCAGAAACGAAGTCTCGGACGAGGAGTACAAGGAGTTCTACAAGCATATCGCCCATGCCTGGGATGAACCGCTGGAAATCATCCCGATGAAAGCTGAGGGCACTTTCGAGTACCAGGCCCTGCTCTTCATCCCATCGCACGCCCCGTTCGACCTCTTCAACCGCGACACCATCGGGATACAGCTCTATGTCAAACGCGTCTTCATCATGGGCGACTGCGACCAGCTCATGCCTGAATACCTGCGCTTCGTCAAAGGGGTGGTTGACGCACAGGACATGTCGCTCAACGTTTCCCGCGAAATCCTGCAGCAAGACCGGCAGATCAAAGCGATCCGTCGTCGGCTGACCAAGAAAGTGCTTTCCACGATCAAGGATCTGCAAGCGGAGCGGCCCGAGGACTACCGCACGTTGTGGACTCAGTTTGGACGGGTGCTCAAAGAGGGTCTGCTCTCCGACTTCGACAACCAGGACACGTTGCTCGGCATCTGCTCGTTCGCCTCGACCCACAGTGAGGAGGAACCAACAACCCTCGCCGAGTACGTCGAGAGAATGAAAGACGGACAGAAGCAGATCTACTACGCAACCGGCGAAACGCGGCAGCAACTGCTGAAATCGCCCCACTTGGAGGCGTTCAAGTCCAAGGGTTACGAGGTGCTACTGCTTACCGACCCGGTCGACGAAGTCTGGGTCGGAACGATAACTGAGTTCGACGGCACCCCACTTCAGTCGGTTGCCAGGGGCGAGGTGGATCTCGATTCCGAAGAGGAAACAAGCAACGCCGAGCGGGAGGAGCAGGAGAAGGAGTTCTCCGACGTGTTGGGCTGGCTGCAGGAGAGCCTTGCCGATCACGTCAAGACGGTACGGCTGTCCAGTCGGCTGACCGAGTCGCCGGCATGTCTGATCACTGACACTTTCGGTATCACCCCGGCGCTGGCGCGTATCTATCAAGCCTCGGGACAAGAGCTTCCAGTTGAGAAGCGCATTCTCGAACTCAACCCGAATCATCCACTGATCACCGGCCTGCGCCAATCCTACGCAGACCACGGCGCCGACGACGCGCTCAATGAAACCGCCCAATTGCTTTACGGCACAGCGGTTCTTGCTGAGGGGGGTACCCCCGAGGATCCGGCGAAGTTCGCTGCGCTGGTCGCGGACCGGCTAGCCCGCGCAATGTAAGTGGGCTCAGAAGCTCTCGCCTGCTGAGTGTTTCGGCCAGGCGGTCGCCGCCGAACGGATATCCGGCCCACGACGGACCGATCTGGTCGGCGCTACGATAGTGCGTCCAAGCGGCTTTGGCGCCTGTCGCCCGGGAACGCAGTGTCGGCGGGTTGCATGGCTGGCCGCTTGGGTGCACGACCGTCACCACTGGACCGGCCTCGGGAAAGCCGCCAAAGCCACGGAATCATCACTTCCCAGGCCCAGCGCAGTTGGGTTTGGGCCCGCTCAGCCGCGGTGGGCTGCGTCGGACTTCCTGTTGCCGCGGCCCAGTCGTGGTTGCTCCCGGGTAGACCCAGTGCTTCGGCAGCCGCCGTCGCAAAAAGCATGTGGCCCTTGGTGGACGCGTGGATGAAGTCCGCACTCCAGGTGTCAGGCTCCGCCAACGAAGGTGCGCCGTACGCGTCAACCAGCTTGAACCCATGGCGTCGTGCAGCGGCGGTGATCACCGCGTTGATCCGGTGCAACCGTGGCCCGAACAACCGTGCCGCCGGCAGGATGCCGCTGATGTCGGGGAACGTCGTGGTGAGGACGGTAGCCGACCCGTTCGCCAGATGGGCGTAGAGCTGTTCAAGATCGGCGAGGGACCGATCAAACGATCGTCCAGGTCGCGTGACGTCGTTCATTCCGACACATACGGTGATCAAATCCGGCGTCATCGCCAAAGCCTGCGGGAGTTGATGGCTCAGCGCGTCGCGCACATGGATGCCGCGGACGGCGAGGTTGGCGTACATCAGCCCGGGGTTGAGCGCAGCCAAAGTAGCGGCAAGCCGATCGGCGTAACCGATCAGACCGACGTCGTCATCACCATCCCACAGCCCTTCGGTCTGGCTGTCGCCGATCGCGACGTAGCGGGTGAACTTCGGGTGCGACACAGTCGTGACATTAACGGACGTGACCGGTTCGTTCAGTGATCCGGTATAGCGACGCTTCGCGAAGTCCGCACCCAGTCGTGCCCGCGGTGGGATTGTATTTCTGGGGTCGCATCAAGTGGACAAAGGGAATCGGCACATGCTTGAGGTATCAGAGGTCGGCAACAAGATCGACAAGGTGGATTTCACGGCGGCGATCCCGGACCTTCGGGTCGGGCTGATCAACGCTCAGTACGACCTGCGCGATGCCGACTTTCCGCTGATCATCTGGATTTCCGGTGACGATCGGCTCGGGGCCAATGCATTGGTCAACCGGCTCAACGAGTGGATGGATTCACGCTACGCAGATACCCAGGTATTCGCCGAACCGACCGAGGAGGAGTCTCAGCGACCCCAACTTTGGCGGCTCTGGCGATCCCTGCCGCCGAAAGGCCGCGCCGCCTTCTTCGTCGGCGGATTGATGCGTGCTGCGAGCATGCGAGCCGAGGAAGAGATCGACGAACCGGAGTTTTCGATCTGGCTGCGCCACATCGCGAACATGCAGCATGCCTTGGTCGCCGACGGCGCCTTGATCCTCAAGTTTTTTCTGCACACGCCGGCGAGAGCGCAGAGAAAAAACCTGAAGGAGGCCGAGCGGCACCCAGAGCTCGGCTGGCAGGTAGACCAGCGCGACTGGGCTGCACTCGACGCGATGGGTCCGGTGCTTCCCATCGCGGAACGGATTCTGCGGGAGACCAGCGGGCCGGGGGCGCCGTGGAGCATCGTGGAGTCCACCGACGCGCGCTACCGCGATCTCACGGTTGCCCGGACGATCCTGGCGGCACTGACCACCCGGCTGGCCCAAGAGTCCCGGCCCTCGACGCCGTCTTTGGCTGAATCAGTGTTCGGAGACATCGACGGCGCGGCAGATGTTCTGTCCGGCGTAGACCTGACCCGGACATTGGAAAAACAGCAGTACCGGGTGAAGCTGGCTAAACAGCAGGCCAGGCTGCACGGGTTGGCTTCGGAGGCTCGCGAACGCGGATTGAGCACGGTGCTGGCGTTCGAGGGTTGGGATGCTGCTGGGAAGGGCGGAGTTATCCGTCGCATCACCGCAGCCCTGGAGGCCGGCGACTATCGGGTGATTCCGGTGGCTGCTCCGACCGAGGAGGAACGCAAGTATCACTACCTGTGGCGCTTTTGGCGTGATCTACCCCGAGCGGGCAAGTTCGTGATCTTCGACCGCACGTGGTACGGCCGCGTGTTGGTAGAGCGGCTGGAGGGTTTCGCCGACCCGGCGGAGTGGCAGCGGGCCTACGAGGAGATCAACGACTTCGAGAATCAGTTGGTCGAGCGAGGATATTTCGTCGCGAAGTTCTGGTTGCACGTGTCGCCCGAAGAGCAACTCGCCCGATTCAAAGAGCGCGAGAACACCCCGTACAAGACGCATAAGATCACTGCCGAGGACTATCGCAACCGTGAACGGTGGGACGAGTACGTGAAGGCCGTTGACCAAATGATCCTGCGCACCACCTCAGATGGCGCCCGCTGGAACGTGATCCCCGCTGACGACAAGCGATACGCACGGGTGGCCACGCTGAAGGCGATCAACAAAGGCCTGGCGCGCGTATTGCGCGGGAGCTGAGGCAGTCTGGCTCAGAGGTGACGATTATTGCCGGGATCGCCATGTTCGGAGAGGGCGTCGGAGAGCGGGAATGGGCGGACGAGAAGGAGACCCCCCGTCGCGACGATTGCGGCGACGAGGATGGCGGTGCTGACCACGCTCTGCTCGGCGATGAACGCGAAGATAAAGCTGCCGGCGACCACTGATCCCTGCTGGGTGACCTCGTAGAAGGCCGTCATCAGCCCTCGCGAGGCGTCCGGGGACGCCGCCTGCAGCGCAATCTGGTGACTGATACCGACGATGCTCCATGCGAAACCGAGCACCAGAAGGAAGAACGCATCCAGGAACATGCTGTCCCAACGGCTGACACCGAGCATGGCAAGGCCAAGAACGGCCAGCGCCAAGGTCGTCAACGAGTTCACTCGGAAGTGCCGTCGTAGCAGCGGCATCAAGGACATGCTCGAGACCGTGCCGATGCCGAGTGCGGTCAGTAGCCCTCCGTACCCAAGGACGTCGGTCTGAATGTTCTCCTTGGCATCCAGCGGCAACAGCGCAAGTAGGCCGGCCAGCGGAGCCATCAAGATGACACCCCGAATCATGGGCCCGTAGATCCCCGGGGACCGGCGCAGCAGTCGCAACCCCTCGCTAAGGGATTTTCGCGGTCCGGCGGAGGGCTTGGACTCGCCGGACCCGGCATCAGGCGGGCGGCCCAGCCGCCACACCGAGCAGATCACCATGAGGTGGGCGAGTACCCGCAAGCACAGGATGGATGCGATCCCGGCCAGGCCGGTCAACAGGCCACCGAGGGCCGGCCCGGCCACCTTTCCGATCTTGTTTCCGAGCGAGTTCAACGAGATTGCGGCCACCATCCGCTCCCGCGGGTACATCATGCACAGCAACGGCTTCCATGCCGCGGCCTGCATGACCAATCCGATTCCGATGACCGCCAGTGCCGATAGCAGTAGCCACGGCGTCAGCAGTCCCTGCCATGCGAGTACTGCGAGCACGCATTCAGGTACCAGCATCAGTATCTGCGCGAGCAGCAGAAGCCGGCGATGCCCGAACCTGTCCGTCATGATCCCGAACGGGATGCCGAGCACGAACGCGGAAACGCTCACCGCCATCGGAACCGCGGCCACCATGATCGGGCTGGGCGCCATCGATGCCATTGCCCACCCGCTCGCGAGCATCAACATGACCAGGCCGGTACCCGAGACAAGGTTGGCAACCCAGAGTTGCTGGAACTTGCCTTGCCGGAGTAGCTCATAGCCCGAACGTGGCCGGCTTTCGATCACGACCGAAAGCTACCACGGCGTCGGCCGGCCGGCGCTGGAAAGAAATCTATTCTGGCCCAACTGCGTTCGCGGTCGTCCGGGGCGTTCAGCGCGTGACCAACCACGGCAGCGGTATCCTCTCGCTGGCCACGCCCGCCGACCGTCGCTTCTGTACAGCAGTAGTCAGATGTGTCCGCAATTGGGTGTCGTCGGCAACCCGTTGAACCGGTCGGCGATCCACTGCATGCCGCGTTCACCGTCCA
>CAZCHU010000013.1:11955-42061 GCA_964498215.1 uncultured Mycobacterium sp. | reverse complement strand
CCGGCGAGCTCTTCGATTCCCCTAATCTGGCGCGATGAACCTCGACCGCAACAAGGCCTCCGTCGTCGAGGCGATCGATGCGGGCTTGCTGGCGGGGGCAGTCACCATGGTCTGGCAATCGGGCAGGGTACTGCAGGTCAACGAACTGGGTTACCGCGATGTTGACGCCCGGTTGCCGATGCAACGCGACACGATCTTCCGGATCGCCTCGATGACCAAACCGGTCACGGTGGCCGCAGCGATGTCGTTGGTCGATGAGGGCAGGCTCGCGCTCACCGATCGCATCTCGACGTGGCTGCCGGAGCTCGCGGACCTGCGCGTACTGGCCGAGCCCAGGGGCCCGCTGGACCGCACCGTGCCCGCACAGCGGCACCTCACGATCGAGGATCTGATGACACACCGCGGCGGGTTGGCCTACATGTTCTCGGTGCGAGGCCCCTTGTCCGACGCCTACCGCGCATTGCCGACGCGCCAGGATCAGGACCGATGGCTCGCCGACCTCGCCGCTCTTCCCCTCGCACATCAGCCGGGCGAGCGCGTTACCTACAGTCACTCCACCGACGTGCTTGGCATCGCACTATCGCGCATCGAGGGAAAACCGTTGAGCGAAGTGCTCAACCAACGAATCTTGGGCCCACTGGGAATGTCAGACACCGGCTTCAACGTCGGGGCCGCCGGCCGACGCCGAGCCGCCACCATGTATCAGCTCCATGGCACCACCTTGCGCGACGACGTGATGGGACCTGCACCCATCGTCGATCCGCCGTTCTGCACCGGCGGCGCGGGTCTCTGGTCGACAATCGACGACTACTTACGTTTCGCCCAGATGATGCTCTCCGGTGGGACACTCGACGGGGTCCGCGTGCTGTCCGAGGAGTCGGTCATGTTGATGCGTGCCGACCGGCTCACCGATGCGCAGAAGCGTCACGATTTCCTGGGTGCGCCGTTCTGGATCGGCCGTGGGTTCGGGCTGAACCTTTCCGTCGTCACCGAACCGGAAAAATCCCGTCAACTATTCGGTCCAGGCGGACGCGGAGCTTTCTCCTGGCCTGGCGCCTATGGCACATGGTGGCAGGCCGACCCATCGGCGGACCTCATCCTGGTGTATCTCATCCAGAACTTCCCCAATTTCACCGTTGATGCCGCCACCGCTGTCGCGGGCAACACCTCACTGGCGAAACTCCACGGTGCGCAGCCGAAGTTCGTCCGACGAACTTATGCGGAGCTGGATCTGTAGCGGACGAGATGTCGGCGGGGTCTTGTACTGTGGGCGATATGTTCGAAAGTTTGTTCGAGGTTGATGCTGGGGCCGGGGAAGCGCAGTTGCGCGCCCAGGTTGAGCGGTTCGAACGGCTGAAATCGGCCGCGGCCGCGGGCCAAGCGCGGGCGACGGCCTTGTGGGCCGAGAAGCGCCGGGCTGCTGAGCAGGCCGCAGGGGTGCCGAAGGCCAAACGGGGCCGTGGCCTGGCCTCGGAGGTAGCCCTGGCACGCCGGGATGCCCCGGTGCGCGGCAACACCCACCTGGGCATGGCTAGCGCCCTGGTTGATGAGATGCCCCACACCCTGGCCGCGCTGGCATCGGGGGCGCTCTCGGAATACCGAGCCACTGTGATCGTGCGGGAATCAGCCTGTCTGTCAGTGCAGCATCGCCGCGAACTGGATGCCGAGCTGTGCGCTGATGAGTCCCGTCTGGACGGGTGGGGCAACAAGCGCATCGAGGCCGAGGCCAAAAGGATCGCCGCCCGCCTCGATGCCGCCGCGGTCGTCGACCGCTCAGCCCAAGCCGCAGCCGACCGGTGTGTGACGATCCGCCCGGCACCGGAGACCATGACCTACGTGACCGCACTGCTGCCGGTACACCAAGGGGTAGCGGTGTACGCGGCGCTCAATCAGGCCGCCAATGTCACCTTCGATGAGCGGTCCCGCGGCCAGGTGATGGCCGACACCCTGGTCGAGCGGGTCACCGGCACCCCAGCCGAGCAGCCGGTATCGGTGGCGTTGAACCTCGTGATGGCCGACACCACGCTAGCCGGCGATGATGAGCAACCGGCCTGGCTCCACGGGTACGGGCCGATCCCGGCCGGATTGGCCTGCAAACTCACCGGCGACGCTGTCGCCGATGGCGAGGCCAAAGCCACGCTGCGCCGGCTGTACCGGCACCCGAAGTCCGGGCAATTGGTAGCGATGGAATCGCGGTCCCGGATCTTCCCGAAAGGGCTGGCAGCCTTGATCACGCTGCGCGATCAGCGCTGTCGGACCCCGTACTGCAACGCCGCGATCCGTCACCATGACCACGCCACACCGGCCCGAGACAGCGGACCGACCAGCGCGCTCAACGGGCTCGGAGTCTGCGAAGGCTGTAACTACACCAAAGAAGCGCCCGGCTGGAAGGTCAGCACCGCCGAACACGACGGCACCCACACCGCGCAGTTCAGCACCCCCACTGGAGCCACCTACCAATCCACCGCACCGCCACTGCCCGGACCGCCAGTCCGGCGACGGCTCAGCCTTATCGAAGGCAAAATCAGTGTTGACCTCATCACCTTCGACGCCGCCTAGCTGGCGATGGCGAACGGAATCCAGCGATGCTGTGTCTCAACTACGTTGGGTCACTACCTTCGGAGCCACCCTGTACCGCGGCAGCCGCCGCCCGGATTTGCGGCGTCACGAGCATGATCTGTCCGAGGACGCCGTTGACGAACCCTGGTGAATCGTCGGTGGAGAGCTGCTTAGCCAGTTCAACTGCCTCGTCGACGGCCACCGGCTCAGGAACATCCTCACCATGTAGCAGCTCCCAGACTGCGACCCGCAGGATCGCCCGGTCGACCGCCGGCAGTCGGTCCAGTGTCCAACCCTGCAAGTGTGCCGAGATGAGGTCGTCGACATGCGTCAAATGCTCCGTCACGCCGCGTGCGACGGCAACCGTGTAGGGATTGAGCGTCGACATCTCTTCGGATGGTTTCTGCGCCAACGTGTTTCGCGACTCGACAACCTCAACCGGCGTCACCCCGCGGGCGTCAGCCTCGAACAAGACGTCGACGGCACGTTTGCGGGCCTGGTGACGGCCCCGGTCCCCCCGACGGTCAGGCATTGACCCTTCCCAGATAGCTGCCGTCGCGGGAATCCACCTTGAGCTTGTCGCCGGTGTTGATGAACAGCGGCACCTGGATTTCGGCGCCGGTCTCCATCGTCGCCGGTTTGGTACCCGCGCTCGACCGGTCGCCCTGCAGGCCGGGCTCGGTCGAAGCGACCACGAGTTCGACGGTAACCGGCAGCTCGAGATACAGCGCGACCCCGTCGTGGAACGCGATCTGCACGGGCATGCTCTCCAACAAGAACCCCGCGGCCCGACCGACCAGCGACTCAGACAGCGGATGCTGTTCATAGTCCTCGCTGTCCATGAACACGTAGTCGGACCCGTCGCGGTAGAGATAGGTGGCATCACGACGGTCCACGGTCGCGGTCTCCACCTTCACCCCGGCGTTGTAGGTCTTGTCGACGACTTTGCCGGACAGCACATTCTTCAGCTTCGTCCGCACGAAGGCCGGCCCCTTACCGGGTTTGACGTGCTGGAATTCGACGATCTGCCAGAGTTGGCCGTCGATCTGCAGGATGAGCCCGTTCTTAAAGTCTGCGGTCGATGCCACGGTCGGTTGTTCTCCTAGCTTCTAGAGGATCACCAGGTCCTTGGGGAACCGGGTAAGTAGTTCGGGACTATCGGCCCCGACGTTCCTGCCGGCGCCACCGTGCCCGGTCACCACCAGCGTGTCCTCGATACGGACACCGCCCCGTTCAGGGAGATAGACGCCGGGCTCGACCGTCACCGCGGAGCCAGCAAGGAGTGTACCGGCGGCCGCCGCGTTGATCCCCGGCGCTTCGTGGATCTGCAGGCCCACCCCGTGGCCAAGACCGTGGCCGAAGTTATCCGCGTAGCCGGCATCGTCGATGACCTGACGTGCTGCCGCGTCGATATCGCTCAGCTCAGTTCCGGGCGCGAGTGCTTCCCGGCCGGCTCGCTGCGCGGCCACGACCACGTCGTAAATGTCGCGTTGCCACTGGGCTACTGGTGCGAGCACGAACGTACGCGTCATATCTGAGTGGTAGCCGGAGACCAGGGCACCAAAGTCGATCTTGACGAAGTCCCCCGCTGCCAGCACCGCGTCAGTGGGTCGGTGATGTGGGATCGCCGAGTTCGGCCCGGTCGCGACGATGGTCTCGAAGGACACTCCGTCAGCACCGTGGTCGAGCATCAATGCCTCCAGCTCGCGCCTGACCTCTTTCTCCGTGCGACCAGGGCGCAGGCCGCCACGCTCCACCAGGTCCTTGAGCGCAGCGTCAGCCGCCTCACAGGCAAGCCGCAGCAGCGCGACCTCGCCGGCGTCCTTGACCTCGCGCAGACCCTCCACTGTCTTGCCAGCAGGCACCAGTTCGCACTTCTCACCGGCAGCGCCGGTGAATGCGGCGAACCCATCGACGGTAACTACGTGGCTTTCGAAACCAAGTGTGCGCACACCGGCTTCAGCCGCGCGACTGACGAGGTGCGGGCCACACGCCCGATCGATGACGATCTCGGCGCCAACTGCCTGCTCGGCGGCTTGGGTACGGTAGCGGCCATCGGTGGAGAGTACCGGCGGTTCACCCTCGGCGAGGACCAGCAACGCAGCGTTCGAACCGGTGAATCCTGACAAGTACCGGATGTTGACCAGGTCTGACACCAGTAAAGCGTCTAGTCCCGCCGCCGCGAGGCGCTCGCGCAACCGGTCGCGGCGCTGAGAAATAGTCACGGGCGGTGAGGCTACTCGCTAGGGTGTGGCCTCATGAGCAAGTGGCTGCTGCGCGGACTTGTATTCGCCGCCCTCATGGTGATCGTCCGGCTGCTGCAGGGCGCGCTGATCAACGAGTGGGAGACCAAAGCTGGGTTGATCAGTGGCATCCTGATCACAACCTACGGGGTGGTGGCACTTGTGTGGGGCTACGTCGACGGCCGTGCCGATGCGCGCGCCAACCCCGATCCCGACCGGCGCCCCGACCTGGCCATGACGTGGCTGCTGGCCGGCCTGTTCGCCGGCGGGGCCAGCGGCGTGGTCGCCTGGTTTGTCGGATTGTTCTACAGCAACCTGTACGTGTTGGGCCTCATCAACGAGTTGTCTACGTTCGCGGCGTTCACCGCACTGCTCGTGTTCCTCACCTCCGCCCTCGGCGTCGCGGTCGGTCGTTGGCTGGTGGACCGTAAGACCCCTGACCAACCGCGCCGCCGTGAGGGCGACGACGACCGCGCCGACACCGACGTGTTCGCTGCGATAGGCGACGGCCGGGATGCCTCTGCCTCCGGGCCGCCATCAGCCGGCGAGCCCGAAGAACAGACCTCCTCGGTCGCAGTCGCCGACGACGAAACCACGCCCGTCAACAAGCCGGAAAGCTGACCCGGTAGACCACCGTCAACTCCGGGCTACCTCGGCGTAAGCGGCGGCGAGCAGCGACGGGTCAGGCCCCTCCAGCCGTCCCGGCTTGGCCAACCCATCTAACACAACGAAGCGCAGCACACCGGCACGAGTTTTCTTGTCGCCGGTCATTGTTTCCAGCAACTGCGGTAGCGCGTCGGCGTCATAGCTGACCGGCAGCCCCAGAGAACTCAGGATCGCGCGGTGCCGCCCTGCCGTACCGTCATCGAGACGCCCGGCTACCCGCCCCAGTTCGGCGGCGAACACCAGCCCGACAGAAACAGCCGCGCCATGCCGCCATTGGTAGCGCTCGCGGCGTTCAATGGCATGCGCAAGGGTGTGGCCGTAGTTGAGGATTTCGCGCAGCTGCGATTCTTTCTCGTCGGCGGCAACGACTTCGGCTTTGACCGCCACCGCGCGCCTAATCAACTCGGGCAGCACCGCGCCGGTCGGATCGACCGCGAGTTCCGGGTCGGCCTCGATGATGTCGAGGATCTTCGGGTCGGCGATGAAACCGGCCTTCACGACCTCGGCCATACCCGCCACGATCTCGTTGCGGGGCAGCGACTCCAGGGTTGCGAGGTCGACCAGGACCGCGACCGGCTGGTGAAAGGCACCGACGAGGTTCTTGCCCGCCTCGGTGTTGATGCCGGTCTTGCCGCCCACCGCCGCGTCGACCATGCCGAGCAGCGTGGTCGGGACGTGCACGATGTCCACCCCGCGCAACCATGTTGCCGCGACGAAGCCGGCGACATCAGTGGCCGCACCCCCACCCACGCTGACGATCGCGTCCTTGCGGCCGATGCCGATACGACCCAGGACTTCCCAGGAGAACCCGACAACCGGAAGTTCCTTACCAGCCTCGGCGTCCGGGATCTCGATCCGATGCGCATCGATTCCCTTGTCTGACAGATGGTTCCGTATCGCCTCCGCCGTCTGCGCGAGTACCGGCTGATGCAGGATCGCCACCTTGTGTCTGCCGTCCAGGATGCGCGCCAGGTCGCCGAGTAGGCCCGTGCCGATGATCACCGGGTACGGCGGATCAGTGCCTACATCGACCGTGACGGGTTCGGTCACCGGCTCAGTCACGGCGCGTGTCCTTTCGTAGACGGGGGGACCCACTGATCTTCCTGGCCGCCATTGCGGCCGGGCTGGGCGGCGCCTCTGTAGACGGGGGCATTGCTAGAGACAACGGGGCCCGCCGCCATGACGGGCGCCGGCGTCGACGTTCAGGCTTGACCCCCTCCGGGCTCTCCAGCCGTGAGGCGATATACCGCACGACTGCTCCCGGGTTGCGACGATTGGTGTTCACCCGCAGTGTGGCCACCTGTCGATACAGCGGAATCCGTTCTGACATCAAGGCCTTGAATTTCTCACTGCGGTCCGGGCCGGCCAGCAGCGGCCGCACTGTGGATCCTCCGGTCCGGCGCACCCCTTCGGCCGCGCTGATCTCCAGGTAGATCACGACATGCCCGCGCAGCGCCTCACGCACAGCGGCGGTGGTCACCGCACCGCCGCCCAGTGACAGCACTCCTTCATGGGTAGCCAGCGCATCGCGCACGACCTCGGCCTCAATTCGGCGAAACTCTTCTTCACCGTCGGTGGCGAAGATCTCGGCGATCGTGCGTCCGGTCGTCTTCTCGATCGCCGCGTCGGTGTCGAGAAGCCCGAGGCCCAACATCTTGGCCAGCCGTCGACCGATGGTGGACTTGCCCGATCCGGGAAGCCCGACGAGAACCGCTTTGGGAGCCATCAGCCCGATGCCTGTGCGGCACCTGATGGTTCCTGGTCGGCGACAGCACGCAGATAGGAGTCGATGTTGGCGCGCGTCTCACCCAGTGAATCGCCGCCGAATTTCTTCAACGCTGCCCGCGCCAGCACCAACGCCACCATGGTCTCGCAGACCACCGCCGCGGCCGGCACTGCGCACACGTCAGAGCGCTGGTGGATGGCCACCGCTTCCTCACCGGTAGCCATGTCCACAGTGGCCAGCGCACGCGGCACGGTGGAAATGGGCTTCATTGCGGCGCGCACCCGCAACGGCAGCCCGTTACTCATGCCGCCTTCCAGCCCGCCGGCGCGGTTGGTCGATCGCATCACGCCGCCGGGCCCCGGATGCATCTCGTCATGGGCTACCGTGCCGCGCCGGCGCGCGGTCTCGAAGCCGTCACCGATCTCCACGCCCTTGATCGCCTGAATCCCCATCACTGCGCCGGCCAACTGACTGTCCAGTCTATCGTCGCCGCTGGTGAACGAACCGAGCCCGATGGGCAGACCGTGGGCGATGACCTCGACTACTCCACCGAGCGTGTCGCCGTCACGTTTGGCATCCTCGATCTCGGCGATCATCAGCGCTTCGGTTGCCTCGTCGAAGGCGCGCACCGGACTGGCGTCGATTGCAGCCAGATCCGCGGCTTGTGGCGAGGGTCCATCGTAGGCCTGGGACGCCCCGATGGAGATGACGTGGGATATCACGTCGACTCCGAGGGCCTGCTGGAGGAAGGCCCGGGCGACAGTTCCGGCCGCGACCCGAGCCGCGGTTTCCCGGGCACTGGCGCGTTCGAGCACCGGGCGGGCATCGTCGAAGCCGTACTTCAGCATGCCCGCATAGTCGGCGTGGCCGGGTCGCGGCCTGGTCAGCGGCGCATTGCGAGCCGCCCCGTCAGCCAGAGCGGCCGGATCGACGGGATCGGGCGCCATTACCGTTTCCCACTTGGGCCATTCGGTATTGCCGATCTCGATGGCTATGGGGCCGCCGAGTGTGAGTCCGTGACGCAACCCGGCAAGCAGCGTGATCTGGTCCTGCTCGAACTTCATTCGCGCACCTCGACCGTAGCCGAGACGCCGGCGGGCCAGCTGCGCCGCAATATCTTGCGAGGTGAGGTGGACGCCGGCGACCATGCCTTCGACCATCGCCACCAATGCGCGGCCGTGGGATTCCCCTGCTGTCGTCCATCTCAACACGGGGTCCATTTTCGCACGGCACCGGCCAGCGGCTGATCAGACGGCCCTACATCAGCCCGAGTGCCACCGCGCCTGCTGCGGCGCCACACATCGACGGACCGTGCGGCAGGGGTGATCGGTCGCCGCCGAGGAGCCGGATCAACCCCAGCAGCGCGGTAACGACCGAGGCTCCCAGCACGGCCAGCAACCACACACCCGGTCCAAACGGCCCGGTGAGGGCGCCGAGACCGATGGCAAGCTTGACATCGCCAGCGCCCATCGCCTGCGGGGCAACCAGGTGCACGACCGCATACAGCGCAAACATCGCCGCGGCCCCGGCAGCAGCCATCCAACCGTGACCCGTCAGCACCGCGCCGGCCATCACCAGCGCCGCACCTGGCAGCGTGAGGATATTGGGCAGGCGTCGCTGCCGAATATCGAAGAATGTCAACGCGATCAGCCAACACGCCACACAGATGACGGCCGATTCCTCCCAAACCTCCCCCACCTCCTCAGGCTAGGTCCGCCGTCGGATAGCCAGGAGCAACAATTCTTTGCAGTCAGGGGGCTATGCCGAGCGCCGCACACATCGCCTCTCGGGGCGCCGGCAACCCGGTGAACTGCTCAACCTGGGCGAAAGCCTGGTTCAGCAGCATCTGCAGGCCGCTGATCACGGTCCCGCCGGCCGCACGAACCGTGGAGGCCAGCGGGGTGGGCCAAGGGTCGTAGATCGCGTCGAGCAGAACCGGCGTCAACGCCAGGTGGGGCGCGTACCGGGCGACGGCCTCGGCGGGCACCGTATTCACCACGACGTCGACACCGGCAACCTCGTCGGCCAGCTGCGCGCCGGTGAGATCGCACCAATGCGATCGAGCGCCGCAGCCGATCGCCAGCTCGACCAGCGGTGCCGCCTTCTCAGCGCTCCGCGCCGCCACCGCGACGTGTTGGGCGCCCCGTTCGACAAGGCCGACGACCACCGCTGGAGCGGTGCCGCCCGAACCCACCACCATCGCCCGGTCGGACGCGGCGACGCTTGCCAGCGCACCCACCACGCCGTCGATATCGGTGTTGTCGGCATGCCATCCCGCGGGGGAACGGACCAGCGTGTTAGCCGACCCGACCAGCGTCGCGCGGGCGGTGGCGCTGTCGGCGACTCGCAGGGCGGCGAACTTGCCCGGCATCGTTACCGACACGCCTACCCATTCCGCTCCGAACCCGGCAACCACCCCGGGTAACTGCTCACCGTCGCACTCGATGCGGTCATAGGTCCAGCCTGCCAAACCAAGAGCGCGATACGCCGCCAAGTGCAGCTGTGGGGAACGCGAATGCGCAATCGGAGATCCGAGCACCGCCGCCCGTCGGGCACCTACGTTCACGAGCGTCGTTGGATCTTCACGCCGGGCTCATCGTGCCGAATCGAGAACACCGTTGCGTTTCGCCACTTCGATGTTCGCAAGATGCTGCTGGTACTCGCTAGTGAAGAGCGTTGTGCCCTGCATGTCGACGGTCACGAAGTAAAGCCAATCCCCTGGCTCGGGTTGCTCAGCCGCGACGAGGGCGGGATGGCCGGGCGAGCAGATCGGCGTAGCCGGGAGCCCGGGCCGCAAATACGTGTTCCACGGCGTCGCCTGCCTCCGGTCGGCATCGGTGGTCGCCACCTCGATGCGGTCCAGCGGGAAATTCACGGTGGAGTCGAACTCCAGCGTCCGTTGCTCGGCCAGCCGGTTGTAGATCACCCGCGCCACTTTCGAGAAATCCTGGGGCATGGCTTCCCGCTGCACCAGCGAAGCCACAATCAGGATCTCGTACGGCGACATCTCCAGCGCTTCAGCCGTATCAAGCAGACCACCCTGTTCGTATTGCGCCGCGCTGACCGCTATCAACGTAGCCAGGATCTCCTGCGGTTCAGCTGATGGATCGATATTCCAGGTACCCGGCGCAATCAGCCCCTCCAACCGACGATGGTCGGGCCCAAGCGCCTCGACCGGGCGCGTCGCCCATTGCGGGACGGATAACATTTCCGGTGGCGCGGCGGCGGCAATATTGCGGAGGTCGGCTACCGAAACGCAGCGCCGTTGACCATCGAGGTCTACGCACGACGCATTCGAAATCAGCGTGAAAATGCCGTCGGTGACCTCGTCGGTCTTCACCTGTTTTACGTCGTCGAGCTGTCGCCCCTCGGGAATCACTAATCTGCCGACACGATTGGCAGGATCAACCAGCCTGGTGACCGCGCTCGCTGCCGGGATCTCGGTACGAACCTTGTAAAATCCCGGCTGGATCGCCGAGATCGCCGGGTTACCCGACGCCGCATCGACGAATGCCTGGGAACTCGCCACGACATTCTGGTCCAGCAACGTCTTGCCGATCGCGGTGGTGGAGTCGCCTTCATGAACCTGGATCACAACATCGTTGACGCCGTCGCCCGCGTAGTCGGCGTCAACGGTGCCGAATAACGAATTCCACATTCTGGAGCCGAGGAACACCGCCCCGACGACGACAACCACCAGCAAGGTCAGCGCCACGATGGCGGCGAACCGGCGCTTGCGCTTGAGGCGGGCATTCCTGGCGCGGTCGCGGCGCTCCCCCCGCCGTCGGGGGGGACCCACGACTACGGGTTGAGCGCGTGGTGCACCCTGCCAATCGTCAGCCATCCCTGACCTCTCCGTGCGTGGTCAGCGCCGCCCGCCGCTGGTCCAGCCAGTTCTGCAGAATCCCCACCGCCGCAACTTGATCGATCATCGATCGCTGCCCTTTGGCACGCACCCCGGCTTCATGTAATGAGCGTTGCGCGGTCACGGTGGTGAACCGTTCGTCGGCCAACCGTACCGGCACCGGCGAGATTCGGTCCGCCAGCAGGTCGGCCAGCTCGACGGCATCCCGCGCCGATGATCCCGCGCGATCGGCCAGCGTGCGCGGCAGACCCACCACCACCTCAACGGCCTGGTGTTCCGCGACGAGGCGGGCGAGCCGACGAAGGTGTTTGGCCGACCGACGATCCCTGGCCACGGTCTCCACCGGAGTCGCGAGAATACCGTCGGGGTCGCTTGCGGCCACACCGATGCGAACCGTGCCGACGTCGATGCCGAGACGCCGCCCGCGACCGGGGTCGGGGGCCGCACCGGAACCCCCGGGCCGGTCCGGCAGACGGTCGTGCCATGCGGGTTCGTCGGCGTGGGCCATCAGGCTATCTCCGGCCTATCTCTGCACGTATCGCCGCCAGTGCTGCGTCGATACCCGCCGCCCCCCTACCGGAACCCTGCGCCAGATCTGCCTTACCCCCACCGCGGCCGTTGAGCTTCGCACCCACCTGCTTGACCAGGTCGTCGGCTCGCAGCCCGAGATCCTGCGCCGCCTCGTTGACTGCCACCACGTAGGGAACGGAATCGTTGTCCCCGCCATCTTTGCCCTCGCCCCGCTCCCCTGGAGCGGCGATGAGCGCAACGACACCCGGACCGCTGCCCAGTTTGCCGCGGATATCGCCGACGAGAGAGCGCAGATCGCCCGCCGACATTCCGCCGGCCATCCGCTGCGCCACCATCCGGACCTTACCGACCTCCTCGGCCCCGGCAGCAGCATTGGCCGCAGCAGCACGTGCGTTGGCCATCCGCATGCGGTCGAGTTCCTTCTCAGCCGCCCGCAACCGCTCCACGAGGTTGGCTACCCGTCCGGGTACTTCATTCGAGGGCACCTTCAGTGAGGAAGCCAGGCCCGCCATCAGGGCACGCTCCTTAGCCAGGTGCCGGAACGAATCCAGTCCGACATAGGCCTCGACGCGCCGCACACCCGACCCGACGGATGACTCGCCGAGGATCGTGACCGGGCCTATCTGCGCGGAATTGCGGACATGGGTGCCGCCGCACAACTCCAACGAAAAGGGGCCGCCGATCTCTACGACGCGCACTTCGTCGGGATAGGCCTCACCGAAGAGCGCCATCGCGCCCATCGCCTTAGCCCGGTCCAAGTCGGTGACGAAGCTGTGCACCTCGTAGTCCGCCTCGACCGCTTCGTTGGTCACCTCCTCGATCTGGGTACGCTGCTGCTCGGTGAGGGCACCCTGCCAATTGAAGTCGAATCGCAGGTAGCCGGGACGATTCAGGGAACCCGCCTGAACGGCGTTGGGGCCCAGCACCTGTCGCAAGGCGGCGTGCACCATATGCGTTCCGGAATGTCCTTGAGTGGCACCGTGCCGCCAGCGGGGGTCGACGGCCGCTTCTACGGTATCGCCCTCGACGAACTCGCCCGATTCCACGATAATGTGGTGCGCCCATATGGTTTTCGCGATCTTCTGCACATCGGTGACAGCCGCGCGCGCCGTCCCCGAGGCCCCGGTCCCACGGAGGCTGCCTTCGTCGGCAATCTGGCCCCCCGATTCCGCGTAGAAAGGGGTGCGATCGAGTATCAGCTCGACGCGCGACTCGGTGACGCCTGGTTCGTGAGCAACCACCGGAACACGCTTGCCATCGATGAAGATTCCGAGAATCTTTGCCTCGGTGGATAACTCATCAAAACCAGTGAATCGAGTCGGGCCGGCATCGACGAGGTCACGGTAGGCCGACAGATCGGCGTGTGCTTGTTTGCGCGCGGCTGCGTCGGCCTTGGCTCGGCGGCGCTGCTCGGACATCAAGCCGCGGAAACCCTCCTCATCGACCCGCAGGTCCGCCTCGGCGGCCATCTCGAGGGTCAACTCGATGGGGAAGCCATAGGTGTCATGAAGCGCGAAGGCGTCGGCGCCAGACAGCACGTCGGTACCGGAGGCCTTCGTCGTACGCGCGGCCTCCTCGAACAGCCGAGATCCCGAGGCCAGCGTCCGGTTGAAGGCGGTCTCCTCGGCTACCGCGATCCGCTGAATCCGATCGAAATCGCCGACCAGTTCCGGGTATGACGGACCCACGGCGTCGCGCACCGTGACCATCAGATCTTCCATGACAGGCTGCTCGATCCCCAACAGTTTCGCAGCGCGGATGATGCGGCGCAGCAATCGGCGCAGGACATAGCCACGGCCCTCGTTGCCTGGACTGACCCCGTCGGCGATGATGATCGCCGCGGTTCGGCTGTGGTCGGCGATGATGCGGTAACGCACGTCGTCGTCGTGGACTCCCTGGCCGTACCCGCGAGGTGCAAGCGCTGCCATCAAGTCAATGGCCGGACGAAGCAAATCCGTCTCGTAGACATTGTCGACACCCTGCAGCAGGCAGGCCACGCGCTCGATGCCCATACCGGTGTCGATGTTCTGCCGCGGCAGTGGGCCCAGAATCTCGAAGCTCTCCTTCGAGGTGCCCTCACCTCGCTCGTTCTGCATGAACACGAGGTTCCAGATCTCGATATAGCGGTCCTCGTTGGCTTCCGGACCGCCTTCGATGCCGTACTCAGGACCGCGGTCGTAGTAGATCTCCGAGGATGGACCGCACGGTCCGGGAATCCCCATGGACCAGTAGTTGTCGGCCATCCCGCGCCGTTGTATACGTTCCGGCGGCAGCCCGGCCAGGTTTTGCCACAGCTGGGCGGCTTCGTCATCATCTAGATAAATGGTGGCCCAAAGTTTTTCAGGATCAAACCCATAGCCGCCCTGGTCTACCGGGTTGGTCAGCAGGGTCCAAGCCAGCTCGATGGCCCCGGCCTTGAAGTAATCGCCGAACGAGAAGTTGCCGGCCATCTGAAAGAAGGTGTTGTGCCGGGTGGTGATGCCCACCTCGTCAATGTCCGGGGTGCGAATGCATTTCTGGATGCTGGTCGCACGCTGCCACGGCGGCGTGCTCTGACCGAGGAAGAACGGGACGAATTGCACCATTCCGGCGTTGACGAACAACAGGTTGGGGTCATTGAGGATCACCGAAGCGCTAGGCACTTCCGTGTGGCCCGCCTTCACGAAATGATCAAGGAACCGCTTCCTGATCTCGTGTGTCTGCACGTTCGGTTGTCCTCGGTTCTAGTCCGTGGCGCCGGCACCCGATGAGCCGTCACCTGCAAATACTCGACGCCCCACAGTACCGGTCCCCTCCGCTACGCCTTCAGGAAGCTCAACCGGACCGAGCGATGGGGGTTATCCCTGTTCAGATCCACCAGCACAACGCTCTGCCAGGTGCCCAGCAACGGCTGGCCATCGCCCACCGGCACGGTCACCGACGGCGATACCAGACCGGGGAGAACGTGGTCGGCACCATGACCGGGAGATCCGTGCTCGTGGCGATAGCGGTTGTCGCGTGGCAACAGCCTCTCGAGCGCGTCAACGAGGTCGTCGTCGGAGCCGGCACCGGTCTCGATGATCGCGACGCCCGCGGTGGCATGCGGGATGAAGACGTTGCACAACCCGTCCCCCTCCGGCCCGCAGAACGACCGTAGGGCCTTCGTCAGGTCCACGATTCGACGGCGAGAGGTGTCCAGATTGAGCACTTCGGTCTTCATCCGTCTAGGCTACGAGCCCCTCGAGTTGGGCGGCGTTGGAACCACGGTGCGGCTACCGGCGGCACACTACTGTCGGCACCTGGCCCACAGCTAGCACCCGGGATCGAATTGCGGCCAGATACAGTTGTCGTTGTCGATCACCGCAACCGGTGGGGTACCAGGTTGGCCGGTTTCACCCGGCTGGCCTGGTTGGCCCGGCTGGCCTGGTTGGCCCGGCTGGCCCTGAGAGCCACCTGAGCCACCCGCACCGCCTTGGCCACCAGAACCGCCCGCGCCACCGGAACCGCCCTGACCACCGCCACCGCCGCCCGGTTGGGCTACAGCAACTCCGGCACCAGCGGCGGATGCGCCCAGAATCAGCCCGCCCGAAACGAGAGCTGCCCCGAGAACGCGAACGGCGCGGCGCGATCGCGATGCACCGAAACTACCCATGTGACAACCTCCGGTTGACGCCACTGGCGCACTGCCTGGAATCTGACGACGCCGCCTCTGCCGGCCCAGAATACGCCGAGTGCGTTATCCGCGAGGCGGTTTCACGCGGCTCCGCCGGCCGTCAGCATCGCCGCCGGATGATGTTCCGCAGCTTTTCCAGACGGGTCGAGATCTCCCGCTCCGCACCCCGCGACGTGGGCTGGTAGTAGTTCACGCCCACCACCTCATCGGGCGGATACTGTTGCGCCACAACCCCATCGCGGTCGTCATGCGAATAGCGGTAGCCGATCGCGTTGCCCAGCTTCGAGGCACCCGAATAATGTCCGTCCCGCAGATGCGCAGGCACCAAACCGGCTTTGCCAGCTTTGATGTCGGCTATCGCAGCAGCCAGCGCGGTTGTCACCGCATTGGACTTGGGCGCCGTCGCCAGGTGCACGGTGGCGTGTGCCAAAGTCAGCTGGGCCTCCGGCATGCCAATCAGCTGCACCGTCTGTGCGGCGGCGACTGCGATCGGCAACGCGGACGGATCAGCCATCCCGATGTCCTCGCTTGCCAGGATCATCAGACGGCGCGCGACGAACCGGGGATCCTCCCCGGCAACGAGCATCCGGGCCAGGTAGTGCAGCGCCGCGTCGACGTCGGAACCCCGGATGGACTTGATGAACGCGCTGACGACGTCGTAATGCTGATCGCCGTCGCGGTCGTAGCGCACAGCGGCTCTATCCACAGATTGTTCGATGACCTCGATGGTCACCTTCTCGCCCACCTCGGCGGCGACCTCGAGGGCCGTGAGCGCCCGGCGTGCGTCACCCGCGGACAGCTCCACCAGCAGGTCGATCGCCTCACCGGTGACCTGCACCCGGCCGCCCAACCCGCGGCCGTCGTCGATTGCCCGCTGAATGACCCCGCGGATCGCCTCCGGTGTCAGCGGTTGCAGCTGCAGGATCAGCGAACGGCTCAGCAGCGGAGCCACCACGGAGAATGACGGGTTCTCGGTGGTCGCGGCCACCAGCAGTACCACCCGATTCTCCACCGCCGCCAGCAGAGCATCCTGCTGGGTCTTGGAGAACCGATGCACCTCGTCAATGAACAGCACCGTCTGCTCGCCCCCGACGGACGCCAACCGGGCCTTTTCTATCACTGCCCGAACTTCCTTGACGCCCGCGGAGAGAGCCGACAAGGCCTCGAACCGGCGTCCGGTGGCCTGCGAGATCAGCGAGGCCAGCGTGGTCTTGCCGGTTCCCGGCGGTCCGTACAGGATGACCGAGGCGGCGCCGGATCCCTCAACCAGACGGCGCAACGGCGAGTTGGGCTTGAGCAGATGTTCCTGGCCGACGACTTCGTCGAGGGATGCCGGGCGCATCCGCACGGCCAGCGGCGACGCTGTCCCGCCGGTCAGTGCGTCAGCGGCGCCGCGGTCGGTGTTGGACGCGGGCACATCGAAGAGGCCGTCGGACACGCTCCCTGCTTACCACTGCGTCATGGCGCAGGTTGGGTGACGAAGTCGATCAATTCCTCCACTCGGCCGATCAGCTCGGGCTCGAGGTCGTTCCAGTCCCGAACCCGTCCCCTGATCTTCCGCCAGGCCGCAGCGATATCGGCCTGGTCGCGATGCTTCCAGCCCAGAGCCCCGCACACACCGTGTTTCCAGTCCTGACCCTTCGGCACGGTCGGCCACGCGGTCCTCCCGATACGCCCCGGTTTGACGGCCTGCCAAATGTCGATGAAGGGATGGCCGACGACCAGCGTGTGTTCACCGCCCGGGCCGCGGCGGACAGCTTGGGCGATGCGGGCCTCCTTGGAACCGGTGACCAGGTGATCGACCAGCACCCCCAACCGACGCCCAGGTCCGGGGCGGAACTCCGCGACGATCGCGGCCAAGTCGTCGACCCCGCCGAGGTATTCGACGACGACGCCCTCGATCCGCAGGTCCTCGCCCCAGACCTGCTCAACCAGTTCGGCATCGTGGCGGCCCTCCACGTAGATCCGGCTGTCCATAGCCACCTTCGCGCGCACCCCGGCGAGGGCGACAGAGCCGGAGGCCGTACGGGCCGGCCGCACTGCCGACGCCTTTCTGGGGGCGGTCAGGATGACCGGCTTGCCGTCGATCAGGTACCCGGGCCCAACCGGGAACGGTTTGGAACGGCCGTTGCGGTCCTCGAGTTCCATCCGTCCGTACTCGACGCGCACGACGGCTCCGACGAAACCGGTCTGGACATCCTCGACGACCATCCCGATCTCGACGGGCAATTCGGTGGAACGCAACCGGCGGGAGCGGTGGGGGTCATCGGCCAGGATGTCGTTGCCATATCGGTCAGCCACGCCGACGATCGTAGGTACTCTCCCCGCGAGCGTGCGCATTTGCACGGGGTATTCGGCGTGGCGTTGTACAGACACGCGCCCTCACGGGGTTGGCACGGGGTCCGCGGTGACGTCGCCGATGACAGTGTGGATGAACCGCATCTTCTCCAGCACAGCCGGCGGCAGCACGAACGGATAGAGATCGTCCTTGCCCATCGACCGGTTCACCATGTTCAGTGCCCACGCCAGCGGCAGCCACATGTCGATCATCGTGTCGAAGCCACTGGGCCCCAGCATTTTATGCCCGAGTGTCGCGCTGGCAGCAGCCATCCCGAATGCCGCGGCGGTGTCCAGGGTGTCGCGGATGTGCAGGTAGTGGGCGAATGTCTCGGCCCAATCCTCCGCCGGGTGCATGGTGGCGTAGGACGAGACATATTCGTCCTGCCACCCATCGGGTGCGCCCTGGCTGTAGTGACGGTCCAGCGCGGCCTGGTAGTCGGCGTTGGGATCGCCGAACAACTCATTGACGCGTTGCCAGTAGTCGCCCGACGTCCCGACCAGCCGATAGAAATAGTAGTGGCCGACCTCGTGGCGGAAGTGTCCGAGCAGCGTGCGGTACGGCTCGTCCATCGAGATGCGCAACTGCTCTCGGTGCACGTCATCACCCTCAGCGAGATCCAGTGTGATCACACCGTTGTGGTGACCGGTGAACACCTTCTCGACCTGGCTGGAGAGCAGGTCGAAAGCCAAGCCGTACTGCGGGTCCTCGTCGCGCCCCACTACCGGCAGCTTCATCTCGTACAATTCGGCGATTAGCCGCCTCTTAGCTTTCTCGGCGGTCGCAAACCTCGCCATGGCCACGGTATCGTCGTCGCCGGGCCGGGTGCGGGTCAGTTCGCAGGACGCACACAGCCTGGCGACCGGACTCTTCTGGACCAACCAATTGCATTCGGCCAGATGCAGGTTCGCGCACAACCGGTACCGGCTCTCGTCGACGGCACCACCGTGTTCACTCTCCGCCGGGGGCGCAATCACCAGCAGCGCCATCTCCTCGAGCGAGAATCCCAATGCGCTATTGCAATTTAGGCAAACCGAATTCTCGAACGACAACCGCTGCCCGCAGTTAGGACAGTTGAAGTCACGCACGCAGTACACCCCCTTCATAGGGGGCCACGTCAACGTACACGTCGATGACGCTGCTCTCCGAATCGGTGTAAATGATGCCCCGCAGTGGTGGAACATCTGCATAATCGCGGCCGAAACCCACAGTGACATAACGTTCGTCGACCATCTGGTCGTTCGTCGGGTCAAGCCCGAGCCATAGTTGCTGCGGAGTCCACACCGCGGCCCAGGCGTGCGTGGCGTCGACGCCGATCATGCGTTCCTTCCCAGGCGGCGGGTCGGTCGCCAGGTACCCGGAGACATAGCTGGCGGCCAGACCATTCGCGCGCAAGCAGGCGATTGCCAGCCGCGCAAAGTCCTGGCATACCCCTTCACGGGCAGCCAAAACCTCGCCTACCTGAGTGGATATCGTTGTCGACCCCGACCGGTAGGTGAAATCGGCATAGATCCGCGAGGTCAAGTCCTGCACCACCTCGATCAGTGGTCGGCCGGGGGTGAAACTCGGTGCGGCGTAGGCCCGCACCTCCTCGGTGATTTCGGGCGGGTCCAGATCGAGGGTGAACTCGGTGGCCAATGCCCCGTCGGGACCCACGGGGCGCGCGATCTCCCACGGCGCCCGCGCCGAAGGGCCCCGATAGAGGTCGGGGGGCGGAGGGTCGACCTCGACGACAGACCGGCTCGTGATGCTCAGGGTGCGATGCTTTTGGGTGATCTGGAAGTAGGAACTCAGGTTGCCGTAGGCGTCTCGGCTGGTGGAACTATCCGACGCCTCCGGGTCGATCACCAGCTCGTGGAAGAGGCAGCGCTGGCGAGCGGAGTCACGAGGGGTGAGGAATCCCCGGCCATAGGAGTTGGTGACCACGTCAGAGTATTGGTACACGGTGCGGTGGGTGACTTCGTAGCTGCGGCTGCTCTCCGACGCCACGGGACCGTCCGGAAACGCCGTCATGGCACCACTCGCCGCGCATCGGGCCCCCACAGGGGCTGCATACCGCCGGGCAACGAGAGGTGGGTCGCGGTGATGACGTCCGAGAGCTCCCGCAGATCGCGGTGGACGCCGGCGAGTAACCCGTCGAGATCCTCTCGGGCACCCGTGGCGGTGACCTCCTCCAGGTCGGCGGGTTCGATGCGACGCAGTCGAAGGGCGATCTCGTCGACCATGCGCTCGGGCCGCGACGAGCCCGAAGCACCCGGCAGGGAATTGAGGTCGGCCCGCAACCTCTCCAACTGGAACAACAGCGAGCGCGGATTCTGCGCGTCGAACAACACCAACTCCGCCACGGCGGCCACGCTGAACATGCCGGGATTGCGCCGGCGATAGATCACCGCCGATTCACAGGCAAGCAGGGTCGACTCCGTGATAGTTGCCTCGGCATCAGGCAACCTTGCCGTCGTAAGGGTGGCCCGCAGCAGGGCGCTCAATGCCTGGCCGCGCTCAATCCGTTTGCCGATGTCCATCATCGTCCAGCCAACGTCTTGGACCATGGATTCGGCCAACACCCCGGACAGCGCGAGCGTGCCCGCCAGCGTAAGGGTGTTTGTCGACGACAGGAAGGCGTCGCCCTCGGCTCGCGACTCTGGCGGATGTTCCGGGCTATGCAGCAGGGCTCTCTCGAGTGCGGAAAGCACCATCCAGGTGTCGTTCGACATCTGGTCACGTACCGAACGCGCGGCATGACTCAGGCGCTCGACGGACTGTGCCAGCGAACCGGCACGGTACCGGTCCGCGGTCAACGACCACAGGGTGGTCGGGGCGGTGGCCACCATCTCGACGTAGTCGCCGCCCGCCCCCGTGTCGGTTCCGGTGATCGCGCCGAGTGCCGTCAGCAGCACCGGAACGCACTCGCTGCCGGGCATCATGCTGCGGTAGCGGTACTCGTGATAGCGCTCCCGGGTAACAGTCAGCAGCCGGGCTGTATTTTCGGCGCGCTCGGAATACCGGCCGATCCAATACAGGTCGGACAGCACGCGCGGCGAGCTGATGTCACGCGTCGGGCTCGACTTGATCAAGGTAGCTGGAATGCCAGTCGTGTCGTCCTGCGCCGAGGGCTCTGCGGACGTAGTCGCAGGGGTCTTAGCGGCTATGACCCGTGTCGGCGTCCGCACCCAGATGTCTTTGGCTGCAGAAGTATTGAGACGGTAGGCGGCAGAACCCGGTGCCACCAGGTAGCCCAAGCCGCCAACCATCGGCGCATACCCACTGTGCTGAGCCACCGTGAACAGGCGCATACCCACCCGGGATGACGACAGCCCTCCGGGGAAGAAATCCGAAGGCGCCGAGGAGAACTGCGGCAGCTCCTGGCCGACCCATTGCCACGGGGTGGCTTCAATGCGGGACGCCAATACCTCGAGCTGTCCCGCCGACAGTTCGGGCCCAACTATCGGTTCACCGCCGGTCACCGGCTTGATCAGCAGCGACGACAGGTTTGCCAGCAGGTGCGACCGTTCGACGTCGATGCCGCCCCAATACATGGGAGCCGTTGCCAGCAGAGGGGTCTCGTCGAGCAACTCCTCGGCGAGTTCAGGCAGGAACCGAAGCAGTCCAGGGCTTTCCATCACGCCGCTGCCGAGCGTATTGACGACCGTCACCGCGCCGCGGCGCAGCACTTCAACGAGGCCCACCACGCCCAACTGTGAGTCAGCACGCAACTCGAGCGGGTCGGCGAAGTCGGCATCGACCCGGCGCAGCACGACGTCGACCCGTTTGAGGGTGCCCATGGAACGCATCCACAGCCTGCCGTCGTGCACCACGAGATCGGCGCTCTCGACCAGTGGAAGCCCCAGCACACTAGCCAGATAGGCCTGGTCGAATGCAGTCTCCGAATAGATGCCCGGGCTCAGGACGACGACCGCGGGCTCCTCCGCCGATTCCGGAGCGGCGTCGATGAGCGCCAACCGCAACGCATGAGCCCAAGGCGAGGCCGGACGGGGCCCAATCTCCTCGTAGAGGTCCGGAATGGCGTTGGCAACCACGCGCCGGTCGGCGAGCGCATATCCGGCACCCGACGGCGCCTGGGTCCAGTCGGCGTTGACCTGGAACTCCCCCGACGAGCCCCGGCTGATGTCGCATCCGTGAAGGAATAGCTGATGGCGACCGGGTAGCTCGATACCGTGGGCAGCCCGCACATAGCCGGGGTGGGCGAACAGTAGTTGCGGCGGCAGCAGCCCGCCGGTGATCAGACGTCGCTCGCCGTAGATATCGGCCAGCACGGCATCCAGCAGTCTCGAGCGTTGTACCAGACCGGCTTCCAGGGTGTCCCAGTCGCCAGCGGAGATCACCAGCGGAATCGTGTCGAGCTGCCACGGCCCCGGCACCATGGTTCCATCCCCGGCGGTGATCGCATCGCCCTTGTCATCAACCTGGATGTAGGTGATGCCGTCATTGTCGACAAGGCTGCGGACCACCGTCCGTAGCCGGTCCAGCCCGCCGCGACCCCATTCGCGCACATACTCGTCCAACTCCTGCCAGGCCGGCCGAACATCTCCTGCGGCATCAACGAATTCGTTGTAACCGGACGTCGATGTGTGGTCCGACGCCTGAACGTCGAACAGCGGCTGCTGAGGTGGCACGTCGCGGTAGGGCCCGCGCAAGTCGTCGAATTCGATGCCCCCGACTCCGGGTGGGGTCGGCGGACCTGTTGTGGGGAATGCCATTACTGCAGCACGGTACGCACTCGCCGCAGATCTAGGATCCCCGGTGCGCCCACATCGGTCGACTGACGAGCCTGCTTCTCCCGCAAGCCGGCGAGATCGGCCTCACCGGGCGTGAAGCCGGTGGCCTCGAAGCGACGGCTCCGCCGCGACTCGGCCTCCACTGCGTTGACGGGCGGGGCGTCGTAGGCCCGCCCACCCGGGTGCGACACATGGTAGGTGCAGCCGCCCCGGGACACCCCGGACGCGGTGTCGACGAGTTCGAAACGCAGCGGGCCATCGACGGTGATCGTCGGGTGCAGTGCGCTCGGCGGCTGCCAGGCACGGTAGCGCACACCGCCAACCTGCACGTCCGGGTTGTCGGTCGCGAGCATCGGAATCGGATACCCGTTGGCGGTGACGATGAAGCGGTGCCGGTCGGCACCGATGAGCCGTACCTGGATTCGTTCCACCGACGAATCGACGTACCGCGCCGTTCCCCCGGCGGTTGACTCCTCACCTAGCACGTTCCACGGCTCGATCGCTCCGCGCAATTCAATTTCCACGCCACCGAAGACCGCCGTCCCGATCCGCGGGAATCGGAACTCGGTGAAGGGGTCCAGCCAGCTGGTGTCGAATTCGATCCCGTGCGCCCGCAGGTCGGCGGCAACATCGGCGATATCGTGGATCAGGAAGTGCGGCAACAGGTACCGGCCATGAAGGTTGGCCCCGTGGCGGATCAGCGGGGCACGTAGCGGCTTATCCCAGAACCACGCCACCAGAGCGCGCACGAGCAGCGACTGCACCATGGCCATCTGAGGATGCGGCGGCATCTCGAACCCGCGAAGTTCGAGCAGCCCGAGCCGGCCCCGCGCGCTGTCGGGGCTGTAGAGCTTGTCGATGCAGAACTCGGCACGATGGGTGTTTCCCGTGATGTCGGTGAGAAGGTGCCGCAGCGCCCGGTCGGTGATCCACGGTTTCGGCGCGCCCTCCGCATCCGAGAGCCGTGCTATCTCCGCGAACGCAATCTCGAGCTCGTAGAGAGAGTCCGGGCGGCCCTCATCAACCCGGGGCGCTTGCGACGTCGTACCGATGAACCGGCCCGCGAACAGGTAGGACAACGAGGGGTGACGCTGCCAGTAGGTCAACAACGAGACGAGCAGATCGGGACGGCGCAGCAGCGGAGAATCAGCCGGAGTGATTCCGCCGAGGGTGATGTGGTTACCGCCGCCGGTGCCGCCGTGAGTACCGTCCACGTCGAATGCCTCGGTAGAAAGTCGAGCAAGGCGGGCTTGCGCATACAGCGTCTCGAGTTGGTCGCGTTGCTCGGCGAAGCTTGCGGCCGGTGCCACATTAACCTCGATGACACCCGGATCAGGTGTGATGGACATGGTGTTCAGCCGGGCGTCTGCCGGAGGACCATAACCCTCAAGCACCAGTGGACAACCGATCGCGGCTGCCGAACGCTCGATCCGCTGGACTACATCGACGAAGTCTTCCAATTCCTCGGTGGGCGGCAGATACACGTAGAGCAGGCCTTGCCGCACCTCGGCTACCAGGGCAGTCCTCGGCATGGGGTCGGCATCCTCCACTACAGCGGGATCAGCCGTATCGTCCTCGGACTGTCCGCCTGCGCCGGCCGGGAGTGGTGGCCGAGCCTGGACCGGATCGCCGTCGAAAGCCGCCGGCGGAGGTTCCCAGCTGATCGAATCCAGCGGCAGTCGCAGCCCTGCCGGCGAGTCGCCTTCCAACAGCACGATGCGTCCGCGGCGCAACTTCCAATCGGCGCTGGCCCAGCCGGTCCCGTCGTCGCGACGATGCAGCGGCAACACGTAGGCGGCGGGCTCGGTGGTGGACCGTTCCAGGCGCGCCAGCAGGGCAGCGCGGGCATCGACGCTGTCCGATCCCAGGTCGTCCTCGGCAGCGACCAGGTCACCGTCGGGCTGACGCACCGCGGCAGCCAGCCGGCTCAACGGATCCTCGAATGCGGGTCGGACCTGGCTGGCGGGCAGCCCCAGTCCTTCGGCGATGTCACCGAGGAGCTGGCGCCCGACGTCGGCGGCCAGTGCTGCCGTGCCAGGCTGCTCGGGCCACGGATCCGCCAGGAGCGTGCCGTCGGTCCACAATGGTTCGCCGTCGACGCGCCAAAACAGTCCGATCTGCCACCGTGGCAGAGGCTCTCCGGGATACCACTTGCCTTGCCCGTAATGCACCAGCCCCTGCGGAGCCCAGATGTTCTTCAGTCGGGCCGCCAGCGCGGAGGCCCGCTCGCGCTTGTGCTCGCCGTCGGCGTCGGTCGTCCACTCCGGGTCCACCTGGTTGTCTATCGAGACGAACGTGGGTTCGCCGCCCATCGTCAGCCGCACGTCACCCGCGGCCAATAGTTCGTCGACGCGGCCGCCGAGCGCGTTGATCTGCGTCCACGTCTCTTCGGTGTATGGCAACGTGACACGCGGATCTTCATGCACCCGGGTGACAACATTGGTGAATTCCAGTGAGGTCTCACACGGTTCTGTCGAACCGGTGATCGGCGCAGCAGACTCAGGATGCGGCGTGGCTGACAGCGGGATGTGGCCTTCGCCCGCGAACAACCCCGAGGTGGGGTCCAAACCGATCCACCCCGCACCCGGGATATACACCTCGGTCCAGGCATGCAGATCAGTGAAGTCGGCGGTCGGGCCCGACGGCCCGTCCAGGGCCTCGACGTCGCTGGTCAGCTGAACCAGGTACCCCGAGACGAATCGGGCCGCCAGTCCCATCTGCCGCAAAATCGACACCAGCAGCCACGCCGAGTCGCGACAGGATCCGATGCCGGTACTGAGGGTGAGATCGGGTGTCTGGACCCCGGGTTCCATCCGCACGCTGTAGCCGACGTCGGCGTTGACCGCGTGATTAAGCGCGACCAGGAAATCGATCGTTCGGGTGCCCGAGGCGACGGAGAAGTTGCTCACCCACGCCTCGACGAGGTCGCCGGGGCCAGAGCCTTCGCCGTTTTCGTCGACGGGCCTCAGATAGGGTTTGAGATCTTCGGCCAGCGCCTTCGGGTACTCGAAACCGGTTGAGGAACCACTCTCCCCAGGAGCACCGGGCCAGGTCTCGGCGTAATCCTCGATGAAGAAGTCGAACGGGTTGATCACCTTCAAGTCGGCGATCAGCCCCACGGTGATGGTCAGGCTGCGGGCACGTGCGGGGAAGACGATTCGGGCCATGAAGTTGCCGAATGCATCCTGCTGCCAGTTGACGAAGTGGTCAGCGGGGTCGATCTGCAGTGAGTAGGCCTCAATCGGGGTGCGCGAGTGCGGCGCGGGGCGCAACCGCACGACGTGCGGATAGATCTCGACGAGCCGGTCGAATGTGTAGCTAGTGCGGTGCTCCAGCGCCACCTTGATACCCATAAGAACAAATCCCATCACACCCGAGTCGATGATGCCGATCGCATCAATTCTGTGATGCAAGCGTGTCCATTGCCAGGACACCGCGCGGACCGCCGAGCCGGGGTTCCTGGTCGTGGTTTTACAGTTTCGAGCAGCCACCGATCCCGGTTCGGCGCGTCAGAGCCCGGTCAGCTTGAACCGGATGCCAGCTTCTCCGGTTTGGCATCTATTCCCGATTCCCTGCGCTGCTGCGGCGTGATCGGTGCCGGCGCGTCGGTCAGCGGATCAACCCCGCCACCGCTCTTCGGGAACGCAATCACCTCGCGAATGGAATCTACTCCAGCGAGCAGTGCGGTAATCCGATCCCAACCGAAGGCGATTCCGCCGTGTGGAGGCGCGCCGAAAGTGAAGGCATCCAACAGGAATCCGAACTTCTCCTCGGCCTCGGCCTGGTCGATCCCCATCATCGCGAACACCCGCTCCTGGATGTCGCGACGATGGATGCGCAGCGAACCACCACCGATCTCGTTGCCGTTACAGACGATGTCGTAGGCGTCGGCCAGCGCAACCCCGGGATCGGTGTCGAACGTGGCCACCGACTCAGCCTTCGGCGCGGTGAACGCGTGGTGCGGCGCGGTCCACGCCCCGGATCCCACCGCCACGTCCCCGGCGGCGGTCGCCTCGTCAGCAGCTTCGAACAGCGGCCAGTCCACAACCCAAGTGAAAGCCCAGTCGGCAGGGTCGATCAGGTCGAGACGCTTGGCGATTTCGATACGGGTGGCCCCCAGTAGCGCACGTGCCGACTTCGCGGATCCGGCCGAGAAGAACACGCAATCGCCCGGCTGGGCGCCGACGTGGCCCGCTAAGCCTTCTCGCTCGGCGTCGGAGAGATTCTTTGCGACCGGACCGCCCAACTCACCGTCGTCGCCGACCAGCACATAGGCCAGCCCCTTGTGGCCACGCTGCTTGGCGAATTCCTGCCAGCCGTCCAAGGTGCGGCGCGGCTGGGACGCCCCGCCGGGCATGACCACAGCGCCGACGTAGGCCGCCTGGAATACCCGGAACGGAGTGTCGGAGAAAAAGTCGGCGCACTCGACGAGTTCCAGACCGAAGCGCAGGTCGGGCTTGTCGGAACCGAACCGGCGCATCGCGTCGGCATAGCTGATGCGCGGCAACGGCAGCGTCAACTCATACCCGATCAGCCCCCACAGCGCCTTGAGGATCTGTTCCGACACCGCGATGACGTCGTCGGCGTCGACGAAGCTCATCTCCATGTCCAACTGGGTGAACTCTGGCTGCCGGTCAGCGCGAAAATCCTCGTCTCGGTAGCACCGGGCAATCTGGTAGTAGCGCTCCATCCCAGCCACCATCAGCAACTGTTTGAACAGCTGCGGACTCTGCGGCAGCGCGTAGAAGGAACCTGGTTGCAGCCGGGCGGGTACCAGAAAATCGCGGGCACCCTCCGGCGTCGAACGCGTCAGCGTCGGCGTCTCGATCTCGACGAAGTCATGCGCGTCTAGCACCGCACGGGCCGCGGCATTCACTTTGGAGCGCAACCGAATCGCCTGACCCGGTCCGTCGCGGCGCAGATCCAGGTAGCGGAATTTCAGCCGCGCTTCCTCACCGGCGGTCTCATCGAGCTGGAACGGCAGCGGGGCGCTCTCGCCAAGGACCGTCAGCGAGGTTGCGTTCACCTCCACGTCGCCGGTCGCTATCTCGGCGTTGGAATTGCCCTCGGGGCGGATCTCGACGACCCCGGTGACGGTGATGCAGAATTCCGATCGCAACCGATGCGCCTGGGCCAGCACTTGTCCCTCCTCCAGGCCCTCCCGGAACACCACCTGCGTCACGCCAGACGTGTCGCGCAGATCGATGAAGATGACGCCGCCATGGTCGCGACGGCGCGCCACCCAGCCGGCCAGAGTGACAGTCTGACCGGCATCGGCGGCGCGCAACGAACCGGCGGTGCGGGTGCGCAGCACGAAGTACTCCTCGAGGTCAAGGTTCCCAAACGATTGCTCAGTGTAAGGGGCGATGCCCGCGCGATAACAAGACAGCTCACATGGCGTCGGCACCCGGGCCCCACAGGCAGCGCAGCGCCGTGTCCAGCAACGACCGCCGCGAGGGTCATCGTATTGTGCGAAGCTTGAACGACCTGGACACCAGGCTCCCCGGCGAGAGTTGATGAGGTGGCGCGATGACCTTCAACGAGGGCATGAGAATCGACACGAGCACCTCGTCGACCAGTGGCGGGGGCCGCGGTCCCGGCCGCGGCATCGCCGTCGGGGGCGGACTGGGCGGCCTGCTGATCGTGGTGGTGGCGCTGTTCCTGGGTGTCGATCCCAGTACGGTCATCCCCCAACAGCCGCAGATGAACACTCAGAATGTCGAGGCCCCCGCCTTCGATCTGAGCCAGTGCAAGACCGGCGAGGACGCCAACAACATCGTGCAGTGCCGCGTCGTAGCGACAGGCAACTCGCTCGACCGAGTCTGGGAGCAGCTGATGCCCGGCTACACCCGACCTCAGATCCGGTTGTTCAGCGGGCAGGTCAACACCGGTTGCGGGCCGGCGACCAGCGATGTCGGACCTTTCTACTGCCCGGTCGACCAGACGGCCTACTTCGACACCGGCTTCTTCGACGTGCTCGTCAGCGAATTCGGTTCCAGCGGTGGGCCGTTCGCGCAGGAGTACGTGGTCGCCCATGAGTTCGGCCATCACGTGCAGAACCTCAACGGTGTGCTCGGCCGAGCCCAGCAGGACCCGCGGGGTGCCACCGGTGGCGGAGTTCGCACCGAGCTGCAGGCGGACTGCTATGCGGGGGTGTGGGCGCATTACGCGGCCATCACCAAACAGGAGAGCACCGGCGTGCCATTTCTTGAGCCCCTGAGCGACAAGGACATCGCCGATGCCCTCTCGGCGGCTTCAGCAGTCGGCGACGATCGCATTCAGGAGGCGGCCACTGGCCGGGTCAACCCGGAGTCGTGGACCCACGGCTCCTCCGAACAGCGACAGAAGTGGTTCACCGTCGGATACCAGACCGGCGACCCCGCCAAGTGCGACACCTTTGCGACCAACAACCTTGGCTAGGGCCGTCACGGCGGTCGATACCGTCGCCAACCGCTATCTGGAGACTTCCGCAGCGCTCGACCCCTGCGCGGCAACAAAATCGGGAATCACCGGTTTTGATGACCAGATCACCGATTACTCCCCTGACGGGGTGGCCGCACGCGCCGAAGCGGCCCGTGCGGCGCTGCAGGAACTCGACGCAGCTGAACCGGTCGACGACGTCGATGTCGTTACTGTTGCGGCCCTGCGCGAGCGACTGGGGGTGTTGCTCGACATGCACGCCGCACAATTGGATCTCGGCGAACTGAACGTGATCGCCTCGCCGCTGCAGACCATGCGCAACGTCTTCGACCTGATGGCCACCGACACCGCAGACGACTGGGCGGTGATCGATCGACGGCTCGCGCTGATCCCGCAGCGGATCGCGGGTTTTGCCGACGGGTTGCGCGCCGCGGCTTCGGCCGGACGCGCACCCGCTGCCCGCCAGGTGCGACGAGCGATCGAACAATGCAGCCAGATCCAGCGTCTGTTCATCGCGATGACCGCCGACGCCGCTCCAAACGAGGGCGTGCTGGCCGTCGAGCTGAACAAGCACGCCGAGGAAGCAGCCAATGCCTACGCCTGGCTAGCAACAGTACTGCGCGAAGATATTGGCCCCCGTACACGCGCAGAAGATGCGTGCGGGCGCGAAGCTTATGCGATCTTGTCGCGGGCGTTCCTGGGCGCGGCGATCGACCTCGACGAGGCCTACCAATGGGGCCTTGAACAGTTAGCCGACATCGAGGCCGAACAGAACGCGACAGCCGATCGGCTCTACCCCGGCGCCTCAGCCGACGAAGCGCTACGACGGCTGGACAGCGAGCCTCGGTACGTCCTTCACGGCACCGACGCACTTCAGCAGTGGATGCAGGACTTGTCCGACGACGCCGTTGATGCGCTGGCCGACCACCACTTCGACATCGCCGAACCGCTGCGCAACCTGGAGTGCCGGATCGCACCGACCCACACCGGCGGCATCTACTACACCGGACCGTCCGAGGACCTCTCCCGACCGGGGCGGATGTGGTGGTCGGTTCCCCGCGGCATCGACACGTTCCACACGTGGCAGGAAACGACAACGGTCTTCCACGAAGGGGTTCCCGGACACCACCTGCAGATCGGACGGGCCGTGATGCTGGCCGATCAACTCAACAGGTGGCGCCGGCTGGGCTGCTGGGTGTCCGGGCACGGTGAGGGATGGGCACTGTATGCCGAGCGTTTGATGGCCGAGTTGGGGTGGCTGGACGACGCCGGAAACAGAATGGGGATGCTTGATGCCCAACGTTTCCGGGCCGCGCGCGTCGTCATCGACATCGGTGTGCACTGCGGGTTGACCGCGCCTGACGGCGGCA
>CAZCHU010000013.1:0-11855 GCA_964498215.1 uncultured Mycobacterium sp. | reverse complement strand
CGCGTCGTCATCGACATCGGTGTGCACTGCGGGTTGACCGCGCCTGACGGCGGCAGCTGGGACGCCGGTCGAGCATGGAATTTCCTGCAGTCCCACAGTGCGATGGCCGAAGAGAACCTTCGTTTCGAGTTGGACCGCTATCTCGGTTGGCCCGGCCAGGCCCCGTCTTATGCGATCGGACAGCGAATCTGGCAGCAGTTGCGCGACCAGACGCAGTCGCAGGGCATCGCCCCCATGGAATTTCATCGCCGGGCGCTGGACCTGGGCGGTCTGCCGCTGGACGTACTGCGCTCGGCGATGGCGGCCGACAGACTACGGTGATCCCGTCGGTGTGATCCGCGTCATAGAGCTGTCATTCTCACGGCCCGCGCAGATCGGGGTCGAGCCGCTCATTGTGGCAGGTGGTACCCGCATTTGGCATCCGGCCGGCCCCTGAGCTCAGCGATAACTCAGCTTGCATCGATAGATTTGCTCAAATACGGTCGCTGGGCCGATGACATAACTGATAAAACTCGATAATTTGTTCGGTGGTGACCAAACCAAGTGGATTCATGCGCGCAGCGCGATGGAGTGCAGATTTCGGTCCCGCACTCAAGTAATGGGAATAGCCCAGCTAGACAATCTCATCCGTGGCAGCAGTTTCTTCGCCGCCCGGTTGACGCAGACGCGGTGGCGATACATAGGCTGGTAGCCGCGGCCGAGGTCCTCGATGTCAATTCGACCTACGCGTACCTCTTGATGGCGACCGACTTCGCCGATACCTGCATCGTCGCCGACCGCGACGGGCGTCTGGACGGGTTGATCACCGGCTATCACCCACCGACTCGGCCAGACGTGCTGTTCGTCTGGCAGGTGGCAGTCTCGGATTCAGTCCGAGGTACCGGGCTGGCGGCGACGATGCTCGATGAACTCACCCGGCGGGTCCTGGTAGAGCGTCACGGCCATCCCATCACGGTGGAGGCGACGGTCGCCCCGAGCAACTCCGCCTCGCGCGCACTGTTCCACGCCTTTGCGCGCCGGCACGGTGTGCCGATAACCGAGCATTCACGTTTTGCGGCAGAACACCTCACCGCCGATGAGGCGCACGAGGACGAACCAGTGCTGCGGATCGGCCCGATCGCCGCGCCCCTTGCCAACTGACATCCCGGAGAGGACCACATGTCGATCCCAACACTCACGACCTCACTACTCCCTGCGCCCCTGCCGGAGTCCGAGCTTCCCGAGGTGTACTCCTCGGTGGAATCGGAGGTTCGAAGCTACTGCCGAAATTGGCCGACGACCATGGCCGTTGCACAGGGATCCTGGTTGACCGACACCGAAGGACGCCGGTTTCTCGACTTCTTCGCCGGTGCAGGAGCCTTGAACTACGGGCACAACAACCCCATCCTCAAGCAACCACTGCTGGACTACCTCGCCGGCGACAGCATCGTGCATTCCCTCGACATGGCGACCTCGGCGAAGACCGACTTCCTCGAGGCGTTCGAGCGGCTGATCCTGCGTCCCCGCGGGCTGGACTACAAGGTGCAGTTCCCCGGGCCGACCGGTGCCAACTCTGTGGAAGCCGCCTTGAAGTTGGCCCGCAAGGTTACGGGTCGCGAGTCAATAATCAACTTCACCAACGCTTTTCACGGAATGACGCTGGGTGCGTTGTCGGTCACCGGAAACTCGATGAAACGCGCCGGTGCGGGTATCCCGTTGGTCCACTCGACGCCAATGCCATTCGACAACTACTTTGGCGGAGCGACCGAGGATTTCCACTGGTTCGAGCGGGTGCTCGACGACTCCGGCGGCGGTCTCAACCATCCAGCTGCCGTGATCGTCGAAACAGTGCAGGGCGAGGGCGGCCTGAACGTGGCACGCGTCGAGTGGTTGCAGGCGCTGGCCCAATTGTGCCAACGCCGCGACATTCTGCTCATTGTCGACGACGTGCAGATGGGGTGCGGACGCACCGGACGGTTCTTCAGCTTCGAAGAGGCCGGCATCGTGCCGGACATTGTCACGCTGTCCAAGTCAATCAGTGGCTACGGCCTGCCAATGGCATTGACCCTGTTCCGTCGCGAGTTGGACGTGTGGACACCCGGTGAGCACAACGGGACATTTCGCGGCCACAACCCGGCCTTCGTCACCGCTACCCGGGCACTCGAGACTTACTGGAGGACAACCTCGTTCGCTGACCAGACGGAAGCCAAGGGCAGACGAGTACGCGCGCGCCTCGAGCAGATCGCCGCAGCCCACGACGGGATCGGGGCCCGCGGCCGCGGAATGGCCCAGGGCCTGAAGTTCGCCGATGCGCCACTGGCGACCGCGGTCTGCCGCGCGGCATTTGAGCGGGGCGTGCTGATGGAGACCAGCGGCCCCTCAGACGAGGTCGTCAAGCTACTCCCACCGCTGACTACTACCGAGGCGGATCTCGATACCGGGATCGACGTGTTGGCAGAAGCCGTCGCGTCGACCGTATTCTGATGAGTTCGAAGGAGATGTGAACCTTGATCGTGCGCACGACCGCAGAGATCACCGGAACTGAGCGCGACGTATCGGCTAAGGACTGGAGGTCCAAGCGGATCATCCTTGCCGGTGATGACGTCGGGTTCTCCTTCCACGAGACGACCATCAACTCGGGTTCGGTGAGCGAATTTCACTACCAACACCACGTCGAGGCCGTTTGGGTCGTCGAAGGCACCGGCACCCTCACCAACCACGAGACAGGTGAGGACCATCCGCTCGGGCCGGGAACGATGTACCTGCTTGACGGCCACGAACGACACCGGGTCACCTGCGACACCCAACTGCGCATGCTCTGTGTGTTCAACCCGCCCGTCACCGGGCAGGAGGTGCACGACGAGAGTGGGGCCTACCCACCTCCGGCAGTATCTATTCGGTGAGCGTGACCGGCATGAGCCCGTGCCGCACCCCTGGGTGAATCACCACTGCGACAATTGGCACCGGACGTTGTAGGGATCGTCGTGTTGGACGACGACCTCGCCATCGACGGCGATCTCACAGTGGGCGTTGGGCGCTGCCTGCCCACCGCGGGTGGTGCTGCTCACCGTCAGGATCGCCCACTGCGGGTCCTCGAGCGTGGTTTCGAACACCCATGGCGCGCCCGGCGCCAGGTTCACCTTTTCCCGCGTGGCGAACGCGTAGGCGTCGGCGTTGAAGGCCTCCATGCTCGGTGGTTGAGCCGTCAGATAAAACAGGTCGAACTCATAGGCGCCGCCTGAGGTCAGCGTGTACCTGACCTGGTGCTCGACCGGCTCGGCGCTCGCCGAGGCCTGGGTGACCGTAACCGTTGCGGCCGCCGCCAGCAGGGCCGCCCCTATCTTGGCTGTAGCTGTTCGCATATCGATCACATCGCCGGGCGCTGTCGGATCGTTACGCACGGGTGTGTTCTCGACGGCCAGTGAGCACATCGGCAAACCTTTTCTGCAGGGTTGTGGCGGTTAATTTGTTCGTGACATCCAGACACTTCGTAGAAACATGGGCGTTCTAACGTCCCGAATCGACACCCACCGCAGTGTCGCGCTTCTGCGTTTCGATGCGTTCTGAAGTTACTCAGACTCAACGCCTCATCAGGGAATGAGCAGCGTTGACACCAGAAAGGCCGGTCATGCAACATCCCAGACGCTCTTCCTCAAGGCGATCCGCTGTAGCTGCGGGAAGTGTCATAGCTGTAACCAGCCTCTTGTTGGCGGGTTGTGGAAGCAAGGCCAGTGAAACGGACGCAGCAAATGCAACGTCCTGCGTCGACACCTCTGGCCCGACCATCAAGGTCGGTGCGCTGAACTCACTGTCGGGCACGATGGCGATCTCGGAGGTGACCGTCCGCAACGCCATCGACCTGGCCGTCGAGCAGATCAACAACGCCGGCGGGGTGATGGGTAAGCAGATCGAGCTCGTCGCCGAAGATGGAGCCTCGGAGCCGACGGTTTTCGCTGAGAAAGCCGAGAAGCTGATCAGCAGCGATTGTGTGGCCGCGGTCTTCGGCGGATGGACGTCATCGAGCCGCAAAGCGATGCTCCCGGTGTTCGAGGGCAACAACTCGCTGCTCTACTACCCAGTGCAATACGAGGGCCTGGAGTCCTCCCCCAATATCTACTACACCGGCGCGACGACCAACCAGCAGATCGTCCCGGCCCTGGACTACTTGAAGGAGAAGGGCACCAAGTCGCTGTACCTGGTCGGTAGCGATTACGTCTTCCCGCAGACCGCCAACCGCATCATCAAGGCATACGCGGACGCCAACGGGATCGAGATCAAGGGCGAGGACTACACGCCCCTGGGCTCGACAGATTTCTCGACGATCGTCAACAAGGTCCGCAGCGCCGACGCCGACGCGGTGTTCAACACCCTCAACGGCGACTCGAACGTGGCGTTCTTCCGGGAGTACAAGAACGTCGGCCTCACTCCCGAGGAGATGCCGGTGGTGTCGGTGTCAATCGCTGAAGAGGAGGTCGGGGGCATCGGCGTGCAGAACATTGATGGCCAATTGACCGCGTGGGACTACTACCAGACCATCGACACCCCGGTGAACAACGCATTCGTCAAGGCCTACAAGGAAAAGTTCGGTGCCGACAAGCCCACCTCGGACCCCATGGAGGCCGCCTATGTCTCGGTCTACCTGTGGAAGAACACCGTCGAGAAGGGACAATCCTTCGACGTCAAAGCGATCCAGGACAACGCCGGCGGAGTCACCTTCGACGCCCCGGAGGGCCTGGTCACCATCGACGGCGAGAACCACCACATCACCAAGACCGCCCGCATAGGGCAAATCCGTCCCGACGGACTGATCTACACGATCTGGGAATCCCCCGGCCCCATTGAGCCGGATCCTTTCCTGAAGTCCTACCCGTGGGCCGCCGGGCTCTCCGGCTGACCGCGCGGGGCGGACTGAGCGACCGAAAGCACCCCGGGGCCAGCGAAGCGACGGGAAGTCGGTACGGATGGATGTTCTGATCGGGCAGCTGGCAACAGGATTGAGCCTCGGCTCAATTCTGTTGCTGGCCGCACTGGGGTTGTCACTGACGTTCGGGCAGATGGGCGTCATCAACATGGCGCACGGTGAGTTCATCATGGTCGGCTGCTACACCGCCTATGTGGTGCAGCAGATTGTCTCGAGTGCCGGTGTGTCATTGTTTATTTCGTTGATCTTCGGCTTCCTCGTCGGTGGCGCGATGGGGGTGCTGCTGGAAGTCACACTCATCCGGCGGATGTACACCCGACCGCTGGACACCCTGCTGGTGACCTTCGGCGTCGGCCTGATCCTGCAGCAGGTGGCACGGGACATCTTCGGTGCCCCCGCGGTCAACGTGGTGGCCCCCGAGTGGCTGTCCGGCGGAATCGACGTCCTCGGCGCGGTCGTTCCCAAGACCCGCATCTTCATCCTGGTGCTCGCTGTCATCTGCGTCGCCGTGCTGGCCACCGCCCTCAAGGCCAGCCCGATGGGGCGCCGGATCAGGGCGGTGGTGCAGAACCGCGATCTCGCCGAAACCAGTGGCATCTCGTCGCGCAGGACCGACATCACGACTTTCTTCATCGGTTCCGGTCTCGCCGCCGTCGCGGGCGTAGCACTGACGCTGATCGGCTCGACCAGTCCGACAATTGGGCAGAGCTACCTGATCGACGCCTTCCTGGTCGTCGTTGTGGGCGGACTGGGCCAGATCAAGGGCACCGTGATCGCGGCGTTCGCGCTGGGCTTCCTGAACTCTTTCATCGAATACAACACCACGGCGTCGCTGGCAAAGGTGATCGTCTTCGTGATCATCGTGATCTTCCTGCAGGTACGCCCACAGGGTCTGTTCACGGTCAGGACCAGGAGTCTGGCATGAGGGACCTCTTCGGGCGCTGGCAGACCTGGGCCGGGTTCGGTATCGCGGCAGTGCTGCTTTTCGGCGTGGCGCCGGTGGCGCTGTCCGAGTTCCGACTCAGCTTGCTCGGGAAGTTCCTGTGCTTCGCCATCGTCGCGGCCGGGATCGGCCTGGCCTGGGGACGCGGCGGCATGCTGGTTCTGGGCCAGGGTGTCTTCTTCGGCCTCGGCGGCTACCTGATGGGGATGCACCTCAAGATCGCCGATGCCCAGATCTTCGGTAACGACGTCCCCGATTTCATGCAGATCGCTGGTGTGCGCGAACTACCCAGCTACTGGGAACCTTTCGCTTCTCCCGCGTTCACCATCGGGGCCATCGTGCTGGTGCCGACCGCGATCGCCACGGCGCTGGGGTTCGGTGTGTTCAAACGCCGGGTCAAGGGCGCCTACTTCGCCATCTTGTCTCAGGCACTCGCTGCCGCGCTGGCGATCTTGCTGGTCGGTCAGACCAGCCTCGGCGGCAGCAACGGGCTCAACCGGTTCCGAACATTCTTCGGTTTCACACTCAGCGATCCGGCGAACCGGCGGATGCTGTACTTCATCGCCGCCGCGGTTCTGCTGATCGTGGTGGCGGTGGTGCGCCAGCTGATGCAGAGCCGGTACGGAGAGCTGCTGGTAGCGGTTCGCGACGGTGAGGAGCGGGTGCGGTTCCTCGGGTACGACCCGGCCAACATCAAGGTCGTCGCCTACGCCGTCGCCGCGTTGTTCGCGAGCATCGCCGGTGCGCTGTTCGCGCCGATCGTCGGCTTCATCGCACCATCGCAGGTCGGAATTCTGCCGTCCATCGCCTTCCTCATCGGTGTCGCCATCGGTGGCCGCACCACGTTGCTCGGGCCGGTATTGGGCGCCATCGGCGTGGCGTGGGCTCAGACGCTGTTCTCCGAACGTTTTCCCTCGGAGTGGATTTACGCCCAGGGCCTGTTGTTCATCGTGGTCGTCGGGTTCTTCCCCGCCGGTTTGGCCGGGCTGGGAGTCCTCCTCAAACGCAGGCGCGCCGCCGGAGGTAAATCCGGACAAGTACCCGAAGCAGACCCCGACCACGACACGACGAAAGTGGGGGTTGGGCCATGACGAAGGCCGAAGCGATCGCCGGGGAGCGTGCACCGAAAGCCGGCGGCAACGTCGGCATGGGTACCGAATACCTCGAAGTACGCGGTCTAACAGTCGATTTCGACGGGTTCAAGGCAGTAACCAACGTCGACCTCACGCTGTTTCAGGGTGATCTGCGATTCCTGATCGGGCCCAACGGGGCGGGCAAGACCACCGTGATCGACGCCATAACCGGGTTGGTGCCGGCCACCGGCTCAGTCAGCAAGTCCGGGGTGGAGCTGCTAGGCAAGAAGGTTCACCACATCGCCCGCCGCGGGGTCGGACGGACGTTCCAGACCGCGAGCGTGTTCGAACAGTTGACAGTCCTGCAGAACCTGGACATCGCCGCCGGAGCCGGCAGATCACCATGGACACTGCTGCGCCGACGCAACGGCGTGCTCCCGGTGATCGAGCAGACCCTGGCGACTATTGGGCTGGCCGACCTGGCCGAAGAACCCGCCGGGGTGCTCGCGCATGGGCAGAAGCAGTGGCTGGAGATCGGCATGCTGCTGGTCCAGAACTCCGACGTACTGCTACTCGATGAGCCCGTTGCCGGTATGAGCCACGAGGAGCGCGAGCAGACAGGTAATCTGTTGCGCCGCATCGGCGCTGAGCGCACCGTCGTCGTCGTCGAGCATGACATGGACTTCATGCGCGCGTTCGCCACCTCGGTGACGGTCCTGGCGCGCGGGCACGTTGTCGCAGAGGGGTCCGTCGCCGAGGTACAGGCAAACCCGAAGGTTCAAGAGGTGTATCTGGGAACAGCCGCCGACGAAACACCTTCTGAGGAAACCGGCGATCCGACGGAGGCTTCCTGAATGCTGCAACTTGTCGATGTGCACAGCGGTTACGGCGGCTCCGATGTCATCCACGGTGTGAGCATCGAGGTGCCCAGCGACGGGGTGGTCGCGGTGATGGGACACAACGGGGCGGGCAAGACGACCCTGCTGCGGGCCGCAGTGGGCCTGCTCAGGTGCAGTTCGGGCGCGGTGCTTTTCGAGGGCGCAGACATCACCAAGCTGCGTCCATCAGCACGGGTTGCACGTGGCCTGGGTTATGTTCCGCAGGGCCAGCAGGCCTTTGGGCAGCTGACCACCGCCGAGAACTTGCAGGTCGTGGCCGACGGGCGAAAGAACGGAAAGCAGCTCATCGACGAACAACTTGATCTGTTTCCGGCGCTCAAGGAGCTGCTGACCCGGCGGGCCGGGCTGCTCTCCGGCGGTCAGCGTCAACAGCTCGCGATCGCACGCGCGCTCATCACCACGCCGAAATGCCTCATCCTGGACGAACCGACCGAGGGCATCCAGCCGTCGGTCGTGGCCGAGATCGAAGAGGCCATCACGGCGCTGACCGCGCGCGGCGATCTCGGCGTTCTGCTGGTCGAACAGCACATCGGCTTCGCACTGGAGGCCTCTCAGCAGTACTACGTGCTCGAAGCCGGCCGAGTGACCTCCAGCGGCACCGGTGGTTCGTCATCCGAACACGACGTGCGCGCCGCCATGGCGATCTAGCCCCACGCGCGTCTGCCCAGGAAACGCCGGTTGGTGGGCCGCGCAGTTTCCCGAGATGGCACCGTATGCATGGCGATGCCCGTTTCTGCAAAGGATGCCCATGCCAGTTCTACACAGGATGCCCATACCTGATTCATGCCCCCCAGGTTTGGCGCGATGGTGGGCGCACAGGCCGATCCGCCCCGTTCGGCAACGCCGATGAGCCGTACCGGAAATTCCACGGACCGTGGCTCGCGGATTCTCGCCGTCGCGAAGAGACGTCGCAGTGTGTTCGCCGACGGGTGGCGAAGCAGGCTATGGCCGGTCCCGGCGCTCGGCGTCGTCATCGCGTTCATCGCGGGGCTTGCCATTCCCGAACTCGACCGCATTCTCGACAGGCACATCCCGCCGGAGTCGGCGGAGTTCGTTTTCGGCGGTGGCGCGGACGCGGCCCGGGAGGTGCTCGGGGCCATCGCGACCTCGCTGATCACCGTCACGTCGCTCACGTTCTCGCTGACCGTCATCACGCTGCAACTGGCCAGTAGCCAGTACACGCCGCGGCTGCTGCGGACGTTTGCAGCGGACCGTTTCGTTCAGCGCACCCTGGCCCTGTTCCTCGCCACCTTCGTCTATGCGCTCACGGTTCTCAGCACCGTCCGCAACGACGGCGACGGGCGGGAAGGGTTCGTCCCGCAGATCGCCGTCACCATCGCCTACCTGCTGGCGTTGACGAGCGTGTTGGGGCTGGTGCTTTTCCTCGGCCATCTGGTGCGACAGGTCCGCATTGAGACGATGTTCGAGCAGGTGCGCACCGACATCGAAGACACCACCCACCGGATGCTCGAACCCCTCGATAAACAGCCCGACAACGACGTTGGGCCGACACCGCCTACGGACGCCACACTGATCACCGCTCGGTCGTCCGGCTTCCTCACCGAGGTCGGCGAGGAGGCCCTCCTGAGTGCGGCGACTGAGGCCGACGTGGTGATATGGGTCGACTGCCCGGTCGGCTCCCACCTGGTGGCAGGGACACCGGTAGCCTTCTGCTGGCCCGCTGACCCAGCGGCTGGCGTACTCGACCGACAGCGGTCGGCCGGGGTGGCCAAGCAGGTGGCCCAGGCGTTGATCACCGGGACCGAACGCACCGCCGCCCAAGACATCGGGTACGGCCTGCGCCAATTGACCGACGTGATCGTTCGTGCCCTGAGCCCCGGCATCAACGACCCGACGACCGCCGTCCACGGGCTGAACGCGTGCACGGCCATACTGTGCGAGCTGGCTCGTTACCGATTGGGGCGCCACACCCTTCGGTCCGAAGACGGCGTGGCGCGCGTGGTGCTGGCCCGGCCGGACCTCGGGGACCTGCTCGACCTGGTCTGCGACCAGCCTCAGCTCTATGGCGCAACCGACCCCGCCCTGCTGGCCGGCTTGTTGCGCATGCTCCGTGAACTCGCCTGGGTGGTGACCCTTCCCGAGCATCGCCGGGCGATCGCCGAGCGGCTGCAACGCCTGGAAAGAACGGTCGCCGACCAGCACCTCGACCTGGCCGACCAGGACCGGCTTCACCGATCGGCCCACCATGTCCGGCAGGCACTCGAGGGACGCTGGCCGCCCGCGTGAGCGGGTAGCCAGATCGACAGTCAGCACCCCGCGACGTGCCGGCGCCGAAGTCCGGCGAAAGGCAAACGGACGGTTAATAATCCCCCAACACTTCGGTCATCGAAAGATGAGCCGCCGGAGGCTGGCTGATACTACGCGTGCGCGCGCTGACAGCCCGCTAACCCCCAGCGGAGGTGCCATGAGCGAAGACCCAGCCAGCCCGGTCGTCTCGAAAACCGTCCAGGAATACATCGACGAGCGACCCGTGTGGGCCGACGGGACAGACACCGGTTCCACACCGATGACGACCATGCAGTGGCGCATCTGGTCGCTGGCCTCCGCGGGCAAGTTCTTCGAGGGCATGGTCGTGTTCATGACCGGCGTGGCGTTACCGCTGCTCACCATTGAGTTCGACCTCGATGCGACGGACAAGGGTTTGATTACCGCGGCATCCCTAGCCGGCATTCTGGTCGGGGCCACCGCTCTGGGCGGACTGGCCGACGTCTACGGCCGCAAGCGGATGTTCATCGTGGAGATGATCATCTTCGCCGTCTTCCTGGTAGCGCTCACGTTGACGCCGAGCATGATCTTTCTGATCATTTTCCTGTTCGGGGCCGGCCTGGCTTTGGGCTGCGACTACCCGACTGCCCACATGGTTATTTCGGAGAGTATTCCCACCCTCAAACGAGGCCGACTGGTGCTGAGCGCCTTTGCGTTTCAGGCCGTGGGCGCGTTGTTCGGCACCGTGGTCGGATTCGTGGTTCTGCACGAGGATCCCGAAGTGGGCGCCTGGAGATGGATGTATGCCACCGCGATCATTCCGGCGATCCTGGTGATCATCGGGCGCTTTTTCGTCACCGACAGCCCGCACTGGCTCGCCTCCCAGGGGCGCACCGCCGAGGCCGAGCGCGAAACCAATCGGCTGCTGCGGCGCCGCCCGGCATATCCCAAGCACGTGTCTCTCAAGCACTCCGCGGAGACCGATATCGCCCCCCACGACAGCGGCTACCGGGCATTGTTCAACAGTCGGCACCGTCGAGCCACGATCCTCGCATCGATTCCGTGGTTTCTTCAGGATCTGGGCACCTACGGGATCGGCATCTTCACGCCGACGATTCTGGTAGCCCTCCTGGGGGCCGAGTCCGAATCGAACAGCCTGGCCGACACCGTTCACAACGACCTGCTTGCTGCCGAGGGGTCGGCGATCATGAACGTGCTGTTCGTCATCGGCATCGTCTTCGCGATCCTGCTCGTCGACAGAGTTGGCCGCATCAAGCTGCAAACGCTGGGCTTCATCGGCTGCGCTGTCGGCCTCGGCTTGGCCGCCCTGTCCATCCGGCCTGGCGGCGGGCACAACATGGTGTTGCTTTTCGCCGGCTTCATGCTGTTCTACTTCATGACGAACCTGGGCCCCAATGCGATGACCTACCTGCTGGCGGGCGAGGTGTTTCCGACTCATCTGCGAGGTAAGGGCGCCGGGTTTGCAGCCTCGTTCGGGAAGGTCGGCGCGGTGCTGACCGCGTTCCTGTTTCCGGTGCTGCTGGACAAGATCGGCACGCCCGCTCTGTTGGGCATTCTGGTGGTCGCCTTCCTGCTCGGCGCGTACGTGACCGTCACCTGCCGGATCGAGACCACGGGGGTGAACCTGGAGCTCATCGGTGAATCCACGCCTGATCGACCGCGAGCGTGCGCGAATGCACGCGACACGCCGGGCGCGGACGCACAGACACGCGCGCTCGCGGTGCTTAGGTCTCGCGGTGCTTAGGTGAGGCGGTGATTAGGTGAGGCGTGAGAGCACTTGGGTGACAACCGCA
>CAZCHU010000012.1:9175-43575 GCA_964498215.1 uncultured Mycobacterium sp. | reverse complement strand
TTCCACACCGGTCCAGGAGCCGACGAGCTGCGAAAACTTGCGGAGTCGATCCTTGACCGACTTGACCCGGCGATGAAACTGCTTGCGACGACGGTTCAGGCTGGCGGCACCGGCAAGTGCGAGCAAGTGTGGTGCCCGGTATGCGCGGTCGTAGCGCTGATGTCCGGCGAGCAACACCCATTGCTCAGTGTGGTCTCCGAGCACAGTGTTGCGCTGCTGACGTTAGTCAGAGCGATGCTGGACAGCAACGACGGTGTGGGCACGACGCCGCAGCAGCCCCAGGACCCAGCCACAGACGTCCCGGCGGCACCGGAGCCGACAGCGCCGCCGGAACCGACAGCGCCGCCGGTGCCAGGGCACTATCAGCACATCCCGGTGGTCATTGAGGATTCAGCTGAGTGACTGGGTTCAGCGCAATTATGGTCGCGTGCCCGCCGCGTGAGTAAGGTTGTCCGGAGAGCGGTCGGGTGATGCGGAGGGTCCATGTGGTATTGGCTGTTCAAGTTTATCTTCATGGGGCCGGTACTGAGTCTGCTTGGACGTCCGAAAGTTGAAGGGCTGGAGAACGTTCCACAGTCCGGAGCAGTGATTCTGGCCAGTAACCACCTCGCCGTGGCCGACAGCTTTTTTCTACCGTTGGTGGTCAGCCGACGGATCACTTTCCTCGCCAAAGCCGAGTACTTCACGGGAACCGGTCTCAAGGGATGGTTCACCCGCTGGTTCTACACGGTTGCCGGCCAGGTTCCGATCGACCGCTCCGATGCAGACAGTGCGCAGAGCGCGCTGAGCACCGCAGAGCGCATCGTCGGAGAGGGCAAACTTCTCGGGATGTACCCGGAAGGCACCCGATCACCGGACGGGCGACTCTACAAGGGCAAGACCGGGTTGGCCCGGTTAGCTCTTCAGACACAGGTACCAGTGATTCCGGTCGCGATGATCGGAACCGACAGCGTGAACCCTCCCGGCAGCAAGATGTGGCGATTCGGCAGGGTTCAGGTCAAGTTCGGCGAGCCGATGGACTTCAGCCGATTCGAGGGGCTCGCGGGCAATCGCTTCATCGAACGGGCCGTCATCGATGAAGTGATGTATGAGCTGATGCAGTTGTCCGGTCAGGAGTACGTCGACCTCTACGCAGCCGACATCAAAAAGGGGGCCGACATCAAGCTGGGAAAAGCACAGGGAGCGGTGAAACCGCCAGCGCGGCTCCCTGAAGCAGCCGCTGGCTGAGTCGGCTAGGGTTGCCCGGCGCTCACGACGGGCGCCGCAGCCATCGGCGGCGTGTCTTCGCTGATCGTGCGGGCCGAGACGGCACCGCTGACGATGATCACCGCCAGTGCCCACCACAGATACGAACCGCCGACGAGTTGGCGCCACAGTGACGCCGCGGTCTCGTGATGCTCGGGCATCAGGGTGATCGGGGTCCACACCATCAGCGCCAGCCCGGCGACCGACACCGCGCCGAGCCCTACGTGACGTAGCCGTACCGCGAGTACCGCCGTCACCAGCACAGTGGGCAGCGCCCAGACCCAGTGGTGCGACCAGGAGACCGGCGAGACCACCAGGCCGAACATCGCCACGCAGATCAACGCCAGCACAGGCTGCCCACAGCGCAGGGTCCGGCGCCCGGCCCAGACGACGAGGCCGAGCACCGCGAGGCAGGCCAGCGTCCACAGCACGAACCGCTCACCGTCACCAAGGCCCAGCCTGGCCAACGCGCCGGCGATGTTCTGGTTGGTGTTGAGCGTTGGCGCGCCGATGCGGTCGGTGTTGCGAACCGTCTCGGTCCAGTATTCCCAGGAGTCCCGCCACGCGAATGCGAAGCCGGCCAGGGTGGCGGCGGCGGCCGAGGCGGCAGTGACCAGCAGGGCGCGGGCGTCCCGCTTCAGAAGGAAGTACAGCAGGAACACGGCAGGGGTGAGCTTGAGCGCGATCGCCACGCCGAGTAGCAGGCCCCGTGGCCACGGCGTTCTGCGTGGCACACAGTCGGCGATGACCAGCGTCATCAGCACCACGTTGATCTGGCCGAAGTCAAAGTTCGAACGGATCGGCTCCAGGAAGATCACCGCGGGCGCCACGATCGCGGCCGCCAGCCAGCACCGCCTCACCCAGGCCGGCTCACCGGTGACGCGGGTTGTGGGCCACACGTCCAGTCGGGTCAGCAGAATGACCGTCGAGGCCACCAGCAGGATGAGCGTGGTCAGCGTGATGGCCACACTGGCGGCGTCCAGCGACAGCAGCGCGAACGGGGAGAACAGGACGGCGGCCAGCGGAGGGTAGGTGAAGGGCAGATCCAGGCCGCTCTGGGTCTGGAATATCGCGCCGTCGGCGTAGAGCGGCCGACCATCGAGCCAGGCCCGGCCGCCCATCCGGTAGACATCGACGTCAATCCGGTAAGGGGTGTGCCCGAGGAGCCGCCACGCCGCCCAGGCCAACGCCGCCGCGGCGAGCAATTGAAACAGCCGCCAAGCAAGCGTTGGCCCCCAACCAGCCCCGTCGGGCGACCGCCAAGTACTCATGTCGTCCATCAGACTATCGCCCACCGGCGCGTCGGCTGCGATCCTGTCCTGGGGACGCGCAGGTCGGCGTAAGTTTTCTCGAGCAACCCCGACCACGAGTTCCCGGCCCCGGCCCCTGATCGCGTCCCCGCCAGACAGGAAGGCACATAGCTTTGCGGTACTTCTACGACACCGAGTTCATCGACAACGGTCGTACGATCGAGTTGATCTCGATCGGTGTCGTGGCTGAAGATGGTCGCGAATACTACGCTATTTCAACAGAGTTCGACCCTGAGCGGGCCGGACGGTGGGTGCGAAAGAATGTGCTGCCCAAGCTGCCGTCGCCGGCCTCGCCACTCTGGCGCTCGCGCAGACAAATCCGGGCGGAGCTGGAGGACTTTTTCGGAATCGACGGCGACGAGACGATCGAGCTGTGGGCCTGGGTAGGTGCCTACGACCATGTGGTGCTGTGCCAGCTGTGGGGCCCCATGACCGATCTGCCGCCGGCGGTACCACGCTTCACCCGTGAGCTGCGTCAGTTCTGGGAGGAGCGCGGGTGCCCACGGATGCCGCCGCGTCCGCGAGATGCCCACGACGCCCTGGTCGACGCCAAGCACAACCTGCACCGATTTCGCCTGATGACTCATCGCTGAAGGATGGGGAGGGTGCCGCCGCGCGGGTAAACCCACCTGCTCGAGCCCGTTACCATGGACGGGTGAATTGGACCGTTGACGTACCCATCGACCAGCTGCCGGACCTTCCGCCGCTGCCCGAGGAACTACGGCAACGGCTGGACGCGGCGCTGGCCAGGCCCGCTTTGCAGCAGCCGGGCTGGCCTGCCGATCAGGCCAAAGCGATGCGGACGGTGTTGGAGAGCGTCCCGCCGGTCACCGTGTCCTCGGAGATCGAGCGGCTCAAATCGCAGCTGGCCGATGTCGCGCGCGGTGAGGCTTTCCTGCTTCAGGGCGGAGATTGCGCCGAGACCTTCGTCGACAACACCGAGCCGCACATTCGCGCCAACATCCGCGCGCTCCTGCAGATGGCGGTGGTGCTCACGTATGGCGCGAGCATGCCGGTGGTCAAGGTGGCCCGGATCGCCGGGCAGTACGCGAAACCACGCTCGGCCGACATCGACGCGCTGGGCCTGCGGTCCTACCGCGGCGACATGATCAACGGGTTCGCCCCCGATCCGGCGATGCGCGAGCATGACGCGTCGCGCCTGGTGCGGGCGTACGCCAACGCCAGCGCCGCGATGAACCTGGTGCGTGCACTGACATCGTCGGGTCTGGCGTCGCTACACCAGGTGCATGACTGGAATCGGGAGTTTGTGCGCACCTCGCCCGCAGGTGCCCGTTATGAGGCGCTCGCCGGGGAGATCGACCGCGGGCTGCGTTTCATGAGTGCTTGCGGGGTCAACAACCGCAACCTCGACACCGCCGAGATCTACGCCAGCCATGAGGCACTGGTGCTGGACTATGAGCGGGCCATGCTGCGCCTGGGCAATGGCGGCGCCGACGCCGAGGGGGGCGCTCCGAAGCTCTACGACCTTTCGGCGCACTACCTGTGGATCGGAGAGCGAACCCGCCAACTCGACGGTGCCCATATCGCGTTCGCCGAGGTGATCGCCAACCCGATCGGTGTGAAGATCGGTCCGACGACTTCGCCGGAGTTGGCGGTGGAGTATGTGGAGCGCCTTGACCCCCACAACGTGCCGGGCCGTCTCACGTTAGTCAGCCGGATGGGCAACGCCAAGGTACGCGATGTGCTGCCGCCGATCATCGAAAAAGTGCAGGCCTCCGGGCATCAGGTGATCTGGCAATGTGATCCGATGCATGGCAACACCCATGAATCCTCCACGGGATACAAGACCCGACACTTCGACCGGATCGTCGACGAAGTTCAGGGCTTCTTCGAGGTGCACCACGGCTTGGGCACCCATCCCGGCGGTATCCACGTCGAGATCACCGGCGAGAACGTCACCGAGTGCCTCGGTGGTGCGCAGGACATTTCGGATACCGACCTCGCGGGTCGCTACGAGACCGCCTGCGACCCACGGCTGAATACCCAACAGTCGCTGGAGTTGGCTTTCCTGGTCGCGGAGATGCTGCGCGACTGATCGGTGACGAGCGGATCAGAGCAATGTGCTCAGGTTGCTGCCGAGCGTCCACGCTCCGGCCGCCGCCAATCCGGTCAGCGTGAGTGCCGCGACAACCCAGAAGAACAGCACCCGCTTGGCCCGCTGCCGCGCCCAGTCGAACTCCGTGAGCGCGATTCCGGCGAATGTTTTTGCCGGGGACCGGTCCTCACCGCCTGGGTCGGGTGCGGCCGTTGGCAGCTCGACCCGAGGGAACGCCTTGGTCTGCCGGTTCACCTGCACACCAGTCGGCGCTGCCGCTGAGTCGTGCAGCGCTGACTGGCGTGGGGCAGGCACCCGGAAGTGCGGGAGCGCGAGTTCGTTGACGATTGTGTCGAGCTCGTCGAGCATTTCCGCGGCGTCGGCGAATCGCTGGGTCGGCGGGCGTGCGGTGGCGCGGCTCACAAATTCATCGAATTGTCTTGGTACGCCAGAGATTGCCGAGCTGGGCGGTGGGACATCCTTGTCCATCCTCTGATAAGCCACCGCCAACGTGGTATCGCCGGTGAAGGGGGTGGTCCCGGTCAGCAGCTCGTAGACCAGCACGCCGAGGGAGTACACGTCCCCACGTGAATCGGTGTCGCCGGTGCTCACCTGTTCGGGTGACAGGTACGCCGCGGTGCCCAGGATGACGCTGGTTGAGGTGATCTTGGCTTCGGCCACGGCGCGGACCAGCCCGAAGTCAGCGATCTTGACCTCGCCTTCGTCGCTGATCAGAATGTTCTCGGGTTTGATGTCCCTATGCACCAGACCGGCGCGGTGCGCCACGGCGAGGCCTCCGAGAACAGGTCGCAGCACCGCGGCAACGGCGTGCGGCGGCATCGGGCCGCGCTCGCGGAGCAGTTCCCGTAGCGTTCCCCCCTCGATCAGCTCCATCACCAAGAATGGCGGATCGCCACCTGGATTTCCCACGCCCTGGTCGTAAACGGCAACCAGCCCAGGGTCCTTGAGCCGGGCCACCGCGCGCGCCTCGCGCTGAAAGCGGGTCAGAAAATGCTCGTCTCCGGCGTAGCGGGTATCCATGACCTTCAGCGCCACCGGACGGTCCAGTCGCAGATCCAGCCCGCGGTAGACCTCGGAGACGCCGCCGGTCGCGACCAACGTGTCAACCCGGTATCGACGGTCCAGCACGGCCCCGGTGAGTGGCTCGGAGGGCTGGTAGGTCTGCATCGAACACATGTTACGAGCCGAGGCCCCTACGGCCCTCCCGGCGTTCGACACGCCCTAGACTCAGTGCGGTGAGCAGCATCCCGACTGCCGATGACGTTCTGGATCCGGACGAGGCCGTCTACGACTTACCCACCGTGGCAGAGCTGCTGGGCATGCCCGTCACCAAGGTGCATCAGCAACTACGCGAACGGCACCTGGTCGCGGTCCGCCGCGCGGGTTCGGTGGTGGTACCCGAAGTGTTCTTCGACGACACCGGACACGTGGTCAAGAGCTTGGCCGGCCTGCTGGTCGTACTGTACGACGGCGGGTACCGCGAAACCGAGATCGTCCGCTGGCTGTTCACCCCTGACCCGTCGTTGACGATAACCCGCGACGGCTCCAACGAACGGCAAGCTAATGCTCGTCCGGTCGATGCTTTGCATTCGCATCAGGCCCGCGAGGTGGTTCGTCGCGCCCAGGCGATGGCTTACTGACCCTCGAGGTAGCGGGTTCGAGCGCTGGGTCTGCTCTGGCAAGCCAGTACCAAGCGCCTGCGGCGCAGGCCAGAGCTACCAGCACACGGAACCATGAGTACATCCCGTGCGCACCGTCGGGGTTCCAGATCACCATGATCCACGTCGAGAGACCGGCGATGAGGGCGATCGCGCGTCGTGACTGAGCGAGCGCGGCGGCGACCGCCAGCGGCCACGTGTAATACCACGGAAGCGCCGCGGGAACGAAGAGCACCACTACACCCATCAGCAGCGCGATACCCATCAGCGCGTCCCGGTCGGTGCGACGGAACCGCCACCACAGCAACGGCGCCGAGATCGCGATAATTGCTATTCCGATGATGCGGGTGGTTTCGAGCACCGCATAGAAATTCACCGGAGCGACGAGGCCGACTACCGTGTTGATCAGGTTCGCTGTGGCGGTAGGCACGGTCAGCCAGTTGATGATCTTCACGGATCCAGCGAGCGCGGTGAGCCAGCCCAGTCCGACGCCCGCCACCAGTGACAGGACCGCGAACACCGCCACGAAGATGACTAGCGATGCGGCCGTGGCTACCGCGAACGCCTTTAGCGGAGGGTAATCGCGGCGATCGCGGAGGCCTCGCGCCCACACCCAAACCATGAATGGAAGTGCCAGACCCGCCGTCGCTTTCACCGCCACGCCCACTGCGATCAGCGCGACGCCCGACACGTGATGGCCGCGGAACGAGAGGGCGATGCCCGCCATCATCAGACCGACCATCAGCATCTCGTTGTGCACGCCGCCCATCAGGTGAATGATCACCAGCGGGTTCAACACGCAAATCCACAGCGCGACCGCTCCGTTGGCGCCCACGTGGCGGGCTACTTTCGGCGCCGCCCAGATCAGCAACGCCAAGCCGGGCAGCATGCACAACCGAAGCAACATCGTCCCGGTGACGACGTCGTTGCCGACCAGCATCGTGACGAACTTCGCTACCAGAATGAACGCCGGGCCGTACGGTGCGGTGGTCGTCGTCCAGATCGGACTGACGTCGTCGAGCAAGGAGTTGGGATTGTCGATCGGTCCGACGACGTAAGGATCGAAGCCGTCACGAAGCAGTGCGCCCTGAGCTAGATACGAATAGGTGTCGCGGCTGAATACCGGAACGCTGAGCAGCAGCGGCGTGAGCCAGAATCCGGTAGTGGCCACCATCGTGTACTCGGTGGCGGTGCGGTCAATCACCCGCCTGCCCAGCCACAGCCAGGCGATCAGCATGAGGGCTACGCCAGCCCACAGGAGTATCGACGACACCACCAGCCCATGCCCGAACCGCAGCCAGGACAAGTGCATCGATTCAAGCAACGAGTCGTGCAGCTGGGTGCTGCCGGCGCCGAGTCCACCAACAGTGATCAAGACCGCGCCGAGCCCGCCAACGAGCGCAGGGCGGGCCTCCGGGGAGAGTGTGAACTCCTTCAACCGCCGGAAGTGCAGCAGGATTCGCCGCCAAAAATGCTCTGACAGACCGGTTCTCGGGGCCTGGGCCGACGCGGGGGTGGTCATTCGCCTAGTTGGACCGGTTCGCGGCCAACCTTGCGAGCTCGGCGAGCCCCGCCTTGGCCCGGTCGTCGATTGGTGCGGCATTCAGGATGTCAAGCGCGCGGCGGAACAGTCGGTCGATCCTGCCCTCGACTGCTGCCAATGCCCCCACCGACTCGATAACCAGGCATACCTCCTTGACCTCCGCGTCCGTCAGCTCCGTTCCGATCGATGTGCGAAGCAGTTTGGCTGCTGCCGGGTCATGCTTCTCGGCGAGCTCGACGGCTTCGGCAAGTAGCACGGTGCGCTTGCCAGAGCGCAGGTCGTCGCCGGAAGGCTTGCCGGTCACCGCTGGGTCGCCGAACATGCCTAGGACGTCGTCGCGCAGCTGGAACGCGACACCCAGGCTGGTGCCGATCTCGTGGAAGTCCTGCAGGATCTCGGGGCAGTCGGCGGCCGCGGCGGCGCCGAGCTGCAGCGGACGCGAAACAGTGTATGAGGCGGTTTTGTAGATATTGACGGTCAGGGCCGATGCGACCGTCTCGCCGCCGCTGGCCTCGGCGACGATGTCGAGGTACTGGCCGCCGAGCACCTCGGTGCGTATCCCAGCCCACACCCGCTGCACCCGCCGGTGGGCATCCGCGCCGATCCCGGCCGTCGCGACAATGTCGTCGGCCCAGACCAAGGCCAGATCACCCAGCAGTATCGCCGCGGAGAGGCCGAACTGCTCCGAAGATCCGCGCCAGTTGTTGGTGCGGTGGCGTTCGGCAAATATTCGGTGCACGGTGGGTAGCCCGCGCCGGGTGGCCGAAGCGTCGATGACGTCGTCGTGTACGAGCGCACAGGCGTGAAGCAGTTCCAGTGCCGAGAACAGCCTGAGTACCTCGGGCCCCGGCTCGGTGCCGGCGACCGCGCGCCAGCCCCAGTAGGCGAACGCCGGCCGCAGCCGTTTGCCGCCGCGAAGGACGAACTCTTCGACCGCCGCGGTCAGCACCGCGTAGTCGGCACCGATATAGGCGGCATCGCGGCGGCGATCACGGAGATAATCCCGCAGCTGTTCGGTGACCGCGGCGGCCAGTTCGACAGCCGACGGTGCCGCTGCATCCACGCTCAGCGGGCGCTCCTTCCTGTGCTCGTCCCAGCCTCGTCCCAGCCTGGTCCCACTCTGCCCCCAAGTGTCTTCAGAGTAGAGCCTGGAACCGAAGTTGTAACAAGCCACGCGCGCAGCCTCGGGCAATCCGCGGCCCGCGTGGCTACTGCTGCTGGTCCCACGGCTCAGCGAGCCGCGGGGAACGGTCGCGATTCGCATACGCAAGTGCGCCGATGATGCCTGCTACCAGGAACGATGCCACGGCTAGCCAGATCGCCGCGCCGGTGAACGATCGCGCGCTGGGATCGGTGTAGCGCGCTTGGGCGTTCATCGTGCTGACCACTCCCGGTCGGAGTTTCCACTCGACCACGTCGGTGGAGATCTGCGCACCATTGGTCGATGTGACCTCGCCGGGAAACGAGACACTGAGCGACACCTCGGCCGCGGCGTCGTTGAGCGAGGTGAGATCTGCGCGGCCTTCGAGGATTACCCGGTCACCGGCCCGCCGCAGCGAGATGTCGACACCGGCTGCATCCCGGTTCATGTTCGCCAATTGGGGCAGCTCGGCGAACGTGAGGTTGGAGAACACCGCTTGGCTTCCCACGTAGTCGTCGCGGCGGTACTCCGATACGGCGACCTTCTGCGCAAACGGCAGGTTGTTGAGGAGCTGCGGACCTTTGTCGTCGGCGTCGCGGGCAATTGCGGCGGCGACGATCTGTCCCGACACCCGGTCATCGGGCGAGACGGTGATTGAGGCCCGGACCCGCACACAACCGATCAGCGACGGCGCGACCACGAGCAGCAGCAGAACCAGGGAAAGAAACCGTTTGCAGGTGCGATGACGGGTCGGCACCAGGTCATCGTGCCAGATGCGCTCTTAGAGGGGGAGTGAGCGACCCAGGATCGCGAATGCGCGCGGATCGCCGGAGAAGTGGTATCCGCGAATGATGTCGCTGAAGCCGAGGCGGCGGTACAACCGCCATGCCCGGTTCGCCTCTCCGTTGATTTCCGGCGTGGACAGCAGGACGTGCCGCTCTCCGCGATTCTCCAGTAGCCGGCGAACCAGCGCCTCGCCCAGCCCTCGACCTTGAGCGCGCGGGTGGATGTGGAGTTCGGTCAGCTCGAAATAGCTGTTCATCAGCTCCGAGATGTAGTGATGAGCAGCGCCGTTGCGAAGGAGTCCGGCCGATACCTGTTGCTGCCACCACTGGTCGGGGGCGCCGCAGTAGCCGTAGGCGACACCGAGCATGGGGGGTGGGGTTGCGCCCGTTGCGGCCGCGGAGTTGTGCGCGGCGGTGTCGTCGAGAACAGCGGTGTCGTCGAGAACCGCGACGGCCTTCCAGCCGCGTCTGCGGGTGTGTTCGAGCCACATGGACGCACGCTGGTCCTCGGTGCCCCGTGGGTAGCCCATGGCGTCCACATACACGGCCAGCGCGTCGCTGAGGCGTTGTGCCATAGCACTCGGCGACAGATCGACCAGAGATGTCGCCAAGGATCTATTCCTCCCGGTGGGCGTTGGAGCGGCTGACACCTATTATCCGATGGAACTTCGGATACGTGCCGCTTAGATGAGGTGCTGGTATCCGGTGTCGGTGTTCGTCATAGAATCATGGACGGAACTAGGTGGTACGGGTCTGAATGAGCTCGTATCATTACGTCTAGGCCCCGGAGGTGCGGGCACACTCCGACTTCGAACGACTGCGACGGCCCCACGGCAAGAGGGAGGGACGAATGCCACTCTCCGATCATGAGCAGCGCATGCTCGACCAGATCGAGAGCGCGCTGTATGCCGAGGACCCTAAGTTCGCCTCCAGCGTTCGTGGTGGAACCCTGCGGGCACCCTCGACTCGGCGCCGCCTCCAGGGTGCCGCGCTGTTCTTGTCGGGGCTGGCGATGCTGGTGTCGGGCGTAGCCTTCAAGGCCACGATGATCGGCACCTTCCCAATTCTGTCTGTGGTCGGCTTCATCGTCATGTTCGGTGGGGTGATTTTCGCGATCACCGGACCCAGGGTCAGCGGGAAACCCGACGCCCCCACCAACATCAGCACTGCCCGACAGAAGCGGGCCAAGGGCGGAAGCGCTTCGTTCACCAGCCGCATGGAGGATCGCTTCCGCAGGCGTTTCGACGAGTAGACCTCGAATCGGTCTCCACTAAGGGGCAGTCCCACGGGACTGCCCCTAATTTTTTCCCCACGTTGCCCCACCAGTGCTCAGCTGGACACTCAGGTCGGATAGTGCACTGTTGAACAGGCCTTTCGTGATTTCCGCACGTTGCTTCGGCGGTGGCGGCATGCCTGATTCGGGTGCCTGGAGGCCGACGGGTGGGGGCAGAGGGGAAACGCACCCCACGATTTGGAGCAATGTGGGGGATTGTGGGGTAAAGTGGCGGACAACGGAGCGACCGGGGTTCCGTTCGAAAGCAGGCAGAGCGAGGTGTCGAGATGTTCTTCGGCACCTACACGCCAAAGCTGGATGACAAGGGGCGGCTGACGTTGCCCGCCAAGTTTCGCGAAGCACTGGCAGGAGGGTTGATGGTTACCAAGAGCCAAGATCACAGCCTCGCTGTGCATCCGCGGGCGGAGTTCGAGGCGATGATCGCCGAAATCGCGGGCAAGGCAAAACGCGGAAACCCGGAGGCCCGCGCCTATCTGCGCAACTTGGCGGCAAGCACCGACGAGCAGTACCCGGATGCCCAAGGGCGCATCACGCTCTCCGCGGAACACCGCCGCTACGCCAACCTGACCAAGGAATGCGTGGTGACGGGGTCGATCGGGTTCCTCGAGATCTGGGACGCCCGGGCTTGGCAGGACTACCAGGAGCTTCACGAAGAGAACTTCTCCGCGGCCAGCGATGAAGCACTCGGCGACATTCTTTGATCTGGCCACTGGCCCGCAGGCCCGTGCAGTGTGGCCTCTGCCCGAACCGACCCTGGCGTACTTCCCCGACGTCAGGTTCGCACACTCGGGCAGGGACCTCGCTGCAGGAGCCGACACGATCCCTCGGGGTGCTGCGATGGTGGACGACGCTCCACATGTCCCGGTCCTGCTGGACCGCTGTGTCGAGTTGCTCGCACCGGCTCTGACCCGGCGGGGTTCAGATGGCACAGATGCGACCTTGGTGGACGCCACCCTGGGTGCCGGTGGCCACGCCCACCGATTGCTCACCCAGTTCGGTGGTCTCCGACTGGTCGGTCTGGACCGCGACAGCGAAGCGCTGCGAATCGCCGGTGAGCGCCTGGCACCGTTCGCCGATCGCGTCACGCTGGTCCACACCCGCAACGACAAGGTAGCCGGATTAGCCGGATTGGCGGAGATCGCCGACGCAGGGGTCGGCACCGGCGGCGTCGACGCAATCCTGTTCGACCTCGGTGTGTCGTCGATGCAGCTTGACCGTCCCGAGCGCGGCTTTTCCTACTCGACGGACGCCCCGTTGGACATGCGGATGGATATTGGGGAGGGCGTTCCAGGGGGTGTTGCGGAGGAGGCCGAGTCGGATCTGACCGCAGCGGAGATCGTGAACACGTTCGACGAGCAGGCGCTGGCTCGCCTGCTGCGCGAGTTCGGGGAAGAACGCTTCGCCAGCCGCATTGCCGCACACATCGTGCGTCGCCGCGCCAGCACGCCGTTCTCCACCACAGGCGAGCTGGTTGAACTGCTCTACCAGGCAATACCCGCGCCGGCGCGCCGCACTGGCGGGCACCCGGCGAAGCGCACCTTCCAGGCGCTGCGCATCGCGGTCAACGCCGAATTGGAGTCGCTGCGCCATGCACTGCCCGCGGCCTTGGCGGCCCTGCGCCCGGGGGGCCGAATCGTCGTGATGGCCTACCAGTCCCTGGAGGACCGAATCGTCAAGCGTGAGTTTGCCGCTGCCACCGCATCTCGCACACCACCGGGCTTGCCTGTCGAGTTGCCCGGGTACGGTCCCGAGTTCGTCGCGCTGACCCGTGGTGCCGAACGGGCGGGCCCCGAAGAGATCGAACGTAATCCTCGAAGCGCCCCGGTTCGCCTGCGCGCACTGCAACGAGTTGGGGGGGAGTAGCGATGAAGGCAAAGAGGCCGACACGCGGCGCCACATCTGGGAAGAAGTCCCTATCCGGGAAGGGGTCGCAGGCGCGCGGTAGCCGTGGGCGCGGGTCGCGGGGCGAACGCGATCGCCTGCGCGAGGCGCCGCCGCATCGGCGCACCCCGGCGCGCGAAGCGCGTCCGCAACGCTCGGTGCCGAAGAACGGCCCGATACGACGGTCAACGGACGGTCCGGCCCGGCCGACGAGTGCCAGTCAGGCGAAGGCTCGGTCAAAGGCCCGAAAAGCTAAAGCGCCCAAAGTAGTTCGTACACCGCTTCGGCAGCGGATTCTGCTCAGGCTGGCAGCTGTCGACCTGAACCCACGGACTCTCGTAGCGCGGGTTCCGTTTGTGGTCTTGATCATCGCAGCATTGGGCACGGGTCTAGGTGTGACCCTGTGGCTGTCCACCGATGCCGCTGAGCGCTCGTATCGACTGGGCAACGCCCGCCAGGTGAATCAGGCGCTGATACAGCAGAAGGAAGCCCTTGAGCGCGACGTGCTCGCGGCTCAGGCCGCACCGGCGTTAGCGGAGGCCGCTCGGGAGCTCGGGATGATCCCCTCGCGTGATACCGCCCACCTGGTGCAGGACGCGGCGGGCGACTGGGTCGTGGTCGGAACCCCGAAGCCAGCCGAGGGGGTCCCGCCGCCGCCGCTCAATGTGGAGCTCGCAGATCCGGCACCGCCGACACCGCCTGCACCGCCGACACCGCCCGCGCCGCCGGCACCGCGGGTGGCGCCGCTTGAGGTGCCCGTCCGAATTCCTCCGGTCACCGGGCGGACCGCGGTGACGGGGCCGTTGCCGGGTCCAGTCCAGGGTGTGCCCCCGGGGACTTCAGCGGTCACCCCAGGTACTTCAGCGGTCACCCCAGGTTTTGAGGTTCCGCATACCGTCCCGGGTCAGTTGCCTGCACCGGGGCCTAGCCCACTGGCTGTACCCGGGACTCCTGGGGTCGGAGTGGTCGCGCCGGCTGACCGATTCGATGCGCCGGTGGATGCCGGAACCCCTCTGCTCTCTCCGGAGTTCACGCGCCCGCCAGGCGCGCCGGTGGGCGTGGAACAGTTCAGGCCCGTACCGGGGGCGGCGGCGTGAGCCGGGAGGCTGGCCGTCCGGGCCGCGCGGCGAACTCGGCGAAAGCTGCGCCCACCCAGGAGCGTTCCGCGCGGTCACGACGCACCCGGCAGGCGGCACCCCAGGGCGGTTTGCGCAGCGCATCGTTCGTATTCCGGCATCGCGCCGGAAATGCGGCGATCTTCCTGCTGTTGGTGGTGGCGGCTGCCCAGTTGTTCACGCTGCAGGTGCCGCGTGCCGAGGGGCTGCGTGCCGAGGCGGCCAGCCAGCTGAAGGTGACTGACATCGATGCTGCGTTGCGTGGCGCGATCGTCGATCGTCGCGGTGACAAACTGGCGTTCACTATCGAGGCCCGCGCCCTGACGTTCCAGCCGGCCAAGATCCGCAAGCAGTTGGAGGAGGCCAGGTCGGCGGATTCGGAGGCTCCCGACCCGGACCGGCGGCTGCGCGAGATTTCCGCAGGGGTCGCCGCCCGGCTGGATAACAAGCCAGACGCCGCCACGGTGCTCAAGAAGCTGCGAAGCAACGAGACGTTCGTGTACCTCGCGCGGGCCGTCGATCCGGCGATCGCCGACAGCATCACCACGAAGTTCCCGGAAGTCGGCTCAGAGCGTCAGGATGTGCGTCAATATCCCGGCGGAGTGCTGGCCGCCAACGTCGTTGGCGGCATCGACTGGGACGGTCACGGCCTGCTGGGGTTGGAGGACTCGCTGGATGCGGTGCTCGCCGGTACCGACGGTTCGGTGACCTACGATCGCGGTTCCGATGGCGTGGTCATCCCGGGCAGCTATCGCAATCGCCACGACACGGTGAACGGTTCGACGGTGATGCTGACCATCGATGACGACATCCAGTTCTACGTCCAGCAGCAGGTGCAGTTGGCCAAGGACGTATCCGGGGCGAAGAACGCCTCAGCGGTGGTGCTGGATGCCAAAACCGGTGAGGTGCTGGCGATGTCGAACGACAACACGTTCGACCCCGGCCAGGATCTCAGCCGGCAGGAGGATCGCGAGCTGGGTAACCTCCCGGTGTCCTCGCCTTTCGAACCGGGCTCGGTGAACAAGATCGTCACCGCTGCGACCGTCATCGAGCTAGGTTTGTCCAAACCCGATGAGGTGCTGCAGGTTCCGGGCTCCATCAATATGGGCGGGGTGAACGTCGGCGACGCGTGGAAGCACGGGGTGCTGCCGTACACGACCACCGGGGTGTTCGGAAAGTCATCGAACGTGGGCACGTTGATGCTGGCGCAGCGTATCGGTCCCGAGCGCTTCGCCGAGATGTTGCGGAAGTTTGGTCTCGGGCAGCGCACCGGCGTCGGGTTACCTGGCGAGAGTGCCGGTTTGGTGCCTCCGATCGACCAGTGGTCGGGCAGCACCTTTTCCAACCTGCCTATCGGGCAGGGGCTTTCGATGACCCTGTTGCAGATGACCGGTATGTATCAGGCCATTGCCAACGACGGAGTGCGCATTGCGCCGCGCATCGTCAAAGCGACGATCGCGCCGGATGGCACTCGATCGGAAGAGCCTCGACCCGATGGCGTTCGTGTGGTGTCGGCCGCGACGGCCCGCACGGTGCGCGATATGTTCCGGTCGGTCGTACAACGCGATCCGCGTGGTGTTCAGCAGGGCACCGGCCCGCAAGCGGCGGTCGAGGGATACCAGATCGCGGGCAAGACCGGCACCGCCCAGCAGATCGATCCCGGTTGCGGTTGCTACTACGACGACGTGTACTGGATCACCTTTGCGGGGATGGCTCCGGCTGATGACCCGCGATACGTAATCGGCGTGATGTTGGACGCGCCGCATCGAGCCGCTGACGGCTCGCCCGGGTCGTCGGCAGCACCCCTGTTCCACAACATCGCCTCCTGGTTGTTACGGCGGGAAAATGTACCGCTGTCGGCAGATCCAGGAGCCCCGCTGACGCTTCAGGCGGACTGAGCCGATTGCCGCGGTCGGTACTGTGTCAGGGCCATGAATCTGCGACCCTCCCATCCCGTCGGCCTGCCGTTGGCCGCCGTTGCTGATCTGCTGGCCGGAGTATCACTGGAAACCACACGGGTAGCCGAGGTTCCCGACATCCGGGTCACCGGTGTCACCCTGCGTGGGCAAGATGCCGAGGCTGGGGATCTGTTCGCCGCGCTACCTGGCGCGAGGGCGCACGGTGGGCGTTACGCGGCCGACGCCGTAGCGCGCGGTGCGGTCGCCGTCCTGACCGACCGGGACGGTGTGGCCGAGATCGGCGGCGCACTCGGAGTGCCTGTGCTGGTCCACCCGACGCCACGGGCAGTGCTGGGGGCAGTGTCGTCGGCTGTTTACGGTCATCCGTCACGGCGTCTGCGTGTCATCGGTGTCACCGGCACCTCAGGTAAGACCACCACGGCCTATCTGGTCGAGGCGGGCCTGCGTTCGGCGGGCCGGATGCCCGGGTTGATCGGCACCGTCGGCGTCCGTATCGACGGGCGCGAGCAGCCCAGCGCACTCACCACGCCAGAAGCCCCCCAGTTGCAGGCGCTGCTGGCGGTGATGGTCGAGCAGGGCGTGGACACCGTCGTGATGGAGGTATCCAGCCATGCGCTCACCCTGGGCCGTGTCGATGGCGTGTCGTTCGCGGTGGGTGGATTCACCAATCTGTCACGCGACCACCTGGACTTTCACGAGTCGATGGAGGACTACTTCGAGGCCAAGGCCCGGCTATTCGACCCAGAGTCGACGGCGCACGCCGCGGTGTCGGTGGTGTGTGTTGATGACCATTGGGGTCGGGCGATGGCCGCGCGTGCCCACCGGGCGGTGACGGTGAGTGTGCTGGGAACTGCCGACTGGGTTGTCGATGACATCGCCACCGGTGATGGCGGAACTCAGGACTTTGTCGCGGTGGACCCCGCCGGCGTCCATCATGGTCTGCGGATCGCACTGCCCGGGCGCTACAACGTGGCCAACGGTCTGCTCGCCGCTGCGCTTCTGGATGCAGTGGGGGTGTCACCGGAGCAGGCCGCCCCCGGGCTGCGGGAGGCCACCGTGCCCGGACGGCTGGAGGCCGTCGACACAGGACAACATTTTCTTGCTCTCGTCGACTACGCGCACAAACCTGGAGCGCTGCGCGCAGTCCTGCAGACCCTGCGCCAGCAGGCCACCGGCCGACTCGGCGTCGTTTTCGGCGCTGGCGGCGACCGTGACCCGGGCAAACGAGGGCCGATGGGACAGGTAGCCGGCGAACTCGCCGACCTTGTGGTGGTGACCGACGACAACCCGCGCGACGAGGATCCCGCAGCTATTCGAGCTGCGATCGCCGCGGGCGCGGGCACAGGCGCAGCCGAGGTGGTGGAAATCGGCGACCGGCGTACGGCGATCGAGCACGCAGTCGCATGGGCCCGAACGGGTGACATCGTGTTGATCGCCGGAAAGGGGCACGAGGCCGGTCAGACCAGTCGGGGCCGGACACGGCCGTTCGACGATCGCGACGAACTGCTCCGCGCTCTGCAGGCCTTGACGTCCCCGGGGGGCCACAGGTGATCGAACTCTCGCTGGCCCAGATCGCCGAGATCACCGGAGGCCGCCTCACCGACATCGGCGCGGAGGCGGCCGCGACCACTCGCGTCACCGGAAGCGTCGAATTCGACTCGCGGGCGGTAACGGCCGGTGGGCTCTTCCTCGCGCTGCCCGGCGCGCGTTCCGACGGTCACGACTTCGCGTCGGCTGCGGTGGCCGCGGGCGCGGTGGCGGTGTTGGCGGCCCGTCCGGTCGGCGTGCCCGCGATAGTCGTAGACCCGGTGCAACGCTCGGGTGAGGGTTCCGCCGGTACCGCGGGTGTCCTGGAGTATGACTCCGACGGCTCAGGTGCCGCAGTGCTTGCCGCGTTGGCGAAACTGGCTACCGCGGTGGCCGCCGAGCTGGTCACCGGTGGGTTGACTATCGTCGGCCTGACCGGATCCTCGGGTAAGACGTCGACCAAGGACTTGATAGCGGCGGTGCTGACGCCATTGGGCGAGGTGATCGCCCCGCCCGGCTCCTTCAACAACGAGCTCGGTCATCCATGGACGGTGCTACGGGCCACTCCGTCCACTGAATACCTCGTACTGGAGATGTCGGCGCGGCATCCGGGCAACATCGCCGCACTTGCCGAGATTGCGCCACCGTCGATCGCGGCCGTCCTGAACGTCGGTACCGCCCATCTCGGTGAGTTCGGAACGCGTGAGGCCATCGCTGCGACGAAGTCGGAGCTGCCTGCGGCTGTCCCGTCGTCCGGGGTGGTGATCCTCAATGTCGATGATCCCGTGGTGGCCGGGATGGCCGACAAAACCGCCGCGCGTGTGGTGCGGGTGGGTCGGTCCACCGGAGTCTCGGCAAGCTCATCGGTCGAGGCGCGCGCAGACATCTGGGCGGAGAACGTCGTTCTCGACCCGCTTGCCCGGCCCTCCTTCACGCTGTGTGCCGGTGGCGCCCAGGCATCCGTCTCGTTGGCGGTGCACGGTGACCATCAGGTGTCCAATGCGTTGTGCGCCGCAGCCGTTGCGCTGGAATGCGGTGCTGACCTGGAGCAGATTGCCACGGCGTTGCGCACTGCGGGCCCGGCTTCACGGCAGCGGATGCAGGTCAGCACGCGCGGGGACGGTGTCACGATCGTCAACGACGCCTATAACGCCAACCCGGACTCGATGCGGGCCGGGCTCAAAGCGCTGGCCTGGATGGGGCGTCAGGGGCCCCCGGAGAGTCGGAGTTGGGCGGTGCTGGGCGAGATGGCTGAGCTCGGTGAGGAAGCGATATCCGAGCACGACTGCATCGGCAGGCTCGCGGTGCGCTTAGATATCTCTCGACTCATCGTCGTTGGGACCGGGAGGCCTATGAGCGCCATGCTGCAGGGGGCGGTCATGGAGGGATCGTGGGGGTCTGAGGCTGTCGCGGTCACCGACGCCGCCGCCGCACTGGAACTGCTGCGCGCCGAACTCGCCGCCGGTGATGTGGTGTTGGTGAAGGCGTCCAACGCTGCCGGGCTAGGTGCGTTGGCCGAGGCGCTGGTTGCCGATGCCCCGGCCGAGGGGGCTGGTCGCCGATGATGCAGATACTCATCGCGGTCGGGATCGCACTGACGGTGTCGATCCTCCTGACCCCGGTGTTGATCAAACTGTTTGTCCGGCAGGGGTTCGGTCAGGAGATCCGCGAGGACGGTCCGCCGAGCCATCACAAGAAGCGCGGCACCCCGTCGATGGGCGGGGTGGCGATCGTCGCGGGCATTTGGGCCAGCTATCTCGGCACCCACTTGGTCGGTCTGATGATCGGCGGTGGGGGCCCTGCCGCCTCCGGCCTGCTCCTCTTGGGGCTGGCGACCGCGCTCGGTGCGGTGGGGTTCATTGACGACCTGATCAAGATCCGGCGCGCGCGCAACCTCGGGCTGAACAAGACCACCAAGACCGTCGGGATGCTCGTTGCCGCCGTCTTGTTCGGCGTGCTGGCGCTGCAGTTCCGCAATGCCGACGGGTTGACACCGGGCAGCCCTGAGCTTTCGTACGTGCGGGAGATCGCGACAGTGACACTCACGCCCGCGGTCTTCGTGCTCTTCTGCGTGGTGATCGTCAGCGCTTGGTCCAACGCCGTGAATTTCACCGACGGGCTCGACGGGCTGGCGGCCGGTGCCATGGCGATGGTCTGCGCGGCATATGTGCTCATTACCTTCTGGCAGTTCCGCAACGCCTGCGCCACCAGCCCGGGTGTGGGCTGCTACAACGTTCGTGACCCCCTTGACCTCGCGATCATCGCGGCGGCCACAGCGGGAGCGTGCGTCGGCTTCCTATGGTGGAACGCCGCACCGGCCAAGATCTTCATGGGCGATACCGGCTCGTTGGCACTGGGCGGCATCATCGCCGGCCTGTCGGTGACCAGCCGCACGGAAATGCTCGCAGTGGTGCTCGGCGCCCTGTTCGTTGCCGAGGTCACCTCGGTGGTCGTGCAGATCATGGCCTTCCGCACCACCGGTCGCCGAGTGTTCCGAATGGCGCCCTTCCACCACCATTTCGAGCTGGTGGGTTGGGCTGAGACGACCGTCATCATTCGGTTCTGGCTGCTGACCGCGATCGCCTGTGGGCTGGGTGTGGCGCTTTTTTATGGCGAGTGGCTGACCACCGTTGGTGGCTGAGGCGTTCGACTTGATCCCGCCGGGTACCACTGTGCTCGTGGCGGGTGCGGGGATCACCGGCCGCGCTGTGCTGGCCGCCCTGGCCCCGCTGGGGGTACGCGCAACGCTCACCGACGACAACCTGTCGGCCCTGACCTCATTTGCAAAACAAGGGGTTGCCGTCGTCGACCCCGGCAGCGCCGTCGAGCAGATAGCCGACTTCGAGCTCGTCGTCACCAGCCCCGGACTCCCACCCACCGCGCCGGTACTGACCGCGGCTGCCGCGGCAGGCCTCCCGGTATGGGGTGACGTCGAGTTGGCCTGGCAACTGGACCAGTCGGGCCGGTACGGGCCGCCGCGGCAATGGCTGGTCGTGACAGGCACGAACGGCAAGACCACGACGACATCGATGCTGTTCGCGATGCTCGATGCGGCGGGACGGCGGGCAGCGCTGTGCGGCAACATCGGTGAACCGGTTCTCGAGCTGCTGGACCAACCCGTCGATGTGTTCGCCGTCGAGCTGTCGAGTTTCCAGCTGCACTGGGCGCCCTCGCTGCGCCCGGAAGCGGGGGTCGTGCTCAATGTCGCCGAGGACCACCTGGACTGGCATGGCTCTTTTCAGGCGTATGCACACGCCAAGGCGGGTGTGCTGACCGGACGAGTGGCGGTCGGCGGACTCGATGACCCGGTCGCGGCCCGGCTGCTGGAGGCGTCCCCTGCGCCGATGCGGGTGGGTTTCCGGTTGGGTGATCCGGGACCCGGAGAGGTCGGCGTCCGTGACGGTGCGCTCGTCGACAACGCCTTTGGAGACGGCTTGGTGCTTGCCGAGACGGCCGGGATCCCGGTGGGAGGTCCGGTTGGTGAGCTCGATGCGTTGGCGGCGGCCTGTCTGGCGCGTGCGGTAGACGTGCCGGCATCGGCGATCGCTGACGCGCTGTCGACATTCCGGGTGGGTCGGCACCGTGCTGAAGTCGTCGCGGTCGCCGACGGCATCACCTACGTGGATGACTCCAAGGCCACCAATCCGCACGCCGCCCAAGCCTCGATCAGTGGCTATCCGCGGGTGGTCTGGGTGGCCGGGGGCCTGCTCAAGGGCGCCTCGGCCGATGGGCTGGTCTCGGCGATCGCCAATCGGTTGGTCGGTGCGGTGTTGATCGGCGAGGACCGCATCGTCGTGGGCAAGGCGTTATCGCGACACGCACCGGATGTCCCCGTTGTGGAGCTTGTGACGGGGGAGGATTCTGAGATGCTTGAGAAACCTGATTCCTGTGAGTCAGATGTTACTTATGTGACTCGAGCTGTGGATGTAGGGGAGCGGTCGGTGGCTGAGGCGGTGATGACGGCTGTGGTCGACGCCGCTCGCGGTCTGGCTCGGCCGGGCGACACGGTGCTGCTCGCCCCGGCGGGCGCCTCGTTCGATCAGTTCAGCGGCTACGGACAGCGCGGAGATGCGTTCGCGGCAGCGGTACGTGCCGTCGTCGGGTAAACGAGCAGAGTCGGGCGAAGTAGGTTGAAGATGGCGAACACGGAAAAAGCACCGTGAGCAGCATTCTCACCCGGTTGCGGAACCGTCGCGCCAACCCCGCCGCCGACGATCAGGTCACCCCGACGGTGACCGCTCCGCATGGCCCGCGGACTCGGTTCGGGGCGTGGCTCGGACGTCCGATGACCTCGTTTCACCTGATCATTGCCGTTGCCGCGTTGCTGACCACAATGGGCCTGACCATGGTGTTGTCGGCCTCCGGTGTGTACTCCTATGACCAAGACGGTTCGCCGTGGGTGGTCTTCGCCAAGCAGTTGCTGTGGACACTCATCGGCCTGGGTGCGTTCTACATCGCGCTCAGGATGAAGGTGAACGTGATGCGCAAGTTCGCTTTCGCGGGCTTCGTCCTCAGCATCGTCTTGCTCGTCCTGGTGCTGATACCGGGAATCGGGAAGGTGGCCAACGGATCCCGCGGCTGGTTCGTGGTGTCGGGTTTCTCCATGCAGCCATCCGAGCTGGCGAAGATCGCCCTCGCGATCTGGGGTGCCCACCTGCTGGCGGCCCGCCGGATGGAGCGCGCGTCGCTGCGCGAGATGCTCATTCCGCTGGTCCCCGCAGCGGTGATCGCGCTGGCGCTCGTTGTCGCGCAGCCCGACCTGGGACAGACGATGTCGATGGGCGTGATCCTGCTCGGCCTGCTCTGGTACGCCGGGCTGCCGCTGCGGGTGTTCCTGAGTTCGCTGGGAGCGGTGATCCTGTCGGGGGCGGTCCTTGCAGTATCGGAAGGCTATCGATCCGATCGCGTGCAGTCTTGGCTGAATCCTGGTGCCGACGCGCAGGGATCGGGATACCAGGCGCGGCAGGCCAGGTTCGCGCTGGCCAACGGCGGTATTTTCGGGGACGGGTTGGGGCAGGGTGCAGCGAAGTGGAATTACCTGCCCAACGCCCACAACGACTTCATCTTCGCGATCATCGGCGAGGAGCTAGGTTTCATCGGCGCTGCCGGGCTGTTGTGCCTGTTCGGACTGTTCGCGTATACCGGCATGCGGATCGCGCGCCGGTCGGCTGACCCGTTCCTGCGGTTGCTCACCGCCACTGCCACCCTGTGGATCCTGAGCCAAGTCTTTATCAACGTGGGCTACGTGGTGGGGTTGCTTCCGGTCACCGGGTTGCAGCTGCCGCTGATCTCGGCCGGTGGTACATCGACTGCGACGACGCTACTGATGATCGGCATCATGGCCAATGCTGCGCGTCACGAACCCGAGGCGGTTGCGGCGCTGCGGGCGGGCCGCGATGACCGGGTCAACCGGCTGCTGCGACTACCGCTACCGGCGCCGTACGTCCCGACCCGCACCGAGGCTCTGCGCGACCGGTTGTCCTCGCGTGCGGCTCGCTCGTCGGCCCAGGTTGGGCAGAAGCAGGCCAAGAAGCGAACACGCGCGCCCCGCACCGACGATCGTCCGGCGCGCGGCTCCGGCGGTGCCCGCCGAAAGCAGCCGGTTTCGGCGGGCAGGTCCTCGGTCGGATATGGTGCTGGCCAGCGCAAGCAGGGCCGGCGGGCTCGCACACTGGAAGGTCAGCGTTACGGGTGAGGGCGATCTCTGTGGTTCTCGCCGGCGGTGGGACGGCGGGCCATATCGAACCGGCGATGGCGGTCGCCGACGCCCTCACTGCACTCGATCCGGGAGTGCGCATTACCGCGCTGGGCACCGAGCGGGGTTTGGAGACCCGACTCGTTCCGGAACGCGGATACCACCTTGAGCTGATCACCCCGGTGCCGTTACCCAGGAAGCCCTCCGTTGATCTCCTTCGGCTGACCGGGCGGGTGCGGCGCGCGGTCAAGCAGACGCGGGCCGTCCTCGATGACGTCGACGCCGACGTCCTCATCGGGTTCGGCGGATACGTCGCCCTGCCCGCCTATCTGGCCGCGCGCAGCATTCGACCGAGCAGGCGGGTTCCGGCCGTCGTGCACGAGGCGAACGCCAGTGCGGGCTGGGCCAACAGGGTGGGTGCCAGGTCGGCAAGGCGGATACTTTCCGCGGTGCCCGATCCGGGCTTGCGGCGCGTGGAGGTCGTTGGCGTCCCGGTGCGGGAGGCGATCACGACGCTGGACCGGATGGCTCTGCGCGCCGAGGCGCGAGCGCATTTCGGCTTCGCCGACGACGCCCGGGTGCTGTTGGTATTCGGCGGCTCACAAGGTGCTCAATCGCTCAACGGCGCGGTTTCCGCGGCTGCGGAAAGCCTTGCTAGAAAAGGTATCTCGGTACTTCACGTACATGGGCCGAAGAACACCCTCGACCTGCCCGTCCCGATCACCGGGGGGCCGCCCTACGTCGCAGTGCCGTACCTGGACCGGATGGTGTTGGCGTATGCGGCGGCCGACCTGGCGATCTGCCGATCCGGGGCGATGACGGTTGCCGAGGTCACCGCAGTCGGCCTGCCCGCGGTCTATGTGCCGCTGCCGATCGGCAACGGCGAACAACGCCTCAATGCGCTGCCAGTCGTCACTGCAGGTGCCGGGATGATCGTCGATGATCGGGAACTGACCGCGGGCTTCGTCGCCGACACGGTGGCCCCTCTGCTCAACGACGAGGCCAGGCTGACGGCGATGGCGGCCGCCGCGGCATCGGCGGGGCACCGTAATGCTGCGCGGACTGTGGCTGAGGTCGCGCTTGACGTCGCCCAGGCCGGGCGCGAAGGGCGGTGGCGATGAGCGAGATGGACCTGCCCGATGAGTTGCGCCGGGTGCACATGGTGGGCATCGGCGGGGCAGGCATGTCGGGAATCGCGCGCGTCCTGCTGGATCGCGGCGGCATGGTGTCGGGATCGGATGCCAAGGAATCACGGGGGGTGATCGCCCTGCGGGCGCGCGGCGCGGCGATCCGCATCGGGCACGATGCCTCGTCGCTGGACATGCTGGAGGGTGGTCCGACGGCGGTGGTCACCACTCATGCGGCCATCCCGAAAACCAATCCGGAACTGGTCGAAGCGCGCCGGCGGGGTATTCCGGTGATCCTGCGACCGGCCGTGCTGGCGAAACTGATGGCGGGGCACACCACGTTGATGGTGACCGGCACCCACGGCAAGACCACCACCACTTCGATGTTGATCGTGGCGTTGCAGCACAGCGGATTCGACCCGTCCTTCGCGGTGGGCGGCGATTTCGGTGAGGCGGGCACCAACGCCCATCACGGCAGCGGGACGTGCTTTGTCGCCGAGGCTGATGAAAGCGACGGCTCACTTCTGGAATACCGTCCCAACGTCGTGGTGGTCACCAACATCGAGGCAGATCACCTGGATTTCTTCGGCAGCGTCGAGGCCTACACCGCTGTGTTCGACCAGTTTGTCGAGCGCATCGAGCCCGGTGGAAAGTTGGTGGTCTGCGACGACGATCGAGGTGCGGCGGCACTGGGTCGGCGCTCCGAGCAGATGGGAATCCGGGTCCTGCGCTACGGAAGCGGCGATGACCTGGATGCGACCCTGCTGGATTGGGGGCAGCGGGGGACCGGCGCTGTTGCGCGCATCAAGCTGCGTGGTGAGGCCGAACCGCGGGTGATGCGGCTGTCGGTGCCGGGTCGCCACATGGCCCTCAATGCACTCGGAGCACTTTTGGCGGCCATCGAGGCAGGTGCTGCCCCCGAGGTGGTTCTCGAGGGTTTGGCCGGGTTCGAGGGTGTGCGGCGTCGCTTCGAATTGGTCGGTACCGCCAACGGTGTCCGTGTCTTCGATGACTACGCGCACCATCCGACCGAGGTCAGTGCGACGTTGACGGCGTTGCGCGCCGTCGCGACACAGCATGGACCGGGCCGCGCCATCGTGGTTTTTCAGCCGCATTTGTATTCCCGGACCGAAGCTTTCGCGGTTCAGTTCGGTCAGGCATTGGATATTGCGGACGAGGTCTTCGTGTTGGACGTGTTCGCGGCGCGAGAGCAGCCATTGGCCGGTGTGAGTGGAGCCACCGTCGCCGCGGCGGTGACGGCACCGGTGAGCTATGAGCCCGACTTCTCGGCGGTGTCCGAGCGGGTCGCTGCCGCCGCTGAACCCGGCGACGTGATCGTCACGATGGGCGCCGGCGACGTGACCATGCTCGGCAGGGAGATTCTCGCCGTGCTGCAGGTCAAGGCCGACCGCGACGCGGCCGGCGGACTGGACACGGTCCGGCGATGACCGAGCCGAATTCGGGCGAGCCCGAACCCGGTGCTGTGGGCGACGAGTCAGACCCGGCAGCCACAGCGGGCGAGGCGGCCGCGCCGGACCCGGCGGCCGAGTCCGCCGAATCCCAGGGGACCGCCGCGCCGGACCCGGCAGCGGGCGTCGAGGACACCGAGGGCCCGCGCCGCCGAGCCCGGCGGGAACGTGAGCAACGGCGGGCGGCCCAGGAGAGGGCCATTGCCATCGAGGAGGCCCGCCGCGAGGCCAAGCGCCGGGCGCTGGGAAAGGCCGAGCCGGAGACGAAGGCGCTCGGTCGCGGAACCGTTCGCGGGCTGAAGCTGTTGATGTGGACCGCGGTGACTGCAGTGGTCATCGTGGGTCTCGGGCTGCTGCTGTACTTCACCCCGCTGATGTCGACCCGCAGTGTCGTCGTCACCGGGCTGGACGCGGTCACCCAGGAGGAGGTGCTCGACGCCGTCAGTGTGGCGCCGGGAACTCCGCTGTTGCAAGTGGACACCGATGCGGTCGCCGAGCGGGTGGCCGAGATTCGCCGCATCGCTTCGGTACGCGTTCAGCGCCAGTATCCATCGACGCTGCGGGTCACCGCCGTCGAGCGGATTCCGGTCGTGGTGAGGGACTATCCAGACGGGGTGCACCTGTTCGATCGCGACGGGGTCGACTTCGCCACGGCTCCTCCGCCGCCGGGCGTGCCGTACCTGGACACGGAGAACCCGGGTCCCCACGACCCGGCGACAATGGCGGCGCTGCAGGTGATGACATCGTTGCGGCCCGATGTCGCCGCCCTGGTGGGCCGCGTGTCGGCGCCGTCGGTCGCCTCGATAACGCTCACCTTGATCGACGGTCGTGTCGTGGTCTGGGGGACCACCGACCGTACCGAGGAAAAGGCACTCAAGCTGGGTGCCCTGCTGACTCAGCCGGGTCAGACCTACGACGTGTCCAGTCCCGACCTGCCGACCGTCAAGTAGGCGCCGGACGGCCCCGAGGTGGCCTCGGTGAGGATTGCCGCCGCGCCGCCACGATTTTTGTGGTGTTGTTTCGGCGCGCCTGCCCGTTATGTGCGGCACCCGGCCCTACCGTTCTGTTTGCGCGGAACAACTTGACATAACTCTAAGCCTATGGTTGAGGTTGAGGGTTTGCCCGAGGAGACCTTCCGCGTGACGACAGGCAACCAGGCAAGAAGGGCGACCGCTGATGAGCGTTTGCGCGAAGAAGGTGTGGCGATGACTCCCCCGCATAACTACCTCGCTGTGATCAAGGTGGTCGGCATCGGCGGCGGGGGCGTCAACGCCGTCAACCGGATGATCGAACAGGGCCTCAAGGGCGTCGAGTTCATTGCGATCAACACCGACGCTCAGGCGTTGTTGATGAGCGATGCCGATGTCAAGCTCGACGTCGGGCGCGAATCGACTCGCGGCCTGGGCGCCGGCGCGGATCCCGAGGTGGGCCGCAAGGCCGCCGAGGACGCCAAGGACGAGATCGAGGAGCTGTTGCGGGGCGCCGACATGGTGTTCGTCACCGCCGGAGAGGGTGGCGGCACCGGAACCGGCGGCGCGCCAGTGGTGGCGACCATCGCTCGTAAGCTGGGCGCGTTGACTGTCGGCGTGGTGACTCGGCCGTTCTCGTTCGAGGGCAAGCGCCGGAGCAACCAGGCTGAGGACGGCATCTCCTCTCTGCGGGAGAGTTGCGACACCCTGATCGTGATTCCCAACGACCGGCTGCTGCAGATGGGCGACGCCGCGGTCTCGCTGATGGACGCCTTCCGCAGCGCTGATGAGGTGCTGCTCAACGGTGTGCAGGGAATCACCGATCTGATCACCACACCTGGATTGATCAACGTGGACTTCGCCGACGTCAAGGGCGTCATGAGCGGGGCGGGTACTGCCCTGATGGGTATCGGCTCGGCGCGTGGCGATGGGCGCGCGCTCAAAGCCGCGGAGGTCGCGATCAACTCCCCACTGCTGGAAGCCTCGATGGAGGGTGCCCAGGGCGTACTCCTGTCGGTGGCTGGTGGCAGCGATCTGGGTCTTTTTGAGATCAACGAGGCCGCATCGCTGGTCCAGGACGCCGCGCATCAAGACGCGAACATCATTTTTGGGACCGTCATCGATGACTCGCTGGGCGACGAGGTCAGGGTCACGGTGATCGCTGCGGGCTTCGACTCGACCGGCCCCGTGCGTAAGCCGGTGACCGAGGAGAAGCCGGCCGCGGCCTCAACCCAGCCGATCGCATCGGGCAAGGCCGGCCGGGTGAGTTCCTCGCTGTTCGAGCCTTCCGACGCTGCCAGTGTGCCGGTGCACACCAACGGCGCGACCGTGCGGATCGGCGGTGACGATGGCGGCATCTCCGACGACGACGTCGATGTGCCGCCGTTCATGCGGCACTGACGCAACCTACGGTCGTGCCGTGACATTCCGGGTGCGCCGCGTGACCACCACTCGTTCCGGCGGTGTGTCCAAACCGCCGTTTGCGAGTTTCAACCTCGGCGACCACGTGGGCGATGACCCGGCCGCGGTCGCCGCGAACCGACGTCGTCTCGGCGAAGCCCTCGGCCTGCGCCCGACTGATGCGGGCGAGGGGGGCGGCATCGTGTGGATGAACCAAGTGCACGGCGTCGATGTCGAGATCGTCGACCGACTCGGTGACACCGTCGACGACACCGATGGGTTGGTGACCGCGACGCCGCTGTTGGCGCTTGCGGTCGTAACGGCCGACTGTGTGCCGGTGTTGATGGCCGACGCCCGCGCCGGGGTGGTCGCAGCCGTGCACGCGGGTCGCGCCGGGGCGCAACGCGGCATCGTTGTGCGCGCGCTCGAGGCCATGGTGGATGCGGGTGCGCGCGTTCAGGACGTCTCGGCCCTGCTCGGACCTGCGGTCAGCGGCGTCAACTATGAGGTGCCCGAGGAGATGGCCGCTGAGGTCGAACGCGCACTGCCGGGCAGTCGGACCACCACTCACCGCGGTACACCGGGTCTGGACTTGCGCGTCGGAATCGATGCGCAACTACGCAGTTTGGGTGTTACTGCGATCGACGTCGATCCTCGCTGCACGGTGGCCGACCGCAACCTCTACAGCCATCGCCGCGATGCCCCGACAGGTCGGATGGCGTCGCTGATCTGGTTGGAGCCGGAGTCGTGACTGCCGAGCGCGAGCAGGAGCTGAGCGAGGCACTGGCCGCGGTACGAGACCGGCTTGCCCGCGCGGCGACGGCAGCCGGACGCGATGTTTCCGATATTCAATTGCTGCCGATCACCAAGTTCTTCCCCAGTGATGACGTGCTGGTGCTGCACCGTTTGGGGTGCCAGGCCTTCGGCGAGTCCCGCGACCAGGAAGCCGTGCGGAAAGTAGCCGAAATCAGCGCGGCCCCGGATTGCGGCTCCGTTCGCTGGCACATGGTGGGCCGCGTCCAGCGCAACAAGGCGCGCTCGATAGCGCGTTGGGCCGACGCGGTGCACTCCGTCGACAGCGCACGATTGATCACCGCTTTGGACCGGGCAGCCTCCGAAGCGCTCGACGAAGGGCATCGCGCCGATCCGTTGCGCGTCTACCTGCAGATCAGCCTGGACGGTGACGAGACGAGGGGGGGAGTCGATGTGGCGGCCGCCGGCCGCATCGACGAATTGGCCGCCGCCGTCGAAACGGCACCCGGGTTGCGATTCGTCGGTTTGATGGCCGTACCGCCGCAAGGGGCCGATCCTGGCGCCGCATTCGCGCGCCTACAGCAGGAGTGCGAACGGGTACAGCATCGCTTTCCGCAGCGACTTGGACTGTCCGCGGGGATGTCGGGTGACCTTGAATCGGCGGTCGAACATGGTTCGACGTGTGTGCGTGTCGGTACCGCCCTAATGGGGCGTCGCCCGCTAACCTCAGCCGAAGTAGTCACACCAGTCACACCTTCATCACAGACACCAAATACCGCTGATATTTCGGCCACCTCGAACACCTCAGCACCGCGAGAAGGGTCCTCAGGATGAGCACACTGCACAAGGTCAAGGCCTACTTCGGTATGGCGCCACTGGATGACTATGAAGACGATTACTACGAGGACGACGATCGCGGTCCAGCACGCAGTTATCGCCGGCCCCGCGAGGACCGTTTCGAGGACGATGGGTATTCGCGCGGTTATGACGGACCGGGTGATGACCGCCGCCGTGAGTATGACGAGCCGGCCTCGTACCGCGGCGGCCTCACTGGCGCCTTCGACGACCCTCGATTCGAGGCGAGACTGCGGACGCCGCGTGAATTCGACCGCACCCCACCACGATTCGGCTCCATGCGGGGCTCAACCCGGGGCGCGCTGGCGATGGATCCGCGCGGAATGGCTGAGCTGTTCGAGGCAGGCAGCCCGCTGGCCAAGATCACCACGCTGCGTCCCAAGGACTACAGCGAGGCGCGCACCATCGGCGAACGGTTCCGTGACGGAACGCCGGTGATCATGGATCTGGTCTCGATGGACAACGCCGATGCCAAACGGCTCGTTGACTTCGCCGCCGGGTTGGCCTTCGCCCTGCGGGGATCCTTCGACAAAGTCGCAACAAAGGTCTTCCTGCTGTCACCGGCCGACGTCGATGTGACAGCCGAGCAGCGTCGCCGTATCGCCGAAGCCGGTTTCCACGCATATCAGTAGTGCGGCGGCTACCAATAGGTCGGTCAGCAAATGAGGCGTGGCATCGTCAAACGCTGCTCGGGTCTAGGCGCGGCGTTATCGACGGGTAGGCTGGCGGAGTCGTCCGAGCGCTGTTGGCGCTGAGCGGCACGCGTCTTTATCGAATGTCACCCATCTGCCTGTAGTGAGGACGGCTGTCGTTGTCACTCTTCTTCGAGATCCTCGGATTCGCGCTGTTCCTGTTCTGGCTGCTGCTGATCGCTCGCGTGGTGGTCGAGTTCATCCGTTCCTTCAGTCGCGACTGGCATCCCAGGGGAGCGACGGTGGTGGTGCTGGAGATGATCATGACGCTCACCGACCCGCCGGTGAAGCTGCTGCGCCGCATCATTCCGCAGCTCACGATAGGTGCCGTGCGGTTCGATCTGTCGATCATGGTGCTGCTGCTACTGGCCTTCATCGGGATGCAACTGGCGTTCGGGGCGGCCCTGTGAGGGTGACTCCGAGCAGGTGGTCCGGGCACCGCAAGCCCGGCGCTGCGGGTCTGTGACGGCTATGAGGTCGAGACGGGCAATGTCTCGTTTTTGTTGAATTTCACCCTTAATTATGGCCTAACCTGCAACCGCAGGGTCTGGTGTGACAGGATGGGCGCCAGTTACTTCCGCCAGGCTCTACACTTTGAGATCGTTTGACGGTCCGGACTTCAAGGGGGCAGACAATGCCGCTCACACCTGCCGACGTGCATAACGTCGCATTCAGCAAGCCACCTATTGGCAAGCGCGGCTACAACGAGGACGAGGTCGACGCGTTCCTCGACCTCGTCGAGAATGAGCTGTCCCGCCTCATCGAGGAGAACAGCGATCTCCGCCAGCGGGTGGCCGAGCTGGATCGGGAGCTTGGATCGGGGCGCTCCGGCGTCGCCCAGCCGGCGCCAGTCTACGAGGCGGAACCCGAACCCGCACCGCCAGCGCCGCAGCCTGTGCAGGAGGCGCCGCCTCCGCCGCCCCCGCCGCCTGCGGCATCAGGCGAAGAACAGCACGTGCGCGCCGCCAAGGTGCTCGCCCTGGCCCAGGAAACCGCCGACCGGTTGACCGGGACCGCGCGGGCCGAATCCGACAAGATGCTCGCCGATGCCCGCGCGCAGGCCGACGCGATGGTCACCGAGGCGCGCGAGACCGCCGAGACCACGGTTTCGGAGGCCCGGCAGCGCGCTGACGCCATGCTCGGTGACGCGCAGACCCGCTCCGAGACGCAACTGCGCCAGGCTCAAGAGAAGGCCGACGCACTGCAGGCTGACGCAGAGCGCAAGCATGCCGAGATCATGGGCACCATCAACCAGCAGCGGACCGTGCTGGAAGGCCGCCTCGAACAGTTGCGCACCTTCGAGCGTGAATACCGCACCCGGTTGAAGACCTACCTCGAGTCGCAGCTCGAAGAACTAGGCCAGCGCGGCTCAGCCGCGCCAGTTGACTCCGGCGCCAACAACGATGCCGGGTTCACACAGTTCAACCGGGGCAACAACTAGTCACGTGCACCTCCGACCCACACCTGATGGGGTAGACCTATGTTGATCGTTGCGCTCGTGCTGGCCGTTGTCGGCCTCGCCGCACTCGTAACAGCAATCATCACGAGCAACGAGCTGATCGCCTGGGTGTGCATCGCCGCGAGCGTCATCGGGGTGCTGCTGTTGATCATCGACGCGCTGCGGAGCCGCTCCAAGCCTGACGAGGGTGACGACCACCTCGAAGCAGCGGCGGGGACCGAAGTCATCTACGACGAGGACTACCCCGAGGAGGCTCCCGAGCAGGAAGACGCCTCGGTGTTCGCGCCGACCGAAGACGCGGGAGAGCCAGCCGGAAACGACGGTACGAAGAGCTGAGCTCCGCGGTTTAACCCTCGAGGTCGGTCTCGGGGTCCTCGGTGGTCGAGGTGGCGAGTAGGGCTCGCACTTCGTCGTCGCTGACCTGATGGAAATCGGTGAAGACCTCTCCGACTGCCGCGAAATCGTCGGGCATCGTCGAGCACACGACCTCGTCGGCATCGCTGAGCAACTGTTGGCAGGCCGAGCCGGGGCCTACCGGCACCCCTACGATGATCCGCCTCGCGCCAGCTTGCCTCACCGAGCGCGCCGCAGCGGTCATGCTGGCTCCGGTGGCGATCCCATCATCCACCAGAATTACGGTCTGGCCGGCCAGCTTCGGTGGATCCCGATCGCCGCGGTAGGCCTGCTCGCGCCGGCGTAACTCCGCAGTTTCGCGGGCTACGACCTCGCGGACCTGGCCGTCGCTGATACCCAGACTGCGGATCAGCTCATCGTTGAACACGACACGATCGCCGGTAGTCACAGCGCCCATCGCCAGCTCCGGCCACTTCGGCACACCCAGCTTGCGCACCAGACACACGTCCAGCGGAGCTCGCAGATAGGACGCGACCTCCCAACCGACCGGCACGCCACCGCGGGCCAGCCCCAGCACCTGGAGGTGGCCACGATCATCGGCATCGAGGCAGCGGGCAAGCTCGGGTCCCAGGACCCGGCCTGCCTCGGCGCGGTCCTGAAACGTTCGTTCAGTGCTACTCATGACACAGTCATCGCCCGCCGATACCAGTCTCGCTCGCACTGGTGCTACCCGCAACAGGCCGGAAGCAATCCCCCTCCAGATCGGCGACGAATCACTACAAACAACCAGAGGGCAGGGGCTATATGGGTATCGACTACGAGAGCCTGATCGACCATCCACGCGAGGTCGTTTGGGCCTGGCACGCGCGCCCCGGTGCGATGCGGCGGCTGGTGCCACCATGGCAGCCGATGACCGTCGTGCAGGAGGCGGACTCATTGGTCGACGGGGTCGCGGTTATCGGACTGCCGGCCGGTCTGCGGTGGGTGGCCCGTCACGATCCGTCGGCGTACATCGCGAATAGTCGGTTTGTCGATGAACTGTCGTCGGACGGTCCGGCGTCTTGGCCGGCGCGGGTCATCGGCGGCTGGCGGCACACGCACACGTTCAGCGACGACGGTGCGCACACTCGTGTGCGCGACCAGGTCGAGACGGCGGTGCCCGCCGCGACGCTGCGCTCGACATTTGTCTACCGGCATCGTCAGCTCATCGATGACCTCGCCGCACACCGTCATGCCGCCGAGTTGGGTGCCACCGGTTTGGTGATCGCCATCAGCGGATCCTCCGGCCTGGTTGGCTCAGCACTCAGCGCGTTCCTGACCACCGGTGGGCACCGGGTGATCCGGCTGGTGCGAGGGCCCGCGCGCGGGGGCGACGAGCGGTCGTGGAATCCGCAAGCTCCCGCTGATGGCCTGCTCGACGACGTCGATGCGGTGGTGCACCTGGCCGGCGCTTCGATCGCCGGTCGCTTCACCGACGGGCACCGGGCGGCAATCCGGGACAGCCGCATCGGACCAACCCGCCTGCTGGCGGAAGCGGCCGCGGCCGCCGAGAACGGGCCGCGCGTGTTCGTCAGCGCCTCGGCAGTCGGATTCTATGGGTTTGACCGCGGCGACACGCTGTTGACTGAAGACAGCAGCCGCGGCGACGGATTTCTCGCCGACGTGGTCGGAGACTGGGAGGCGGCGACCATGCCCGCAGCCGACGCCGGGCTGAGGGTGGTGACGGTGCGGACCGGAATTGTCCAATCGGCCGCAGGGGGGACGCTGCGCCTGCTGCGCCCGCTCTTCGCGGCCGGCCTCGGCGGTCGGTTGTCCACCGGCAGGCAGTGGCTGCCGTGGATAGGGCTGGACGACCTTCTGGACATCTACTATCGAGCCCTCTACGACGAGCGGCTCGTCGGGCCAGTCAACGCAGTCGGTCCTGAACCGGTACGCAATGCGGAATACACCAGCGAACTGGCCCGGGTCCTGCACCGGCCGGCGGTTGTTCCGGTTCCGTCGCTGGGTCCGCGACTGCTCTTGGGTGAGCAAGGAGCCCGCGAGCTCGCCGAGGCGAGTCAACGGGTGGTGCCGTCGAAGCTGCGGGTGGTCAGCCATCGTTTCCGTCATCCGGATGTCGGCGATGCGCTCGC